>CAYFRX010000109.1:0-9625 GCA_964345515.1 uncultured Rhodothermales bacterium
AGCTGCGTCTTCACGTCTCCAACAATACAAAGGTATCACCATGAGCACGCGGAACGACCAGTGGACGCTCACCCACGACTTGGCGCTTCTCTTCGTAGCGCTCGCCTACGGAACCGATCGAGATCTGGCCGATGAGGAGGTTGAGGCCATCACGCGCTCGCTCAAGCAGTGGAGTCCGGAGGCGTCGGGGGTAGTCATTCGAGAGATCATTGTTGAGGCGATGAGCGTGCTCATGGACGATCAGAAGCACACTGAGGTGAGCCGGTCTATTGCGACGCTCGGCAAGGAGCTTTCGGAGGAGGAACTGAGCGACGTGCTGGCCCACGTGAACCACATTGCGGAGGTCGATGGCATCTTGCTACAGCGGGAGGAGCATTTGATTAGCACCCTGGCTGAAGCGTGGTCGTTGCGGGGGCTGGAGGAGGACGCTGAGATCGATGACGACTGGGACCTGATCCGCCAGATGACGCTCATCTACGTCGTCGTGGCGCACAGCACGGATAACGACCTGAGTCTGGCAGAGATTGAAGCGATCGTGGAGCGCGTGCGAGAGTGGGACGCGTCGCTCGACGAGGAGGCCGCTCGCGATGTCCTCCGCGACGCCCTCGCCTTCTATGCCCAGGAGCCGGACGAAGACGTGCTCGGGCAAACCATCATGACAATCAAAAATAGCCTGGCCCCGATGCGGCGTCTTATTCTCCTTGATGATCTGTACTATATCGCTTACGCGGACGGCACGTTTAAGGAGAACGAGCGGGCGATGATCACCTCGCTCGCCGACGCATGGGGCATTTCGATTCGCCTCAACGGAAACCATCCGACGCCATGATCCACGCCGCACTGCTGCAGCCCTACCGATTCGCCCTTGTCGTTCTCGTCGTGGCCGGTGCGTGGGGATGCGCTCCTGCTCATACTGTCGCCCAGCACGCTACCCCGTCCGTGGAAGCGCTCCGTGCGGCTCATCACAGCGCAGAAACCCATCATCTGTGGCGGGTGGCCGTGTGGGGCGGGCTCAATGCGCTCGGCGGGATGGCGCTCGCCGCCAGTGGCGGGCGCACCACACACCCCACCCGGTGGGGCTTCGGCGCGCAATCAGCCGCCTGGGGCGTGGTCAACGTCGGCATCGCGACGGCGGGGCTGATGGCGAGCAGTGCGCCGCCCACGGAGGCGAACGCGCTGCTTGCGGCGGAGCGCTCGTTGCACGACATCCTGCTCTTCAATCTCGGGCTCAACGTCGCGTATTCAGGCGTCGGCGCCGCGATGGTGGTCGCTAGCTACCGGGGCGTGGACGCCGCCCGTGCCTGGCGCGGACACGGCAGCGCCCTCATCATGCAGGGGGCAGGTCTACTGGTTCTCGACGGCATCGCCTTCTTCGCCTCGCGCACCCGACTGGCCGAGCTCCTCCGAGTGACGGGGGACCTGTCGGCCCGTGCCCTCCCAAGCGGTATCGTCCTCACGCTGTCCATTTGAGGAGGAGGAAGGCGACGCCGTCGTCGAGGATTCGTTCGCAGCCGACGCGACGCCGAAGCCGCCGACGTGCAGGTGCCCCGACCCGTCTTCGACCCGCCGCTTGAGGCGCTTGATGAGGAAGCGGCGGACGGGAGCACGGGTGAAGGGGAGGAGTCCGATGAAGCCGAACACGTCGGTCAGCACGCCCGGGGTGATGAGCAGGGCGCCGGCCACGAGGATGATCATGCCATCGACCAGTTCGTGGCCGGGCAGGCCGCCGTCCGCGAGGCGCTGGTTGAAGCGTTGCCACACCGAAAAGCCCTCGCGCCGGGCCAAGAAGCTACCGGCCAGCCCGGTCGCTACGATGATTGCGACCGTGGGCCAAAATCCGATGTGCTCGCCAATCTGAATGAGCAGGGCGAGCTCAATGACCGGCGTGATCAAAAAAAACAGAACGAGGCGGCCGAGCATGGCGCTAGTGGGGCAACTGAGGGAGAACGAGGCCGTGCACGCTGCTAAACGAAACGTTCCGGTAAGGGCGCGTGCGAGCCGACCTCAATCAACACATCCATCACAATCATATCGAACCCCGGCCTCTGCGGTTTCGTAGGGCTCATCAACGATTGGATTCCTCGAACCGATTCCCAATGTAATGTATCGACTCGCGATCGTGGGGGCTGGCGCCTCTGGGCTGGCGACGGCCTGGGCGCTCCGAACGGCCGACGCCGAGATCACCGTCTTTGAGAAGAGCCGGGGCTACTCCGGTCGGGCCGCCACGCGACGCCGCGACGGGCTCTGTTACGACCACGGCGCCAACTACTTCAAGCTGCACAGCCCAGAGGTCGAGCGCCTCGTCCGGGATCACCTCCCCAGCGACGAACTCGTTACGATCGACCGCGACGTGTGGACCTTCGACGCGGCCGGCTCCATTCAGGAGGGCGACTCCGCGTCGAATGCCGATGCGAAGTGGACGTACCGGCGCGGCATCAACACGCTAGGAAAGCTGCTGGCCGCCGATGCATCCGCCGACGTGCGGCGACAGACGCGCGTGCAGCGCCTCGACCACCAGGCGGACGGGTGGGCGGTCTACGACACCGAGAGCGCCGAATTGGGCACCTTCGACGGAGTCGTGCTCACTCCGCCCGCGCCCCAGACGAAAGCGATCGTCCAGAACAGCACGCTGAGGGACGGGCTGGAAGCCCAACTCCTCGACGGCCTGCAGCCGGCGAGCTACGCCTCGCAATTTACGATCGTACTGGGGTATACGCAGTCCATCGAGCGACCGGGCGATTTCTACGCGCTTCTCAACACGGACCGCAACCACCCCATCGCGTGGCTTGGCTTCGAGGAGGACAAACCCGGTCACGTGCCGGAGGGACAATCCGTCCTCATCCTGCAGATGGCCCCTGACTGGACCGAGGCCCACTACGAGGAGAGCCACGACGCCCTCGTGGCCCGCGCCGTCGATTTGGCGGGGGAGCTGCTGCGCACCGATTGCTCAGCACCCGACTGGACGGATCACCAGCGCTGGCGGTACGCACTGCCCACCGCGGCGGCCGACGCTGAACGCCTGCTTGACGCCGATGCGGCGCATCTATTCGTGACGGGCGATGCCCTCGTGGGCAAAGGGCGAGTCAATCGGGCCCTGGAAGCTGGGCTGCGTTGCGGCGAGCGCATCCGGTCCGCCATGCGTTGAGCATGGGGCGAATGGTGCATATCTAGCGTGCATCGGGCACTCGGCTAGATCGAAAGGGCACCATGAAGGCGCAAATTGCAACCCTACTCACAATCGGCCTTTTGCTGGCAGGGTGCGGAAGCACCAACCAGCCGGTCCGGGTGACCTATGACACGGCGGATAACCGGACGACGTATCGAATGTCTTCCATTTCTGGTGCGCACCGGTCATCTTGAGGCGCCCCCGGAAGAAGTGTGATGCCCGGTCGGTGCGCACTCACGCTGCGGGCTGCCGCCGTTCGACAAAGTATTTTTCTTCGTGGATCTGGTCGTCATCGAGGCGCGCTCGCTGAAGAATGCCCTGGGCCTTGTCGATCATCTGAGGATGGCCGCACGTGTAGGCCGCCGTGTCCGAGACGTCGAACCCGGACGCGTCGAGGTGTTTGCGCAAGACGTCTTCCACACGGCCAACCTCGCCGGTCCAATCCGGATCCTCCCACGGACGGCTCACGGTAGGGACGTACGAGAGCCAGTCGTAGCGCGCGGCGGCCGTGGTCAACTCCCTGAGGTACGTCCCAAACTCCCACGATCGACTGGCGCCGTGAAGGATGAGCATCCGGTGCGGTTCGTCGATGAGCCCGTGCTCCAGCGCCTGCGCTTGCGCGCGCATGATACTGACGTAGGGGGCCACACCGGTCACGGTCGAGGCCATGATATGGTGATGGCAGCTTTCGTCGAGGACGAATCGCCCGACGATCTTTTTCCGCATCCAAATCCGGTCGCCTGCCGAGAGCGTCCAGAGTCGCGGTGTGAGTTTCCCTTCGTCCACCAGCTCTATGAAAAACTCCAGTTCGTTATTGTGTGGAGCCGAGGCAAGGGAATACGGTCGCAGCAGCGGACGTTTCATCCCATCCGGGTGCACGCCAATGGTGGCGTATTGTCCGGGGGTAAAGTCCAGGGTCTCGTCGGTTTGGAAGCGAAATAGCGCGAGGTCGTCGGAGAAGTCTTCACGGCTGAGAAGCTGGAGCTGACAGTAGCGGTCGTTCTGCATCGTCGGGGAAGACTATTGGGAACGGGGTGCACCAAAAAATACACGTCGGCGGGAATGATTGTTTGGCTCATCAGGCCGAAGCCGCTGCGGCATCCGCGAGCTGAAGCGGACTGGCTGTACCCCACGCCGGGTTGTAGCGGCGAATCCATTGCCGGTCGATGAAATGCTTGAGGCGAAGGATCGAACGCCCGCGAAGCCAGAACGAACCGGCCGTCCACAGTCCTTCGGGGACGCCGGTTGATAGGATCAGCGGAGCCATCCAGTACGGTTCAAACGTGTCGAGGGGCCACTCGTGGGGCGCCTGGCCGGCAAGCAGGCCACTCACCGCGCGCTCCAGGTTAGCGCGGAGGACGGGACCTTGCTTCACCGCGTGGACCCCGACCTTGTTAAGCGTTTCGTGGCCGGCCACCGTGGCACAGTCTCCGGCTGCAAAGAGGCGGGGAAATCCTATGCACTGGAGCGTCGCCGTCACGCGGGCAAAGCCCCGCTCGTCACAAACCAGTCCAGCGTCTTCGAAGAGGGCGGGGCCGACAGAGCCAGTGGACCAGAGCACAAGGTCAGCAGGGAGGGAACGCCGGCCTTCGAGCACCGCCGCATCCTCGTGCACCGCCTCCACGAGAGTGGCGAATTCCAGGCGCACGCCCTGGGCTTCGAGGAGGCCCGTCACATAGTCGCTCATGCCCTTCGGAAAGCGAGGCAGGAGGCGATCTGCCCCTTCCACGATGGAAAGATGCAGCGCGTCGCTACGATCGTGGCGTGCAAAGCGGCCGGCCACATTGAGCGCAATCTCAACGCCGGCCGCGCCCCCGCCAGCCACGACGAGGCGGAACGGATGGCTGGGGTCGTTGAGCGTAGCCTGGATCTGCTCTTCGAGCGTCTCGACGTGATACAGCGGCTTTGTCTGGAGGGCTTGCAGAAGCTGTCCGGGATTTTGCGCGCCGATGTCGAGGGCGGCCACGTCGTACGACACGGTTTCGCCTCCGGCTGTAGTAACGACGCGGCGTTCCGGGTCGAGGTGGTGCGCCCGACTTTGAATGAAGCGAACGCCGGCCCGATCACAAAGCCGCCGCAGGTCGATGCGCACCTTGTCTTGATCATAGACGCCTCCCAGATATTCGGGCACCATGCCCGAGTAGTAGAGGAAGGGGCTGCTGTCGATCAGGATGACGCGGATTCCGCGTGCCCTCCAGCGCTCGGCGTCGTGGAGCGTGGGGAGCATCGCGTGGCCGCCGCCAACAAGAAGAAGATTCACAACCGATTGGGGAAAGGTGGGCGCCGGGTCAGTTTTCAGTAAGCAGCTCGTCGATGACGTCGACGGCGGATACCGAGTCGGCCTCGGCGTTGAAGTTGGGGACGATGCGGTGACGTAGGACCGGTACGGCCATGCGTCGGACGTCGTCTTCGAGCGGGGTCGGGCGGCCGTCAAGGGCGGCTAGCGTCTTCGCCCCCAGGATGAGATACTGCGAGGCGCGCGGGCCGGCGCCATAGTCCAGGTAGTTATTCACGAAGTCCGGGGCGCCATCGCGTTGCGGGCGCGTGTGACTGACCAGGCGAACGGCGTATTCGATCACATTGTCCGCCACCGGAATCTGGCGCACGTACCGCTGATACGTGAGCACTTCCTCGGCGGTCATCACCGGTTCGACCTCCGCCTCTGGCCCGCTCGTGGTGCTGCGCACGACCTCCACCTCCTCGGCGAAGGACGGGTAGTCGAGCCACAGGTTCAGCATGAAGCGATCCAACTGGGCCTCTGGGAGCGGATACGTGCCTTCCTGTTCGATCGGATTTTGCGTGGCGAGCACAAAAAAGGGCCGGTCGAGTTCGTGCGTTTCGCCGGCAGCCGTGACGTGGATTTCCTGCATCGCTTCGAGCAGAGCCGCCTGCGTCTTGGGCGGGGTCCGGTTGATTTCGTCAGCCAGAACGACGTTCGCGAAGATCGGCCCGTGCGCGAATTTGAACGACCGCTGGCCCGACATGTCGTCGCGCTGGATGATCTCGGTGCCGGTAATATCGCTCGGCATGAGATCCGGCGTGAATTGGATTCGGCTGAAGTCGAGGTCCAGCGCGCCGGCCATCGTGCGCACGAGCAGCGTCTTGGCCAGCCCCGGGACGCCGATCAGGAGGACGTGTCCGCGCGCCAGCAGGCTCACGCACACCATCTTGACGATCGACTCTTGACCGACGATAACTTTCCCAATTTCAGCGCGCAGCCGCTCGTACGCGTCGCTAAGGTCGTCGAGCGTTTCGGTGTCCTCGGCCTGAGGAACGGAATTGGACATGGAGGGGAGAAACTTAGGTGAGGCAGGGGGGATCATCGGGTCGCCGTGGCGACCGGGTCAAGGCGCATTCGGATGTCGATGTACACTTCCTCGCGGAGCTCGCTGATCCATTCGTTCATCTCCCGGCTTTGCTTGTCCTGCAGGGCGAACTGCTTGATCCGGTCGTAGTCCGTCTCCAGATTGACGCGATGGGCCGGCAGGTGTTGTTGGAGCTTCAGGATGTGGTACGCGCGGTCGCCGGTCAGGAGTTGCACGCGTGTCGGTTTGCTGATCTTGCCCGTCTTCATGGTATCCAGCGTGCTCTTCCACGAGGGACCTAGCGCGTCAAGCACCAGGTCACGCGTGCCGGATCGGGGGTCAACGACGCGACCACCGTTTTCGGCCGTGCGCTCCTCTTCGGAGTGGCGCCGCGCCATGAGCTCGAAGGGCACCTCCGTGCGAAGCAGCGTGTCGCGGACGGCACTCAGGTGGTCTATCACAGGCTGGGGATCGGCCGTGCGCCGGTCGATCTGGACGAGAATGTGGTTGAAGTCGATTGTTCCCCCTGATCGGTCGTTTACGCGCAGAATGTGGAAGCCCTCCTGGGCCTCGTTGTAGAAGATCTGCGAGATTTCGCCGATGGGCGTGCGCGACGCCACAGCCGCAAACTCCGGTACGAGGTCGTCGAGGTTCACCCCCGAGATGCGTCCTCCGTCGGCGGCCGTGCCCTGATCGTCCGAGAACTGGCGGGCCATGGCTTCAAATTCGGCTCCCCCGTGCACAATGGAGTCGCGAATCGTGGTGATGATTTCGTTCGCTTCCTGCCGCGCGGACTCCGAGGGCTTCGGATACTGCACAATGTGAGCAAGGCGCACCGTCGTGGGCAGCTGGGGGAGGGAGTCCTGTGGAATGCGCTGAAACCACTGCCGCACCTCGCTTGGGGTCACTTCGATGGAGCGCATGCGCCGCGCGCGCAACTGCTGCGCGAGCAGCTGCTCCCGTACGTCCTCCCGAAAGTCTTCCTTCAGTTCGAGGATCGACTTACCGTAGATTTCTTCAAGGCGTTCCTCGCCTCCGGCCCGGCGGGCGATCTGCTGGATCTGCTGATCCAACTGGTTTTCCAACTGCTGATCCGACACCACGATCGTGGTGTCCTCGCGGGCCCGGTTTGCGAGCACCTCTTGATCGATGAGCTGGTTGAGTGCCTCGCGGAGCAGCTGATCGTTGTAGGAGAGGTTGGGCTGCTGCTGCGCCATCGACCGCGCCGTGTTCTCGACCTCGGACTGGAGGATGATGTCATTGCCCACCACGGCTGCAATCTGATCGATGACCTGATTGTCCTGCGCGTGGGCGGGGGAAGCGGGCACGGCCAGGTTCACCGACAGCAGGAAGAGCGTGAGCCAGGCAATGAGGAGGGCACGACGTCGCGATAGCGAGCGCATCAAGGTCATGCAAGGAGGCCTTTATGGCAGGAAAAAGACGCGAGGCGATGGCGCAACTCGGAACGGCCAAAGCACACGGGGCAGCGCCGTTCATCGGATGTCGAGTTCGTCTCGAGCAAGCGCTTCGGTTCTGAGGCGTTCAACCTCACGCACATACATCTGTTTCCTAGCCCGCAACTGCAATCGGCGTCGGATCTCCGGCTCCACCCATGCGCGCTTCGGGATGGCGCCGGCCTCCGCCCGGTCGGCCAGGTGCAGCACGTGGTACAGGCCATTGATTTCGAAGACTGGTGCCGTCTCCCCTGGACGAAGCCGCTGCAGTTGGGCACGGAGCGGAGGCTGATGGCCAAACAGCTGCCCCTCGGCGTAATAGCGCGCCGTGAGGGTGCGCGCTTCGTCCGGATCTGCGGCGTGTTCGGACACCAGTGCCTCCCAATGGATGGGTGCTGCGTCGGGGCGTCGCTGAGCGCGCAAGGCCGTACGCACCTTTTGAGCCTCCGCGAGGGAGCGGGTCGCCAGATACAAGACGTGCACAAACGGTTCCCGAAGTCGCAGTTGCTCCTGATACTTCTCGTAGTAGGCCTGCACCTCCGCGTCCGAGATGGAGACGGGATTTCCGGTGTAGAGACGCGTGGTAAGTTCGTTCACAAGCACCGAGCGCTGTTGCTCCTGCAGCATCGCCTGAACGTCCGGTTCCGAGGGCAGGTCGCGGCGCAGCGCCTCATTGTACAGAAGGGCATTGGTCACCCACTGCTCAATAATCTGCTGGCGCGCACCTGCCGTGTCACCGCCTACTTGAAGCGCCGTAAGCCGATCTGACAGTTCGCTGGGGGTCAGGTACTGATCGCCCACCCGAGCCACGTAGTCGACGGGGGCCGGGTCGTGACGACATCCCAGTAGCAAGCCACCCATCAGCACTCCGAGGAGGCAATAGCGCACGTCCATCACATTGAGGAAGACAACGTCCATTCAGTAGATCAACGGGGCGGAACGAGAGCCGCCGTGGGGTAGGCGGACGCCTGGCGGAAGGCCGCATAAAGCCGGTCGGGAAACAGCCGCACCTGGTATCGCTTGCGAAGACGCTGCATGAAGGCGCGCTCGCGGTACGCTTGGTAGTCGCGGACGACGGCACTGCGGACACCAGCGAACCGGACCTGCGGGGTATGGCGCGCGGCGGTGCGCGATTCCCCTGCTCGGCGGTCGCTAGAGCGGGGGAATAACGCTGTTGCGGCCCGGTCGTCCGGAAGCACGGCACTGCGCCTAGCGTGTGAACCCTCGCCTGATACAAGAACTGCATCGGGGCGGACGGATGCAAGAACCGGGACAAAACCGAAGGTTACCCCGTCGGACGTGGGGGCGAAGCGTACGGCTGGGCGGGACGAATCGGACGCGTCGTGGGAAGCACGGTAGCGATCGCGGTGCATTTCGAAGAAGGCAAGCTGGCCTGCCGTATCCTGTCGCGCCGGTGTCCACACCGAGTCCTGCATGAACTGGACGACGAGCAAGTTCTCCCAGTACGCCTGCAGCTGGTGGCGGAAGGCGGGGTCGGTGTGCTCCAGGCGCTGCGCGACGTGATCCAGGACGGCGCGGCGCGTAAAGGCATCGACCACCTCGCCGGCAGATGCGTGGCGAAGGTCGGGTGCGGCCTGCCAGAATGCCGCGATCGCCTCAAGGGTGTACGCGGAATCCTGTACGATGACGACCGGCGTATGCGGCTGGTCGGGAGCGTGAAGATACGGGCGAGCGAGGCG
>CAYFRX010000110.1:0-6096 GCA_964345515.1 uncultured Rhodothermales bacterium
AACGCCCAACCCACAACGCCCAACCCACAACCCACCAGTGCTAAAGCAGTCGGCACCGGCGAAGATCAACCTGGGCTTGCACGTGCTGCGCAAGCGCGCGGATGGCTATCACGACGTCGCGACCGTGCTGCACCGCATCGGCTGGGCAGACCGGCTTACCGCGGCCCCGGCAGATGCGCTCACAATGACGTGCTCGGATCCGGCGTTGCCGACCGATGTAGACAACCTCTGCCTCCAGGCGGCCCAACGGCTCCAGGCGGCGTTCGACGTGGCCCAAGGCGCGCGGCTCCATCTCGACAAGCGCGTGCCGTACGGCGCGGGACTGGGCAGCGGGTCGAGCGATGCGGCCACCACCCTGCAGCTGCTCGACGACCTGTGGGGACTCGACGCCGCGCCGGAGGAATTGCACGCCATCGCCGCGCAGATCGGCGCGGACGTGCCCTTTTTTCTGGATGGGCCGGCGGCGCTCGCCACGGGCCGAGGGGACGAGCTGACGCCGCTGCAGGATGCAGGCGGCACGCCGTATGCCATGCCGTACGCGCTCGTGGTCGTCGTGCCCGACGTGCACATCGCCACGCCCGAGGCGTACGGGCTCGTCACGCCGCGCGCCTCCGGTCGCCCGGATCCAGGTGGGGTGGTGCGGTCCAACGAGCTGGCGCGGTGGCGGGCTGAGCTCGTCAACGACTTCGAGAAGCCCGTTGTCGACGCATATCCGGCTGTAGGCCTCGCACGGGATCTGTTGGATGAGGCCGGCGCGGGCTACGTGGCGCTCTCCGGGTCTGGGAGTGCAGTGTATGGCGTGTTCGAGCAGGCCCGTGCAGCGCAGGCCGCGGAAGAGGCTGCCCGAGCGGCCGGGCATCGCGCGCACCTGGACCTGAGCCCAGCGCGGCGCTACTCTTCCTCATCTTCGTCGCCGCTAACAAGGTAGTCGTCGAGCGGCACCTCCTGGTAGGCCATGAGCCAGTCGAGCGCCCACACCTCGTTTTCGACGCCCTGCCACTGATAGCCTTTCTGCACGCGGTCGGCGACTTCACGCCAGTCGACCGTCCAGTCTTGCTCGACGTCGAAGTGGAACTCGTGCTCGCCGGTCTCGAAGAAGAGCGCGCCTTCCTCCGGGTCGTAGATCGAAGTGGCGCCGTCGTCCTCCTTGTCCAGTTCGGTGGCGTACACCAAGAGGGGCACCTTGAAGCGGTAGTCCATCTTGGGTGCGTATTCGGCCTGGCTGATCAGGTAGTTGGCCAAGGTCACACAGCCATCGCTCGACGCGATGGCCGCCTCGGCGGCGTCGCGGGTGGACGGGTCGGCGTCAATGGCATCCAGCGCCGATTCGACGAGGGGCCACACCGCAGTGGGCGACTCGTCTTTCGTCGTGTTCTCCTTGCGGGGGACCACCACGGTCCGATCTTCGATATTCACGGGTCTAGCTGACGGTCGTTGTTGAGCTCGTTAGTGGCGTGCGAACAGTGCCAAGGCGGGGAAGGCCCGCCGGACTGAAAGATGAGGACTCATTTAAAGATGAGAGAAAACGCCCCGGTAGTCAACCGGACAATGATAGAAAGGATCAGCCCTCGCGCCGTTCCGCTTCGTAAGCGGCTTCGAGCTCCAGTGCGGCGTCGACCATGTCGTCCTCCAGCCCTTCGAGCTCGTCGTGCTGGGCCACGTACTGGCGGATGGCATCTTCCAGGTCCGACTCGCGCGTGACGACCGTGCGCCGCCGCCGTTCGGCCGGGTCCACGGTGCGCTCGATGGAGGCGATCACGTCCGCGTCCTGCAGCGCGTCCCGCAGGCGGTGCGTGTCGATGAGCGGCACCTGCTCTTCGTCGATGCGATAGCGCACGCGCACCACCGCGTCGGACAAGTCGCGTCGGGCGATGGCGTCGAGGATGTGATCGGTCGGCGCTTCGGCATCCCGCGCGTCCACGTCGATGGCCACGAACGGCCGGGCCGGCGTCTCGACGTATGTGGGGGTAGCAGCCGACGTGCGCGCCGGGTCGATGTCGACCAGGTAAAAGCCCTTGCGCTCGCCGCGCTCCTTGAACGAGACGCGCTCGATGCTCCCGGAATACATCACGGGAATGTCGCCCTCCGGATTGCGGTTCTGCCGCTGGTGGATATGCCCGAGCGCCACGTAATGGAGCGGCGGCACGGCGAGCTGACCCACGGTGAACTTGGGCTCGCGCGCGATGAGGCTCGTCCGCTCCGACCCGGCCAGTTCGGCGCCCTGCACGGTGAGGTGGCCGGCGAGCACCGTGGGCACGTCGGGCGAGAAGCCGTTCGCGCCGTCGCGGATCGTTTGGGTGGCCGTCTGCACGTACTCGACGTACTTCTGCTCGATGAACGCGCGCACCTCGTCGGGCGTCTTCTTGCGATGCTCCTCCTTCGTGAGGATGAGGCTGCGGATGGGCCACGGCAGCGCCAAAATCTGCAGGGGGCCGCTCTTGGTGGAGATCGTCTCCAGCGCGGGCCGCGTGAAGAGGTGGATGTCACCGTCCAAGAACGGGAAGATGTCGAGCGACGAGGCCTTGCCGTGCGAGACGGGGTGGTCGTGATTGCCGATGACGAGCACGATCGGGATGCCGGCGTCGGCGATGGGCTGGAGGCAGCGGGCGAAGATCTTCTGCTGTGTGGGCGTGGGATCGGCCGTGTGGTAGGCGTCGCCGCAGAAGAGGAAGCCGTCGATGTCCTCGTTGAGCGCGCGCTCCACCATGGTGTCGAAGGAGCGCTGCGTGTCGAGGAGGCGCGTGTTGAGGCCCGAGGCCGCATCCATCCGCCCGTAGTTCTTCGCGCCCAGATGGATGTCGGCCGTATGGAGAAGCTTCACGGGTGTCAGTGGTCGAGTGACGAAGTGCGCATTGCGGATAAAGTGCCCAGGACAACATCGACAATCGACATTCGAAAATCGACACTCGGATCACCAGCTCACGCGGCCTTCATCGCTCGGGGCTAGGGTCGAGTCTTGCATGGTCTCCTCGTTGGCGTAGATGTCCACCATCGGGAACTCCGCTTCGGAGATGCCCACCGAATCGGCGCGTGCGGCGGTGCTGAAGTAATCGCCCACGAGCATGAGCGCGTTGTGCGCGCCCTGTCCCCAGAAGTTCGTGCGGAACGTGAGGCGGGGGTCGTTGAAGCCCACCCACGCGCCGGTGACCAGTTCGGGGTGCATGAGCATAAACCACCCGTCGGCCGAGCGCTGCGTCGTGCCCGTCTTGCCCGCGAGGTCGTAATCCCCCAAGCCATACTGGACGCGAATGCGAATGCCGGTGCCGTAGTCGATCACGCCGCGTAGCATGTCCACCATCGTGTAGGCGGTCTGCTCGGAGAGGGCCTCTTCCGGAGCAGGGGTCGACTGGTACAGCACATTGCCGTAGCGGTCTTCGATGCGGGTGACGACAGTGGGCTCGTGGTAGAGGCCGCCACTGGCCAGCGTGCTGTAGGCGGCTGTCATCTCCAGGAGCGTGACGTTGCTCGTGCCCAGCGCGATGGACGGCACCTCCGCCATCTCACTCTTGATACCCATCCGGCGCGCGTAGAAGGCGACGTTGCTGGGGCCCACTTCCAGCACGAGGCGACCCGTGATGGTATTCTTCGACTTGGCAAGCCCCTGGCTGAGCGTGTACATCTGTCCGTCTGAGCCGCCGAAGTTGGACGGGCTCCACGTCGAGTCGGTCGACGGATCCGTCCACGTGAAGGTGCTATCGAGCAGTTGGTAGTAGGGCGAATAGCCATTATCGACGGCTGCCGTGTACGTGAAGGGCTTGAAGGTCGATCCCGGCTGCCGCTGGGCAATCGCCACCTTGTCATACTTGTCCTGCTGGAAGTCGCGTCCGCCAATCCAGGTTTTCACGTGCCCGTTGCGGGGGTCGATGGAAACGAGGCCTGCTTCGAGGCGCATCTTCTCGGCGCGCAGCGAGTCGGCAAACGATTCGCTGTTGTAGAGCTGGGTGAGTGCTTCGTCTTCGCTCAGGCCCTGGTCGCGCAGCTGCTTGTAATGCGGTGTCTCCCGGATGAAGTCGCGCACGACCTCCTTTTTTCCCGACCAGAAGTAGCTGAACGGATCGTGCTCCGGCAGCTCCAGGTAGTCGGTTAGGGTGGCACTGTAGACGGTGCTGTCGCGCTGGCTCCACTCGTAGCCGACGACGTTCTGGAGCGCCTTCATCTGCGAGTCGACCGACGCGCTGGCGATTTTCTGCAGGTCCGAGTCGAGCGTGGTGTACACCCGCAGGCCGTCCGAGTACAGGTCGTGGCCGTTCTGCTCGGACCAGTCGTCCATCCACTGGCGCACGTACTCGGCGAAGTACGGTGCCATGCTGGCGTACAGCTCAGACGAGTAGTACTCGGCGTCAACCGGCTCGTCGCGGTTCTTCTCGTAGAAGTCCTGTGAGATCACGTCGTTACGCATCATCTGCATGAGCACCACGTTGCGGCGCGTTTTGGAGCGCTCCGGGTTGCGCACCGGGTTGTAGATCGTCACGCCTTTCAGCATGCCGACGAGCGTGGCGGATTCAAGCACCGTCAGCTCGCCAGCGTCCTTACCGAAGAAGGTCTGCGCGGCGGACTGGATGCCGAAGGCGTTGTATCCAAACGCGACCGTGTTGAGGTACATCTCGATGATCTCGCGCTTCGTGTACCGCCGTTCCAGTTGAACGGCGGTAATCATTTCCTTCAGCTTCCGGTTGACATTGACCGCCCGGCCGATCTGTTCGTTGTACAGGTTGCGGGCCAATTGCTGGGAGATGGTCGAGGCGCCGCGGAGTCCGCCCCCGGTCATCACGTCCACCACGGCGGCCATGATGCCCTGCAGGTCGATGCCCCAGTGCTCGTGGAAGCGGTGGTCCTCCGTGGCGACGAGCGCGTCGATGACGTGCGGCGAGATCTCGCGGTAGTTGACCCACGAGCGGTTCTGCCGCGCGTAGCGGGCGAACTCCTCGCCGTCGGCGGTATAGGCCACCGTCGCGAGTTGAAACTGCGGGTTCTCCAGGCTCTGCGTGGAGGGCAGATTCCCAGTCAGCGACGCCATGTAGAAGCCCAGCGTGAGCGCGCCCACGAGCACGAGACCGGCGAGTAGCGACAGCACATATGCGGCCTGGACCTTGTCGGGATCGTCGAAGCGTCGCTCAAAGTAGCGCCGTAGGAGGTTGCTGGAGGAGCGGTCTCCTGAGCCCGCGCCTTCGGGACGCCGCTGCGACGGGTCTTGGAAGTATTCGTTGAGCTCCTCGTCAGAGTATGACCACTCGTCGGACATGTGATTGCCTAACTAGCAGGTGGGAATCTGTGCAAAAATGTGAAGCACCGCAGCGTCGTGCGTGGTAGAAAGCTCACCGGGGCACCTGCGCCGCTTCAATGTCGACCGCGCGCTGTCCGTTCCATCGGAGAAGGCGCACGCTGTCGTCATCCAAACGGCCGAAGGTGCGAGATTCGTACCAATTTCCGGTGTTCAGGTAGCACCCCGCGGGCCAGGTGACTAGTTCGGGGGCGTGGCTGTGGCCCATGACGGCCAGCGTGGCCGCTGTTGACGAGACCATCTCACGGGCGTGCTCACGCAGCGCCGCGATGACATCGGGGTCAGGCGCGTCCTTGTGGACGACGCGGTTCACCCAGCGCGCGAGCCGGAAGCCCGCATCGCTGGGGAGTAAGACGCGATAGAGCCCTACCGGAACCGGGTGGCGCAGCCACGGCCGCAGCCACGCGTACAAGCTGGAGTGGGTCGCCACGGCGTCACCATGCGCGCAGTAGACGACCGGGCCGTCCGTCGGTTCGATGACGGCATCGTAGACCATGCGCACGCCCAGCTCGCGGGAAAAATAGTCGCGGTGCCAGGGGTCGTGGTTGCCGGCGAGGTACGTGACGGGAATCCCGGCGTCGGTCCAGGCGGCCACCATGCCTTGAAAGCGGACCCATCCCTTCGGGATGAGATGCCGGTATTCGATGTATTCGTTGAAGACATCGCCCATCAGGTAGAGATGATCGACATCGTCTTCGTGAGCGCGGAGGCAGCGGATGAGGTCGGTCTCCTTCGTGCGCTCGGTGGCGGCGTCGTGCTGGCCAAAATGCAGGTCAGAGACAAAGAGGATCACGGGGGTAAGAGGGAAGAGGGAA
>CAYFRX010000110.1:6196-9517 GCA_964345515.1 uncultured Rhodothermales bacterium
GGTCGAAGGTAGCGAGCACAGAGGGGAAGCGATGTATCCTCCCCCATTCTCGTCAGGGGGCACGTCGTCTACCCTGAGCCCTCTTCCCGACCCCCTCTTCTACCCTTCCCTTTAGTTTAAAAATTAGCTAAATCTTTTCGTCCGGCGCTGGCACGAACCGCGCTTCGCGTTCGTACCACCTCGTCGTTAAAGCATCCAGCGTTCTCATCGTTCGGGTGCGCTCCCCCACAACGTACCGTCCCATCTTTTCTTCCGACGCGCATGGCTCGGCAGTCTTACTACCGCCCCCCGACGCAGTTTTCGGTGTTTCCGCCCGTCATCAAGAACCTCCTCATCCTGAATGGGCTGTTCTTCTTGGCGCAGGTGGTCACGCAATCCACGGGAACGACGCTGCTCGGACGGGTGCTCAACGCGCTGGCCCTGTACCCGGTTGGGGCTCCGGATGTGGGATATACCATCTTTGGAAGCGTGGGGAACATTCCGGGCTTTTGGCCCTGGCAACTCGTCACGTACGCCTTCCTCCACGGGAGTTTTGGGCACATCCTGTTCAATATGTTTGCATTGTGGATGTTTGGCGTGCAGATCGAGAATCGATGGGGGTCGAACCGCTTCGCGCTGTTCTATTTCGTGTGCGTCGTGGGCGCGGCCATCACCCACCTGTTCTTCATCACGAGTCCGGTGCCCACCCTCGGGGCCTCCGGCGGTGTATTCGGCGTGTTGCTCGCCTTCGGCATGATGTTTCCGAACCAGCCCATCTACCTGTACTTTCTGTTTCCCATCAAGGCCAAGTGGCTCGTCATTGGGCTGGGCGTGCTGGAGCTGTGGGCCGGTTTCTCGGGCACGCAGTCCGGCGTGGCCAACTTTGCGCACCTGGGCGGTATGCTGTTCGGGTTCATCATGATCCAATACTGGCGGGGCAAGCTGCCCGTCGAGCCCAAGCAGCGGATGCCTTGGTAGCTGGAAAAGCGCGCCGCCGACGCGGCAGGAAAACCCTGCACGCTGTGGATGGTAAGATACCATGCTGAACGCGCGGAGCCGCCAGCGCGCCGCGCGCTACTCGACGATCCAATTGATTCGGGCCAAACGGAGAGACGGTTGTGAATCAGTTTCGAACCTGGTACTACGCCCAGCCGTCGGTACTACGGGCGCTGCTCACGATTAACATTGGGGCGTATCTTGCATGGCAGATCCTGGGGTTGTTCGACCCCATCGAGGGGTTCGTCTGGAACCACCTCGCGCTGAATCCGGATCTGCCGGGGATCCTGCTCCAGCCGTGGCAGCTCATCACGTACAACTTCTTGCACCTCAGCAGCGGACTCGGTGGCCTGATCCACATCGGCTTCAACATGCTGTGGCTGTACTGGATCGGGAAGGAGTACGAGGAGATGCACGGTGCCGAGCGTATGTTTGCGCTGTACATGATTGGCGGCGTATGCGGTGGATTGCTGACCGTGATTCTGTACAACCTCTTCCCCGGACTGGGGCTGTTCGCAGGCACCGTGCACGGCGCCTCGGCCTGCGTGGTGGGTCTGCTCCTGGCCATCGGCGTGCTCTACCCGTACAAGAAGATCCGGCTCTTCATCCTCGGCACGTGGAAGCTGCTCTACGTCGTGATTGCCTTTCTGGTGATCGACTTCCTGCTGGCGCTGACGGGCGGCAGCTCGTCCATTTCGGCGCACTGGGGCGGCGCGCTCGGCGGCTTCCTGTTTGCCCGCGCCGAGCGCACCGGCGTCGACGTGACGTCGTGGGCGCAAACGTTCGTCGGCAGGCGCCGGCGGCGCTCCAAGAAGAAAAAGAAGACGTGGGTCGATCGGCTGGAAGACTGGCTGACGGGCGGCGACCTCACGTCCCCGGAGGAGGCGGAGAGCGGCGCTTCGCGGCCCGGCCGGAGCAAGCGACAGGCCGCCGAAGAGGAGATCGACCGCATCCTCGACAAGATCAGCGAGCAGGGCTATGATGCGCTGAGCGATGAGGAGAAACGCATTCTCCACGAAGCGAGCCAGGGCCCGTGAATGATTGGGGGAATGAATGATTGGGTGAATGACGGCCAATCCCCCAATCTCACAATCGCCAATCTCACAATTCCCTAATTCCCACCGTGGAGCCTTTTGCCGAAGCCCTCGTATAGAGCGCTGGCTACTCGAATCCCGACTCATCCCCCTACCCCATGGACATTCCCCGTCGAGAAACCCGCGCCGTCCACGTTGGCGATGTGCAGATCGGAGGCGGTGCGCCGATCTCCGTCCAGTCGATGACCGTCTCGAAGACGCATGAGGTGGACACCTGCCTCGCCGAGATCGAGCGGCTGGCCGAGGCCGGCGCCGACATCGTACGCGTCGCCGTGCCCCGCCCCGAAGACGCCGACGCGCTGGCCGACATCGTGCAGGGCGCGCCGGTGCCCATCGTGGCCGACATCCACTTCAATTACCAGTACGCGCTGAAGGCCATCGAGGCGGGCATCGACAAGGTGCGCATCAACCCGGGCAACATCGGCAAGCCCGAGTGGGAGCGCGAGGTGCTGCTCGCCGCCAAAGACGCCGGCATCCCCATCCGCATCGGCGTCAACTCCGGCTCGCTCGAAGGCGACATCATGGAGAAACACGGCTACCCGAAGCCGGAGGCCATGCTGGAGAGCGCGATGCGTCACGTCGAGATCTGCGAGAAGCACGGTTTCGAGGACATCGTCATTTCCGTGAAGCACTCGGACCCGTACAAGATGATCCAGTCGTACCGCCTCGTGGCGGATGCGACCGACTACCCGCTGCATCTGGGCGTGACGGAGAGCGGGTCCCTAAAGACGGGCACCATCAAGAGCTCCATCGGCATCGGCGCGCTCATCGCCGACGGCATCGGCGACACGATTCGCGTCTCGCTCGCCGCTGACCCCGTCGAGGAGGTGAAGGTGGGCCACCAGATCCTGAAATCCCTCGGCGTGGGCCGGCCCGGCGTCAACATTATCGCGTGCCCAACGTGCGGCCGCCTCGTGGGCGATCTGTTTTCCATCGTCGAAGAGGTCGAGGAAGCCGTCGCCGCGCGCAACTTCGACAAGAACCTGAACGTGGCCCTCATGGGGTGCGCTGTGAACGGCCCAGGCGAAGCCTCAGGGGCCGACCTCGGCGTGTCGCTCGGCCGCGGACGCGCGCACCTCTTCAAGCACGGCGAGGTCGTCGGCACGGTCGACGAAGACGAGATCGTCGATGCGGTCCTGAAAGCTATCGAAGAGTGGGATGACGACGCGGACGGTACCGCCGATGCGGCCGAAGATGCGGCCGCGGAGTCGACCGGCGATGGCACGGCCGAGGTCAAGAAGCCCGAACTGCC
>CAYFRX010000111.1:0-1758 GCA_964345515.1 uncultured Rhodothermales bacterium
CAGATCACGTCCGGGGTGTCCTGGTCGATGGCGATCGAGCCGATGGAGTGGACGGGCTGGCCGTCGAAGATGGGATCCCACGTCGTCCCGCCGTCGGTCGACTTCCAGAGGCCGCCCGAGGCCGTGCCGGCGTACACGATGTCGGGGTCGCGCTCGACGGCTTCGATGGCGGTGACGCGGCCGCTCATGCCAGCGGGGCCGATCTGCCGGGGGCCATGCCCTCCAGCTTGGTGCTGTCGATTTGCTGAGCCGCCGCCGGCGTCACGAAGCCGATCAGCAGGACACTGATGAGAAGGGCACGAAGCGTGACAACCGGTTTCATGTGCTGCAATTTGTAGTCGAGGAGATAGGACGGTCGGGCAGGGCGGAGCCCGGTCTCAACGCGGAACCCAGTCTCAACATAGAGTCCGTGCCGTGTGATGTCCAAATAGACGGCCAATCCGCGGCATCGCTGCGTCATCAAACCGCTCGAACGACCCATCGAGTGACGCAACTTCCCGCACTGGAGGATGGGGTTCCAAAACTTTGATGCCGGATCCGTCAACCTGCCCGGCTTCAGCCGATTTCTTCAGGAGCCGTCTCCCCGGCGCGAGATCCGCGATGAATTGGATCTCTCGCTGCAGTTGCTTTTCTCGTTCAAGGCGTCGGATTCGCAATTGGCGGCCTGGGCGCCGTGACGGGTGCGGTCCCGCTACGACGCGACGGCGTCACGGGTCGGCGGCTCCATAAACTCAGGGCCCACCGGGTCATCGATCGCCGCGTCGAGGATGCGGTCGATCTCGGCCTTCGCGTCGGCGTCGAGCGTCCAGCCGTCGATTTCTTCCACGGGATCGAGCTGATCCGGCGTGCGGGCGCCCCACAGCGCCACGTCGACGCCCTGGTCCAGAATCCACCGGATGGCGAGGTGAATCACGCGCTTCCCGTAGTGCGCTTGCGCGAACGCATCGAGCCGGTCCACCGCATCGATGTACTGCTCGAAGCGCGGCGACTGAAATTTCGGATCGGCCGTGTTGCGGAGGTCGTCCTCGTCGAACGTGTAGTCGGGCGTCATCTTGCCCGTAAGCAGGCCGCGGCAGAGCGCGCTGTACGTGACGAGCTTGATCTCGTGCTGCTGGCAGTAGGGCATCACGTCGTCCTCGATGCCGCGCTCGAACAGGTTGTACGGCGGCTGATCGGTGTGCAGCGGGGCCACCGATTGGAACGCGTCCATCTGCGCGGGCGAGAAGTTGCTCACCCCGATGGCGCGGATCAGCCCCTCATCCTGAAGTTCCTTTATCGCCCGGGCCGTCTCCTCGACGGGCACGAGCGGATCGGGCCAGTGCACCTGGTACAGGTCGATGTAGTCCGTCTGGAGCCGCTCCAGCGAGTCCGTGATCTCGGTGCGGATGCGTTCAGGCGTGGCGTTGCTGAACACCTCGGCGTCCCCGTTCCATTCGAGCGCCGCCTTCGTGGCAAGGACGACCTCCTCGCGCCGGCCGTATTCTTGGAGTGCCTTGCCGACGATCGTTTCGGAGACGCCGTGCCCGTAGACGGGCGCCGTGTCGATGAGGGTGATGCCCCGGTCGAGGGCCGTCAGGATGGTATCGATGGAGGCGCGCTCGTCGGTGCCGCCCCACTCCCAGCCGCCGATGGCCCAGGTGCCCAGCCCCACGCGCGAGGCCGGCGGGAGGTCGGGATGAATCGTCGTGCGTTCCATGCGATGCGAGGGTTCGTGAGCGAGAATTCGGATGCGGCGGTACAGGCCGGTCGCCCTGCACC
>CAYFRX010000111.1:1858-9485 GCA_964345515.1 uncultured Rhodothermales bacterium
GCTGTTACAGCATCCTTGCACGCGGAGGCGGGAGGCTCGATGAACCGGGCTACTCGTACGCGTCGAGCGTTTCCTGGCCGGGCCAGTTGGGGATTCCGCCGTAGTACGGCCCTTCGTCGAGCGGCACATCGGGGTCGGTCGCGCGCGGATCCCCCGTGGCTTCGAGCGTCTGCATCAGTTGCGCGCGGAGGCGCGCCACGGTGGCCGCGTGGTCCGGGTCGTCGGCCACGTTGCGCATCTGATGGGGGTCGTCGCGCAGGACGTACAACTCCTCGGCCGGGCGCTTGGCGAAAGACAAATCGTACAGCGGCGCGACCTCAGGGTCGTCGCGGTGCGCCCAGAGGTAGAACTTGGCCGGTCCGTTGTCGCAGTCGCCGAGCCAGCCCTCCTCAAAGTAGGCGTTCCGCCAATCCGGCGTGCCGGACGGCCAGCGGTCTGGCGCGAAGTTGCGGATGTAGAGGAAGTCGTCGGTGCGGATGGCGCGCATCGGATAGCCGCCGCTCTGGGGCGCAGCCTGGGCCGGCGTGTGACGCTCCCGGCCGAAGACGATGGCCTCGCGCGGCGCCTCCATGCGAGTGCGGTCGCTGGTCAGAAGCGGAAGAAGCGAGCGCCCGGTCATGACCTCGGGAACAGACGCGCCGGCGGCCTCCAGGAAGGTCGGGGCAAGATCGGTCAGGCTCACGAAGTCGCGCACGACGCGGCCCGGCACCACACGATCCGGCCACTGGATGGCGAGCGGCACGTGCGTTCCGGCATCGTAGAGCTGTGTCTTCCCGCGCGGGTGCGGCCACCCGTGATCGCCGCTGATGACCACGATGGTGTTATCCAGCTCGCCCATGGCGCGGAGCCGCTCCAGCAGGCCGCCCACCTCCTGGTCGAAGCGCTGCACCTCGGCGTAGTAGTCGGCGATGTCGCGCCGGACGGCGGGCACGTCGGGGTAGTACGGCGGCACGGCGACCTCCTCAGGATCGACGCTCAACGCGTGGCGCAGGCTGTCATCGTACGGGCGGTGCGGATCCGTGCTCCCAAACCAGAAGGCGAACGGCGCATCGTCGGGGCGCGCATCGAGGAAGGCGTCGAAGTCCTCGAAGCTGGGGCCGGCGGGCCGTGCGTCGCGCCCGCCCGGTTCGAGGCGGCCGGGGCCCCACCCTTTGCGCGTGTGGCCGACGAAGTAGCCGACCTCTTCCTGGAGCCGCTCCGGATACACGGGATGTTCGGCCGGCAGCGTGGACCACAGGTTGGCGGCGGGTCCGAGCCGCCCGATGTGCTGGCCCGTCAGCACGGCGCCGCGCGAGGGCGTGCAGCTGGGCGAGGAGACGAACGCGCGCTCGAACAACACGCCCTGCGCGGCCACCCGGTCGAAGGTCGGCGTCTGGAGGCCTGCGGTGCCATACGCGCCGGCATGGGCCCCCCAGTCATCCGCAAAGGCGAAGAGGATGTTGGGCGGATCGGCCTGCGCGTGCGCCACCGGGGCTGACGTGCCCAACCCCATCAGGGCGAAGAGCGCGGCGATGAGCGCGCGGAGCGCCGCGGCTGGCAGCGGGCGACGGTCGAGGGTGATGGGACGAAGGAGATCCATAGTGTAACAGAGTGTGTGGGCATGTGGGGGTTGGGCGCGAAGATCAGCCCCTCCCGGCGGAGACCTCGCGACACCACGCTGTGGTCGGTTCGGGAGGCCCTCGGCTCAGTCGTCACCTTCGATGTCGTCAGTGACCTGAACGTCGCTGGCGATCTCGGTGCCGACCTCGGCCGCGAACTGCTCCATCTGCCGACGCATCCGCTCGACGATCTCAGGATGGTCGTCGGCGCGGTTGAACCGCTCGCCGATGTCGAGTTGCAGGTTGAAGAGCTCCGGCTCTCCGCTGGCGAGGCGCAGCTTCCACGGACCCTCGCGCATCGCCTCCAGCTCGCCGCGGAAGTAGAAGTAGCGCTCGCGCGGCGTCGTGTCGGTTTCGCCGGTGAGCCACGGCATGAGATCGTGCCCGTCGAGCGCGTGGTCGGGCGCGGAGGCCCCTGCGACGTTGAGCAGCGTGCGGTACATGTCGGGCGCGGCCGCGAGGCCGTCGGTGTCGACACCGGCAGGGATTCGGCCCGGCCAGCGGATCATGGCGGGAACGCGCGGCCCGCCCTCGTAGCTCGTCGCCTTGTAGCCGCGCAGTGGGCCGGGCGAGCCGGCGTGCCACGGCTTGTTGCCCTCCTGCCGCATCCGGTCGGGCAGACCGAGCCACGGCCCGTTGTCGGAGGCAAAGAACACGATCGTGTTATCGGCGACGCCCTGGGCCTCCAGCATGGCCAGCACCTCGCCTACGCTCCAGTCGATCGTCTCGATCACGTCGCCGTACAACCCGGCGCTCGACTGCCCGCGGAAGCGCTCGGCAGTGTGGACCGGCAGGTGCGGCATGTTATAAGCCAGATACAAAAAGAACGGCTCGTCGGTCTGACTCTCTTCCTCGATGCGCTCGACCGCGCGCTCGGTGTAGCCGGTGGTGAGCCGGTCCTGGTTGATGGGGTGCTCAACGATCTCGGTGCCCTCGAACAGCGCGAGCGGCTCCTCGGTCTGTACCCACGGCTTGCGGTAGTCGTTCGAGTAGGGCATCCCGTACCACGTGTCGAATCCCTGATTGGGCGGCAGAAACCGATCTTCCATGTAGCCCAGGTGCCACTTGCCGAGCATGTGGGTGCTGTAGCCGGCGTCTTTGAGCGCCTCGGCCAGCGTGAGCTCACGGTCGGGCAGGCCGCCCTCGCCGTCGGAGCCGGTGCCGCCGCCGAGGTCAACGCGCGACAGGTAGCGTCCAGTCAAGAGCTGCGCCCGGGACGGCACGCACCACGAGCCCGTCACGAACGAGTCGAAGCGCACGCCCTGGTCGGCGAGCCGGTCGATGTTCGGCGTCTCGATGGAAGGATGGCCGTAGCTGCTCAGGTCGCCATAGCCCATGTCGTCGGTAAACAGAATGACGATGTTGGGCGGCCCCTCGGCCTCAGTCGATGCGGCGGGATCAGAGAGCGTCTCTGTGCTGCCCGAACAGCCGCTCAAGATGAGCGCCCCCAGCAGCAGGGCAGCGATTGGCGTGGCACGTTGAACATTGCGTATAGCGCGTAGCATGGGCATAGGGATGTCATTGGAGAAGAGGACGTTTACCAGTGCGTGCGGCGGCGCTCCATGAGCGTCGGATACGCGTCGTCGGTGTCACCCAGCTCCTGCTTGAGCCGGAGCAGCTGCTCTTTCAGATGGGCAACGGTGTCGGCGTAAGCGGGATCGTCGTAGACGTTGTCGAGCTCGTGCGGGTCTTTCTGGAGATCGTAGAGCTCCCAGCCGGGCGGCGTCGGTTCGTTGTCGGTCTGGTCGAGCGGCAGCCCGTAGAAGAAGATGAGCTTGAAGCGGTCGGTGCGGAGGCCGTAGTGGGCCGGGCGGCGCGCGCCGTCGCCGTGCATCCAGTACCGATAGTAGAAGGCGTCGCGCCAGTCCGCGGGCGGATCGCCGCGCAGGTTCGCCCGGAAGCTGCGGCCCTGCATGGCGTCAGCAGGCTCCGCGCCCGCGTAGTCAAGCAGGAGCGGCGCGAAGTCCACGTTCGTGATGAGGTCATCGACAACGGTGCCCGGCTCGATCTCGCCGGGATGGCGAATCAGAAACGGCATCCGGATCGATTCTTCGTACATCCACCGCTTGTCGATGTAGTTGTGCTCGCCGAGGAAGTATCCCTGGTCGGACGTGTAGATGACGACCGTATTCTGCCGCAGGCCTGTTTCGTCCAGATAGTCCAGCAGCCGGCCCACGTTGTCGTTGATGGCGGCAACGGAGCGGAGGTACTGTTTCACCACGGCCTGATAGCTGCGCCGCAGGCGCTCGCGGGCTTGCATCGCGTCCAACGACCGAGGAGGCATCCACTGGTCGCGCTCCACGAACCGGCGGCCCATGGTTTCGATGGTAAAACCGAAGGGCCGGGAGCCGGGCGAGCGGTGGCTCTTGTCCTCCCAAAGGCTCGGCGGCTCGGGCAGCGTCACGCTGGCATACAGCGAGTCGAACCGCGCAGGCGCTTCGAAGGGCTCGTGGGAGGCCTTGAAGTGCGTCATCAGCATGAAGGGCCGGTCGCCGTCGCGCTCGTCGCGGAGCCACTGCAGCGACAGGTCGCCAATCACGTCGGCCGAGAAGCCGTCGTAGGTCACCCGGCCGGTGGTGTCGTGCCGGATGAACGCCGGGTCGAAGTAGCGGCCCTGGCCGGGCAGGACGGTCCAGTGGTCGAAGCCGCTCGGTTCGGCCTTCAGGTGCCACTTGCCGATGAGCGCCGTCTGGTAGCCGGCGTCCCGCAGCGCCTTTGCCACATTGGGCTCCTCGGGCGGCAGCGTGTCGCGCAGCGTGTACACGCCATGGCGGTGGCTGTACTGGCCGGTCAGGATGGAGGCCCGGCTCGGCGTGCAGATCGCGTTGGTGGCGAAGGCGCGCGTCAGGCGTGCACCCTCCTGCGCCAGCCGCTCAATGTTATGCGTCGGCGCCACGTCGGCGAGGCGCGACCCGTAGCTCCGGAAGGCTTGCGTGGTGTGGTCATCGGCCATGATGAAGAGGACGTTCGGCCGCGACGGCTCCGCCTCACCCGTGCAGCCGCCCAGGGCTACACTCCCCAGCACCGCAATGGCGAGGGCGGCGATCAACGCGAGGGGGAAACGTCGTGCGGAGTGCATCAAGGGACGACGGGCGTATCTGATAAGGTTGACGATTGCGAAGCAGGGCAGTGGATCGTCTGCACGACGCGCTAACGCAGGACGCGCGAGGTCACCGTCCACGCCCCCTCATAAAAATGAAGAAATGTTGAGGAAGCAAGAGGAAATCGCGGAACCCGCGGCGCCATGTCCCACCGAGTGGCTCTGCGCCGCGAGCGAACTCCCTGCAGCGACGATCTACGCAGGCCATCTTCATCGCGGCCGTTTCGAGCCGCGCCAAACACTTCTCTTTCTCGGCAATTGAAAGGCAGAGCGTTACCAATGAAAGCTTTTGAAACGCACACCTTCCGGGCCCTCGTCGGCACCGTTTTCTGTCACACGACCTTCACTGCCATGATGTGCACGCCGAAAAGCTACACTCGTTGGTTTCTCACGCTTGGAGTAGCCATCGTATCGGCCACGCTCTTCCTCCCCGGCTGCTCGGGGAACAGCGAGGAGTCGGCCTCTTCCTCGAGTACGCAGCCGCCCCAGCAGCGCTCGCCGCAGGCGCAGGGCCAACAGGGCGCCCCTGGCCCGATGCCGCAGTCCAGTCCGCAACTCTCTTCTGATGACGTGGCCGAGGAGCAGGTGCAGACGGCGGCGCGCATCCTCATGTCGGTGCAGACCTCGGCTCGCCAGGATCAGATGCAGATGCAGCAGGAGATGCAGGAGAAGTATGGCAACCCTCAGCAACTAGACTCCACCGAGATGGCCGCGGCTCGCGAGGAAATGCAGCGCCGACAGCAGGAGATGCAAATGAAGCAGATGAAGATGATGCAGCAGGAAGCGGAGGCGGAAGGGATGGACCCCCAGCGATTTCAGGCGATCATGCGCTCGGCCCAGCAAGACTCGACCCTGCAGACGCGGCTTCGGCAGGCCATGAAGGCGCAGATGCAAAATCAGGCGCCGCAGTCAGGCCCTATGCAGCAGAATCGGTAGTGCTCGCTCCGTCAGCGGTGTTGGTGTATGGACGTGTGAAGAGCCCGCCTTCGGCCCGAGCGGGCGTCACTGCGCGCTGGGCGCGTCGAGCGCGTGCGCCTCTAGGTCGTCGAGGTCCACGATCTGAAGAGCTTTCTCGTGCGTGGCGGCGAGCACGACGGGCGGCGCGGCGCCGGCGTCAAGCGCCTCCTTCCACCGTGCCGCGCACAGGCACCACTGATCGCCAGGCGTCAGGCCCGGAAAGTTGAGCGACGGGCGCGCCGTGCTGAGGTCGTTGCCCTGTGCTTTCGTGAACGCCAAGAATTCCTCCGTCATCTCGGCGCAGACGACATGGACGCCGAGGTCCTCAGACCCGGTGTGGCAGCACCCGTCGCGGTAGAATCCGGTCATCGGATCCGTAGAACAGGGCTGCAGCAAAGTGCCGAGGACGTTCTGTGCGTCGTGAACTTGCATGGGGCCGGGTCAACTTAGTGATGAGGGGATGGGCAGTGAGCACGACCCAACCCGGCCGTCCGTTCCGCGCGTCAGGGATCCGTCGGTACCATTCACAAAAAAAAGAGCGCCCGCCGCCATGCCAAACAACGGGCGCTCGAAGGAAACAAACAGGAGGCACGGCCTACTGCCCCCCCGATCGGATCTCGATGCTGCCGCCGCGGGTGCGCATCTCGATCGACGGGCCGCCCCCGTTGATAGCGCCCGCGCTGCGGAGCAAGTTCGCCCCCGCGTCGTCTGGGGTGGTGCGCGAGAGCGGGAAGTCGCTCAAGATGTCGTCGCGGTCCCAGTTGGGGCCGGTCGTTTGCACGATGGCGTCGATGGAGGCCGGCAGATTCGAAGGCAGCGTGATCGTGATGTCGCCGTGACTCGCAGCAAGCCGCGTTGCGTAGTTGGTGTCGAAGTCCTCGATCGTCATTTCGACCTCGATGTCACCGACGGACGTGCGGGCGTCGACGCCAGCGCGGACGTCTTCCAGCTCGATGTCGCCGGCCGAGGTCGTGGCTTCGACCGGGCCGCGCAGGGTGCGCCCCTCGATGTCGCCGCCGCTCGTGCGGGCCTCGGCGCTTCCGCCGATCTCTTCGAGCTCGATGTCCCCGCCCGAGGTTTCAGCGCGCACGTCGCTGGTGATGGCACGAAGGTTCATGCTGCCGCCGCTCGTGCGGATCATCACTCGTCCCTCTATCTCCTCGATGGAGACGCTGCCGCCTGAGGTTTCGGCCTGCACGTTCCCGCCGATTGCCGCGATGTTGAGGCTCCCACCGCTCGTGCGCACCAGGAGCCGGCCGGTCACCCGCTCGGCGTTGATCGAGCCGCCCGACGTATTGCCGTCCACCGGCCCGGTGATGTCCGTCAGGTTGAGCGAGCCGCCCGCGGTGCGCACCGACACCTCGCCGGTCACACGCTCCACGTTGATGGAGCCGCCGGACGTCCGACCCGCCACGCGGCCCTCCGGCCCCTCAATGTCGATGGAGCCGCCGGCCGTCGACACGTCGACGTTGAACTGTTGTGGGACGCGCACGTCGAAAGCGTGGCGCGCGTTACGGCGCCAGCTTCCGCTTCGGTTGCTTTCCGGGCCGCGCACGGAGACGCTGTTGCCGGTCTGTTCGATCGTGCTCTGAAACCGCTGCACGTACGCCTGCGCGTCTTGCCGCGAAGCGTCGTCGAGACGGATCGTCTCGGTCACTTCAACGCGGTTCTGATCCCACGCCGAAACGGTGATGCTGCCAACAACGCGGTTGATGGTGAACACGCCGCCCGGCTGCACATCGAACGTTTCGGTGCGCGTGGAGCGGAACCCGTCGCTCGTCTCGGTGAGCGCTTGAGCACGACTGGGAACGGGAAGGGGGGTCCACGCCAGCGCCACGGCGGCGAGGAAGACAGAAAGACAGCGAATCATGCGAGGGATCATTGGTGCAACAGGTCAGATGATGAGGATGCCTGTGCGCGTCGCAGGGCTTGCTGCGCCTGATAACGCACGTAACTGTTGGAATCGTTTTGT
>CAYFRX010000112.1:0-9329 GCA_964345515.1 uncultured Rhodothermales bacterium
GTAGATGTACGTGTTGCGCACCATGAACTCCTTCAGGATGTCGTTCTGAATGGTGCCCGTCAGCTGCTCGTGGGCCACGCCTTGCTCCTCGGCCGCGACGACGTAAAACGCCATCACCGGCAGCACCGCGCCGTTCATCGTCATCGACACGGACATTCGGTCGAGGGGGATGCCGTCGAAGAGGATCTTCATGTCCTCGACGGTGTCGACGGCCACGCCGGCCTTGCCCACGTCGCCGCGGACGCGTTCGTGATCCGAGTCGTAGCCGCGGTGAGTGGCAAGGTCGAAGGCCACGGAGAGGCCTTTCTGGCCCGAGGCGAGGGCCTTGCGATAAAATTCGTTCGATTCCTCTGCCGTCGAGAAGCCCGCGTACTGGCGGATGGTCCACGGCCGGTAGGCATACATCGTGCTGTACGGCCCGCGAAGAAACGGCGGCAAGCCGGCCGCGAAGTCGAGATGCTCCAGGTCGTCCTCGGCATCCGGCCCGTAGACGGGCGCCACGTCGATCTGCTCGGGCGTCGCCCACGCTTCGTCCGGCGACGCAGCGGGCGCGCTGCGGGCCGGCGGCTCGTAATCGATCTGGGAGAAGTCAGGGCGCATGTTCTTCTGGAGTCGAGGAGACGAAGTATCGAGGAGTTGAAGAGCAATTACGACTCGTCGTCTCTTCGTTTCGTCGTATCCGAACGAAGACCAAGTCGCTGTTGGAACGTCTCTAGCGCGTCGAGGAGCGGCATGTCGCGGTGGATGAAGGCGTCCGCGCCAGCGGCTTCGAGCATCTCGCGCTGGTCGGGTACGGCACCGGCTACGACGACGATCGGGTCCGCGCCGCGCGTCTGGAGTGCATCGGAGATTGCAGGCACCAGCATCGAGTACGCGTCGTCTGCGCTGCACATCACGACGACGTCGGCCTCCGCGTCAGCCGCCGTCTGCGCCGCGGCCTCGGCCGAATCGAAACCGAGGGGCTCATCGATGGCAAATCCGGCCACCCCGAACACGTTGCGGGCGAAGTTGGCTCGCGCGCTGCGCATCGCCGGGTCGCCGATCGGCAGGAGCACGACGCGCGGGGGACCGTCGTGCCGGTCGGCCCAGGCCTCTGTACGGCGGCGCAGCGCCTCGAACGGAGCGGCAAGGCGGATCGAGGGCAGTGCGTCGAACGGAGGAGCGCCCTCGCCCGTGAAGGCAGGCAGCACGTCGCCCAGAGGAGCGCCATCGGCCAACAGCTCGCGGAGCGCCGTCATCGAGCGGGCTTCGTCGTCGTGCACCGTCCGGCCTTCGCGCGCGATCCGCTCGGCCGGCGAGGAGGAAGCCTCGCGGTCCTGAGGTCGTTCGGGGGGAGACGGATAATGGTTGGTACCGACGAGCACGCGATCGCGATGGGTCACTTGTTGCATCCGTTTCGTCCGAACCTCCGCAATCTGCCGCTGCGCGGATCCGGACTGGAGGGCGTCGAGCAGGCCGCCGGCGCGTTCGAGATCCTGAAACTGGGACCAGGCCGCTCGGGCGAGGGCATCCGTTACCGCTTCAATGTAGTAAGCTCCAGCCGCCGGATCGGCGACCTTGTCGAGGTGGGCTTCCTCGCGCAGAATGAGTTGTGTGTTCCGAGCCATCCGCTGTGCAAAATCATTGGGCGGTTCGGCGGCAGCCGTGAACGGACGCACGGTCAGCACGTCGCACCCGCCGATCACTGCAGCCGCGGCGGCCGTCGTCCCGCGCAGCAGGTTCACGTGCGGGTCGTACGTGGTCGCTTCGCGGCGAGACGTGACAGCTTGAATGAAGGGCGCCGTCGGCGCGGTTTCGACGCCGAAGGGCGCAAGGACCTGGGGGATCAGCAGGCGTAGGGCGCGCAGCTTGGCCATGCCGATGAAAAAGCTCGTCCCAACAGGCACCACCCACTGCATGGCGTCGGCCACCTGCTGGGGCGCGACGCCGTGCTCCTGGAGGCGCACCAGCAGTTCAGTGCAGGCGCCGAGCGCCAGCGCGAGCTCCTGCACCGCCGAAGCGCCCGCCGCGTGGTAGGGGCGCAAGTCCACACTCAGGGGCCGAACAGAAGGGAGATCGGCTGCAAAGCGAAACGCCTCGGCGGCCGCGTCAAAGGCACGGTCCGCCCCGGACATCTGATGCCGGGCGAGCGCAGCCATCGGGTCGAAGTCCGTCGACCCCGAGAGGGCGGAGCGCGCTATGCCCCGTTCTGCAGCGACGTTGCAAAGCATGGCCCACAGCGGGAGCGCAGCCGGGCCGCCCGCGCAGTGGATGGGCGTGGTCGTCAGATCGACATCCTGCAGCAGCACGTCGAGGTCGCGCTGGCGGTGGATGGGGACGCCATGGACCAGGTCGCCCTCCAGGCACAGGTCGATGCCTAGGTCGGTCGCGCCGCCATCGAGGGCCTGCTGCACCCGATGCTGCGCGGCGCCCAAGTCGGAGTGGGCCACATCCTGCCGTATGCGCCATCGGTTGGCTGGCGATGCGGTGGGATCAGCGAGCGGGACATGCCTCATGTGCGGGAGCGCGTCACGATCGTCGGCGCGGTACACGGCCTGGAGGGTGACGCCTTCGATACTCTCCCAGACGAGCACCGATTCGGGATCAGTGCCTCGAAGGTCGTCGCGAATCTTCGCCATCCAGTCGTCGGTGCTGACCCGCGAGAAGTCGTCGAAGAGCGCGTCGGGTACGTCCGGAAGGGTTGAGGCATCCATGGTGCGGTCCGGTCGTGGAACAGGATGATATGTACGTCACGCGTCCGTAGGCGGTCCGCAGAGCGATCGGTACCGCCGCACTAAATCGAAGACGGCGATGCCGTACGCCACGGCGACGTTCAGCGACTGCTTGGCGCCGAACTGGGGAATCTCGAAGGCCAGGTCCATCTCCTGAATGATCGCATCATCCACCCCCTGCACCTCGTTGCCTACCACGAGGCAAAGCGGAAAATGCTCAGGTTGTACTTGATCTACCGGCGTGGGATCGTCGGTGATCTCCAGTGCGGCCAGTGTGTACCCGTCTGTCCGGTGCCGGTGAAGGACCGGGGCTGCCTCCTCGTGATCCGTCCACGCCACGGTGTCTTGTGCGCCGAGTGCCGTTTTGTGGAGGTCTTTGTGGGCTGGGGTCCCCGTGTAGCCGGACAGGTGAAGGCGCTCGATACGGGCGGCATCGGACGTGCGAAAGATCGATCCGACATTGTAAATCGAGCGCACGTTGTGGAGCACCACGCTGATAGGGTGCTTCGGGAGCCGGGTCACCTCCGATGGGGACGGACGTTCAATTTCGTCGTGTTTTAACTTCCGCATAGGGGTTGGGATGAGGGCATCGGTGGAATTCGATCCCGGACGCGCTATGTTTGCATGCGCCGGTTCGGCCTAGAAACGCTGCAATGTAGACAATGCTTCGCGAAACGATGAAATCCAAGTTGTGCCGCCGTTGGCTTGCCTCGATGCTTTTGCTTGCCATTGTGGGCGGGGCCGGGTGCCAAACGCTTCGAGAGGTGGCCAATCTGCGCAAGGTGCAGTTCCGCATCGACCGCGTGGCCGAGGTGCAGCTGGCGGGCGTTTCGCTGGAGCGGGTGCAGTCGTATCAGGATTTGCGCGCGGCGGATGTTTTGCAGCTCACCCGGGCAGCGGCCTCCGGCGAAATGCCGTTGTCCTTTACCCTCATGGTGGAAGCCGAGAATCCGCCTGACAACAGCGTGCAGGCGCGGCTCGTCGACATGGATTGGCGGCTGCTCCTCGATAAAACCGAGACGATCGAAGGGCGGTTGCAGCAGAACGTAACGTTGCCCCCCGGAGAGCCCGCCCAGATTCCAGTACCCATCGAGCTGGACCTCGTTCGCTTCTTCGGCGACAATGCGCGCGATCTCACTGAACTCGCCCTCGCTGTCGCCGGAGAGGGCGATCCGAAGACCGTCACCCTCCGGGGCACGCCCACCGTGGACACCGTGCTGGGGCCCATCCGCTACCCCGAACCCATCACGGTCGTGCGTCGTGACGTGGGGTCGAACGATGGGGAAGGAACCGAGTAGTCATGTGTGCACTGTTTGTTGATCCGATGATGTATCTCTTGTGATCATTACCATTGATGGTCCCTCTGGCTCCGGAAAGAGCACCACGGCCCGGGCGGTCGCCCAGCGGCTGGGCTATCTGTACGTGGATACGGGAGCGATGTATCGGGCCGTGGCGCTGGCATTTCTGGAAGCCGATGCGTCGCCCACTGCAGAGGTGGCTGACGAACTTCTTCCTACTCTCCGGATCGACATCCAGTATGCGGACGGGGAGATGCGCGTGCTGCTCAACGGGCAGGACGTGAGCCCTTCCATCCGCACCCAGGCGGTGGGGGAGATGGCGAGCAAGGTAAGCCAACTCGCCGCCGTGCGGGACAAGCTCGTGCGGGAGCAACGCCGCATCGCGAGCGAGCGGAAGGCGGCGGAAGGCGGCGTCGTGCTCGATGGGCGGGACATGGGCACCGTCGTGTTTCCCGACGCCGACGTCAAAATCTACATGGTGGCCGACGTGGCGGTGCGCGCCAGGCGGCGGCAGGCCGAGTATGCCCAGCAGGGCCGCACGGTCCCGCTCGACGAGGTACGCCAAGAAATCATCGAGCGCGACCGGCAGGATCGGCAGCGCGAGTTGTCCCCGCTGCAGAAGGCAGAAGACGCGATTGAGTTGGATACCACTGATCGCACCATCGAAGAACAAGTGGAGTTCGTCGTAGAGCACGTCCGGGCCCGGCGCTAGGAGGGAACGAACCCCTCACTCTAGTATTTAACACTTTTCCGAACAGGTAGCTGACCGAAGCGCGCACCGCGCTGCACCCTCGCGCAGCTTCCTTGTCATCACGCACACGAACTCTTAACCATATTTGTAGCGCGGTCTTGCGCTAGCGAGGACGCACGAACGCATGCAAATTAGAGGCAGGTGAGCCCGGCTCGATGAGTTGGTACGCCTGTCGAATCGTAAACCGCATTATATGGCAGAAGATCAGCAGAACGTAAAAACTTCAGAGCAGGACCAGGACGCATCGCCGGACGCGACGGAAGCCGTCCAAGCGGAGTCCGCAGCCGCGACGTCATCGGAGACACCCAGCGACGCCGAGGAGGCGGCGCCGGAGAATCCCGAATCTGACGAGGAGTTGGCTGCGAAGAGCACGTCGGCGGCCAAGCCGGTCAATGAGACCGACCCCGACGCACCGCAGGGTGGTGATGGCGCGGTGGCCGTAGAGGAAACGCCCGACGAGCAGCCCCCGGCCGTGGTCAATCGCATTTTGGAAGAAGCCGTGGAGGCGGCCTCGGAAGACATTGGTTTTCCGACCGCCGAAGAGTCCGAGGTCGAAATCGCAGACGTCGAAGAACCCGCTACGTCCGTGTCGCTCGGCGAGCTCCAGCGGAGCGAGGAAACGCCCGGCTTCACGGGCGAAGTCGTGGGCCGGACCGTCACGCTCGACGATCTGGAAGCGAGTGAGAAACGAGACGAAGACCCGGTCTACAACCAGTTCCGGCAACTCGTTGACGAGACGAGCATCGACGTCCGCGAGCAGGACATCGTGCAAGGACGCGTCCTGAAGGTGACCGAGAAGGACGTCGTCATTGACATCGGTTACAAGAGCGACGGCATCGTCTCGAAGGGCGAGTTTGACCGTGAGCTCAAGCGCGGCGACACCGTAGAGGTCTACCTCGACCGCAAGGAGGACCGCAACGGCCAGCTTGTTCTCTCGAAAGAGAAGGCCGACCAGGTACGCCGTTGGCAGCGCGTGGAAGAGGCGTACGCGAACGAGGACATTATCGAAGGCACGATCATCCGCCGTATCAAGGGCGGCATGATCGTCGACCTGTTCGACGGCCTCGAAGCGTTCCTTCCCGGCTCGCAGATCGACGCGCGTCCGGTGCGCGACTTCGACGCGTACCTTGAGAAGCGGATGGAGTTCAAGATTGTCAAGCTCAATCCGTCGAATGAGAACATCGTCGTCTCGCACCGCGCACTCATTGAGGAAGAGCTCGAAGAGCAGCGGCAGGAGATCCTGGAGCAGCTCGAAGTTGGTCAGGTTCTCAAGGGGCGTGTCAAGAACATCGTCGACTTCGGCGCCTTCATCGACTTGGGCGGCGTGGACGGGCTGCTCCACATCACGGACCTGTCGTGGGGCCGCGTCTCGCACCCGAGCGAAGTCGTGGACCTCGACGAGGAGCTCAACGTCGTCGTGCTCGACTACGAGAAGGAGCGCCAGCGTATTTCGTTGGGCCTCAAGCAGCTCACGGAGCATCCGTGGGAGAACATCACCGAGAAGTACGAAGAAGGCCAGACGGTCGAGGGCAAGGTCGTTTCGATCACCAACTACGGCGCCTTCGTGGAGCTGGAGAAAGGCATCGAGGGCCTCGTCCATATCTCCGAGATGAGCTGGACGCGCCACATCAAGCACCCGAGCCAGATGGTCTCGCTCGGCCAGCGGGTGGAGGTCCAGATCCTCAACATCGACGACGAGGAGCGCAAGATCTCCTTGGGCATGAAGCAGTTGGAGCCCGATCCCTGGGAAGGCATCAGCGATCGCTACCCTCCAGGAACCGTCCTCCGCGGCACGGTGCGCAACATCACCAACTTCGGCGTCTTCGTCGAGATCGAACCGGGGATCGACGGCCTCGTCCACATCAGTGATCTATCGTGGACAAAGAAGGTGCGCCATCCCGGCGACATGATCGACCGCGGCCAGGAGATGGACGTCGTCATTCTCAACATTGACGAGGAGCGGAAGCGAATTTCGCTCGGCCACAAGCAGGTCAAGACGAACCCGTGGGACCAGTTTGCCGACGCGTACAGCGAAGGCAGCGACACCACCGGGGAGGTCGTGCGCGTCGAGGACAAGGGCCTCGTCGTAGAGCTGCCGCTGGAGGTGGAAGCCTTTGTGCCAGGCAGCGAGCTCAAGAATGGCCCGCGCAACTTCCAGCAGCATTACCAGGAGGGCGACGAGTTGGAGCTGCGTGTCATCCGTTTCGATCAAAGTCGAAAGGACATTGTGCTCAGCGAGACGGCCAAGGAGCGCGATCAGGCGCATGCCGAGCGCCAGGCCGAGCGCCGCGAGAAGCAGCGCGAACGCAGCGAGCAGCAAGAATCGGCGCGCGAGTACGAGGGCCGTTCGACGACCGGCCCGACCACGCTGGGCGAGCTCAGCGGTCTTGGCAACCTGAAGTCGCAGATGGAAGAAGCCGAGCGCGCCGAAGCCCGGCGCCAGGCCGAGGAGAAGGCGCAAGAAGCCGTGGAAGAAGTCGAAGCGCGAGAGACTGAGGAGGCCGAGACGGCCCCCGAGGCCGAAGCGGACACGACGGCTGACGCCGAGGACGAGGCCGGCACGGAATCCGCGCTGACGGGAGCCATCCCCGAGGATTTCCCGCTCGCCTCGCGCCTCGAATCGGCCGGTATCACAACGTTCGAGGAGCTCCTCGACGTCGATGATCTGACCGAGCTGAACGGCATCGGCCCGGCGTACGCAGAGCAAATTCAAGAAGTGCTGGACGAACGCCGTTAGCGTTTTCTTCAGCACTCAACAAGAATCGGGGCGGCCTCTCCTTGAGGGGCCGCCCCGTTATTTTGTATATACCGTCCTCACCCCTCGTCTTACTCATTATCCTTTCAACCAGTGCGTTCTGGGGCGGGGTCTGCCCCGAGATGTGCTGGCGACTTGTCTTATGGAGACCACCGAATACCTGCCCAACGCAAGCAATTCGATTACCGTTCGTCTGCGCATTACCAACCGGCCGGGAATGTTGGCGAAAGTCACGTCAACCATCGGCGAGCGCGGCGGCAACATCGGGGCCATCGACATCGTCAACGCCCAGGAGGATGTGCTCATTCGGGACATCACGATCAACACCCGCAGCGACAGGCACGCTCGCGACATTGTCGATAAGGTGGCGACGTTGGAAGCCATCGAGGTCGTCAACGTCTCGGACCGTACTTTTCTGCTTCACCTGGGCGGCAAGCTCAAAGTCAACAGCAAGGTGCCCATCAAAACGCGCGATCAGCTTTCGATGGCGTACACGCCTGGCGTCGCGCGCGTCTGCGAGTCGATCCGGGATGACCCCGAGAACGTGTTCACGCTGACCATCAAGAGCAACACGGTCGCAGTGGTCACCGATGGCACCGCCGTCCTCGGACTCGGCGACATCGGATCGGGGGCATCGCTTCCGGTCATGGAAGGCAAAGCGCAGCTCTTCAAAGAGTTTGCCGACGTGGACGCGTTCCCCATCGGCCTCGACACCACCGACGTCGATGAAATCGTGGAAACCGTCGAGCGGATTGCACCCGTCTTTGGGGGCATCAATCTCGAAGACATCTCTGCACCGCGCTGCTTCGAGATCGAAGAGCAACTGAAGCAGCGGCTCGACATCCCGGTTTTTCACGATGACCAGCATGGAACGGCCGTCGTCACAGTCGCTGCGTTCCTGAACGCCTTGAAGCTGGTGGAGAAGGAGCCCGCCAACCTTAAAGTGGTGATGGTGGGCGTCGGCGCGGCAGGAACCGCGGTGACGCGGATGCTGCAACAGCTGGGCGTCGAGAACGTCATTGGCGTCGATCGGCAGGGGGCCGTGACGCCCGATCGGGGCGACCTGTCGCCAGCCAAACAGCGCTACGCGGAGCACACCAATCCGATGCGGGAAAGCGGTTCCGTCCACGACGTGATGGAGGGTGCCGATGTCTTCATTGGCCTGTCCGCGCCCGGCGTGATTGGGGTGGACGATCTGAAAAAAATGAACCGCGACCCCATCGTGTTTGCCATGGCCAATCCGGAGCCCGAAATCCGACCGGAGGTGGCGTACGATCATGTCACGGTCATGGCTACCGGACGCAGCGACTACCCGAACCAGATCAACAACGTGCTCTGTTTTCCGGGCATCTTCAAAGGCGCTCTGGCGTGCCGGGCGTCGGACATCAACGATGCCATGAAGCTGGACGCCGCCCGAGCCATCGCACAGACGATCGAAGAACACAGCCTCACGCCCGACTACATTGTGCCGAGCGTCTTCGATCAGCGTGTGGTGGAGCGGGTCAGCGAGGCCGTTCAAGACGCCGCGACGCGGACCGGGGTGGCCCGCAAATACGTATGATCCGAGCGGGTCGTCCGCCGCGTTCAGAACCACCAACGCCTCGACCGGAGCGATTCCCGCCGAGGCGTTGGGAAACGTCCAACGATGACGTTCGGGGCTATTCGACGGGGTTAAACCATCGTTACATTTTGGGGTAAACCGAGCGATCGGGCTATGCCAGGCACGCGCACCCATCGAGGGCTGCATCCTGATGACGATGCGTTGTTTGCGCATGCCCAGATGCCTGCTTTGCGCGCGGCGGCGGCAGATCTGT
>CAYFRX010000113.1:0-9301 GCA_964345515.1 uncultured Rhodothermales bacterium
CCAATGATTAAGCGTCCGGAATACCGTGTGGAGAGAACGCCGACCATGCTGACGTGGGGCGTGTATGGGACGCTCGGGCTGTGCGTGCTCTTTCTCATGGCGTCTCAGATGCGGCCTCAGCCTCCGAGAGACCTGATCACTTTCAAGTCGAATGGCGGATGGTGCTGGTTTCAGGATGAGCGGGTGATTGTCGATGACGGCACGCTCGTGTTCGGGACGGTCGCCGGGACGACCCGCGGCGGCTACGATGGCGGCGACATCAACCTCACCGCGTACACGATCGACACTGGAGCGGCGACAACCATCGAATTGCATGACACCCTGGAGCAGGACGACCACAACGTGCCGTCGCTGTTGAAGCGTCCCGATGGCCGCTACCTCGCGGCGTACAGCATGCACGGCACCGACGATCTTTTCCGATACCGCGTCGCCGAACGCGCTGGAGCAGTCGAGGCCTGGGGCGAGGAGCAGACGGTCCGTTTGCCGGGAGAGAGCGGCGTCACCTATACCAACCTGCATCACCTGGCCGAGGTGGGCGGCGACGCGGGGCGAATCTACAACTTTAGCCGCGCCCAGGGTTTCGATCCGAACTGGATGTACAGCAACGACGGCGGCGCGACCTGGACGTGGGGCGGACAGCTGCTCGATTGGCCCGATCGGCCCTACCTCAAGTACGCCTCCAACGGCCGGGACGTCGTCCACCTGGCGGCGACCGACGGCCATCCTCGTGTGCTCGACAACAACATCTACCACGGGTTCATCCGGGGCGATACGCTGTACGATTCGCACGGCACCGCGCTCCAGGCGCTGCGAGACGGACCGCTCCCCCGGAAGTCGCTCACGAAGGTCTTTGACGGCGACCCGCACAACGTCGCCTGGACGACCGACCTCCACCTGGACGATGCGGGCCACCCGGTCATGGGCTTCTCCGTTCAGAAGGACGGCGCCTCCTTCAAAAGCAGCCGCGACGACGGGCCGGGGTGGGACCACCGCTACTACTACGCGCGGTTCGATGGCACCGAGTGGCACGTGCACGAGATGGCCTACGCGGGGACGGGGCTGTACCCCCGCGAGGCCGACTACACGGGGCTGCTCGCCATCGACCCGAACCAGCCGAACGTCGTCTTTATCTCCACCGACGTGCATCCGACGACAGGCCTGCCCAATGTGAGCGCAGCGGACGACGAGCGCCACTATGAGATTTTCAAGGGCGTAACGCAGGACGGCGGCGTCTCGTGGACGTGGACGCCGATCACCGAGCACTCCGAGGCCGACCACTTGCGGCCGGTGATCCCGATGTGGGACGGATCCCGCCGCGCTGTACTCTGGCAGTACGGGGCGTTTCGCACGTACACAGACTACAACATGGACATCGTCGGCATCATCGAAGAGCGATCGTAGCATCGAGAACCTGACCACCACGCATTGCAACCTCTATGAGCAATCCAACGACTGAACGCGACGACCGCGCCACCGACCGCGCCCCCGATCCCCATGCCCTGCTGACGCCGGGTCGCTCCATCACGGGTATTTCCGCGACGCTGCTGCCGTTCACCGAGGACGGCGCGGTGGATTGGGAGGGCTTCGACGCCCACCTGGCGCGCACGGCCGAGGCCGGGCTGATCCCCGCCGTCAACATGGACACGGGATACGTCAATCTGATCGACGATGCGACGCGTCGCACCGTCCTGGAGCACACCCAGGACGTGATGGCGGGGCAGTCCTTCGTGGCCGGGGCGTTCGTGGCCGACGAGCCTGGGGCCGCGTTTGACCTCGACGCCTACCGCCAGGCGATCGATCAGATCGTGGCGCACGGGGGCACGCCCATCATCTTCCAGTCGTACGGACTCACCAATCAGCCGGCGGAAGCCATCATCGACGCCTACCGCGCGATGGCGCCGCACTGCGACGCGTTCATCGCCTTCGAGCTCGGCGCCATGTTCGCCGACTTCGGGAAGATCTACGACCTGGAGACCTATGCCGGGCTGCTCGACATTCCGGCCTGCGTTGGCGCTAAGCACTCCTCGCTGAGCCGCGCGCTGGAGTGGGAGCGGCTCCAGCTCCGGGATGCGCACCGCCCCGACTTCAAGGTTTTTACGGGCAATGACCTCGCCATCGACATGGTCACGTACGGCAGCGACTACTTGCTGGGGCTGAGCACATTCGCCCCGGATCTATTCGCGATACGTGATCAGCTGTGGGCCGACGACGATCCGGCGTTCTACGAGCTGAACGATCTGCTCCAGTATCTGGGCTTCTTTGCGTTTCGCGATCCGGTGCCCGCCTACAAGCACAGTGCGGCCCAGTTTCTGAAGCTCCGCGGCTGGCTCGAAAGCAGCGCGCCGCCCGCTGGGGCTCCGCATCGCCCGGCGTCGGACGGGCCCATCCTGCGCAACATCGCCGAGCGGTTGGCGGCGTGGATCGACTGAGCCGGCCTGCACGCGACGATTCCTCTGCACCCTTCCGCATTCGTTTCTCATTCCACCCATCGCCATGACAATTACCGATCTCCACACCGTCGAAGGCCGCAGCTACCCGGCACGGCGGACCACCAAAAACCTCGTCGGCGGCACCTCGCCGATCAGCGCCGAGCACTTTTGCATGGGCGTGGCTACCCTCGACCCGAACGGCGGCCAGGTGCCGTGGCATAATCACGAACAGGAGGAAGTGTACGTCATCCTCGAAGGCACGGGCGAGATGTGCATCGGGGACGAGCGCCAGACGCTGTCGGGCGGCCAGGCCGTGTACATCCCGTCGAACGCCTACCACCAGCTCACCAACATCGGCGACACGCCGCTGCAGATGATGTACTGCTATGCGCCCGCCGGCGATGTGGATCACTGGAAGCACGAGCTGGCCGGCACGCTGCCCAAGGCCGGCGAGGAGGTCCCGCCGCTGCCCGATGGCGCACAGCCCCAGCACACCGACGCACCCTGATGGCAGGGGACGCGGCGTTGTCTCGCAAACTGTCGATTTTTCAATTCCCAAGCACCATGCAGCCGCTCGGGGCCACGCCACGCCCGGTGTGGAATCCCGACGTCGACAACCCGCACAGCTTCTTTGACGACGGGCTCCCCGTGCCAGCGCAGGAAGACCGCCAGAATGCGTTCAAGATGCAGTGGGAGTTGTTTCTCCGCCACATGGCCTGAGAGGAGCCGTTCCCGTGGGATCTGCTGGAGGGTGCGAAGGGCGCGCAGCTCGCGGAGCTGGGCTACGAAGCGTGGGAGCAGCGCACCTGGCTCGACGTGCCGGCGCTCACCCGCGAGTCGGCCCGCGCCTAAATACTACGTCGCCCGCTGACCTCTGAGAACTTGCCTCTGAATCCATGGCTGATACCGACAAACGACGCCTGTACTGGCGCATCTGCTATCTGACGGTGGTCGGGCTTTCGATCCTCGCGTTCACGCCGCTCGTGATTCCCGCCGGCACGTACCGGCCGATGGTCGGCGGCATCCCGTACACGCTTTGGATCGGCATTCTGATCACCGTCGTGGTGGTCGTGCTCACGTTCTACGCGACGCAGTTCTATCCGCCGGAAGAGGATGAGCCGGCCGGGCTGAAGCCACCTTCTGATTCTGCAAAGAACTCCGAATAACATGGTTACTTGGGTCTGGATTTTAGGCGGGATTTATGCCGCAACGCTCATCGCCGCCGCCTACTTTTCGTGGCGCACGTCGGAGGGCGAGGACGACTACCTGTTTGCCGGCTCCAACGTGGGCGTCTTCGCTGGCTTGCTGACGTACTCGGCGACGCTCTTCAGTACGTTCACGCTGATGGGCATGCCGGACTTTTTCCGCAACCACGGCATCGGCGCCTGGATTTTTCTGGCCGTGTCCGACGGCGTGCAGGTGTTTTTCATCGTCTGGTTCGGCTACCATCTGCGGAAGCGGGCGCGCGAGCGGGGCTTCCGCGGCACGGCCGGCTTGCTCAGTGCCATCTACGAAAGCCGGTTGGCGGGCTACGTCTTCTTCGCAGGCGTCTTCCTGTTTCTGGTGCCGTACGTGTCCATCCAGATCCGCGGGCTCGCCATCTTCCTGGAGGCTGTCTTCCCAGGCGCGCTGCCCGCGTGGGGTTGGTCGGCGGGGATCGTCGTGGTCATGCTCCTCTACAGCGAAGTGGGCGGCCTGCGCGCCATCATCTTGAGCGACGTGATTCAGGGCTTGACGCTTCTGACCGTCGTTTGGATCGTGGCCATCGGCTGCATCAACTACTTTGGCGGCGTCGGGGCGATGTTCGAGCAGGTCGGCGCCGCGGATGAGGCGCTCCTGTCCACGCCCGGGCCGGAGGGGTTATTTACGCCCCAGTTCCTGTTGGCCTCCTTCTTTGGGGTGGTGCTGCTGCCGGCCACGCAGCCCCAGCTCACGACGCGGCTCATCGTCATGGAGTCGCGCACAAAGATGAACCGCATGGCGGTATCGATCGGCGGCTTTGCGATCGCTATTCTGCTGCCCGTGATCGCCATCGGCATGTACGGTGCCGTCGAGTACGGGGGCGCCACCAGCCGCGAGTTCTGGTCGAACGTGCTCCTGTACGAGCAGGCCAACGTGGTCGCGGCCGCCGCCGTCGTGGGCCTGTTGACGGCCGCCATGTCCACGGCCGACTCGCAGCTCTTCGCGCTGGGGACGGAGGTGCGCTCGCTCTACCGCGGCGACGAGAAAACGGCCCTGCGCCTCACCCGCGCCTCGGTCGTCTTCTTCGGTGCGGCGGCGCTCGTTTTCTCGATCCTGAGCAGCGACCAGCTCGTGTTGCTCGCGCTGTCGAGCTTTCGCGGGACGGCGCTGCTCGGCCCGATGGTGCTCAGCGGCATTCTGGCCCGCCGCGCGCCGGGCGCTGAGGTGGCCGCCGCGACGGGCGTTGCCCTGGCGCTCTTTCTGGGCGCCGAGGCCGGGCTGGTTCCCGCGTCCGTCGGCCCCATCCGCACCGATCTGCTCCTGCTCGGCCTGCTGGCCGCGATCACCGTCGGGTCGCTGGTGGCCCGCCGCAGTTTCGTGGCCCCTCCCGAAGAAGCCGGCGTGCGCACCTAAATGGTGGGGCGCATCCTCCCGTGTTTCTGTCCGCGAGGACATTGACGGTTCACCAGATTCCCACAGATTGCGCTACTCCGTGATGCGTGATTTCCAACCGTTGTTCTACGCGTTGATCGCCCTGCTCTGGCTGGCCGCTTGGGCTCCACCCGAAACCCGCGCGCAGGAGACGCCGAGTGCTCAGCGGCCCAACATCTTACTTGCTATCGCAGATGACGCCTCGTTCCCGCACTTCAGCGCGTACGGCACGGACTGGGTCCAGACGCCTGCATTCGATCGGGTAGCGGAGGAGGGCTTGCTGTTCACCCGGGCGTACACGCCCAACGCGAAGTGTGCGCCGTCGCGCGCGGTGATCCTGACCGGGCGCAACTCGTGGCAGCTGGAGGAGGCGGCCAACCACTGGGCCTACTTCCCCGAGCAGTTTGTTACCTATGCGGAGGCGCTCAGCCGGAACGGCTACTTCGTGGGCCACACGGGCAAAGGGTGGGCGCCGGGCATCGCGCGGGCTGACGGTCAGCCGCGGCATCTGGCCGGTGCTCCGTTCGAGGCGCACACGACCGACCCGCCCGCGGAGCATATCTCGGAGAATGACTATGCCCGCAACTTTGCGGCTTTCCTCGACGAGCGGCCCGACGACCAGCCCTTCTGCTTCTGGTACGGCGGGTACGAGCCGCACCGCGCGTACGAATACGGCGTCGGGCGCCGGAGCGGAGGGGCAGCGCTGCACGACATCGACCGGGTGCCCGACTTCTGGCCGGACACCGACACGGTCCGCACCGACATGCTCGATTATGCCTTCGAGATCGAATACTTCGACCAGCACCTGGGCCGCATGCTCGCGGCGTTGGAAGAGCGGGGCGAGCTAGAGAACACGCTCGTCGTCGTGACCGCGGATAACGGGATGCCATTTCCGCGCGTGAAGGGCCAGGCGTACGAGCTCTCGAACCACATGCCGCTCGCCATCCGGTGGGGGCGCGGCATCACGAACCCGGGTCGCGTGATTGACGACCACATCAGCTTCATCGACTTTGCGCCGACGTTCTTGGCGGTGGCCGGCATCGCCCGCCGCGCGACGGGCATGCAGCCCATCGCCGGGCGCAGCTTGACCGACCTCTTCGCCGCGCGGTCGGGTGGGCAGGTGGATCCGGCGCGGGACCACGTGGTCATCGGCAAGGAGCGGCATGACGTAGGCCGGCCCGACGACCGGGGGTATCCCATCCGTGGCATCGTCACCGACGACTATCTCTACCTGCAGAACGTCGAACCGAATCGGTGGCCCGCCGGCCCGCCGGAAACCGGGTATCTTAACACGGATGGTAGCCCGACGAAGACTTCGGTCATCGAAGCACGCCGGCGCCCAGCGTCGCTCAAGTACTGGCGTGGGTCGTTCGGGAAGCGGCCGGCCGAGGAGCTCTACCACCTCAGCTCGGATCCGGCGAATGTCGTCAATCTGGCCGATCAGCCGGCGTTCCAAGAGCGGAGGCGCCAGCTTCGGGGGCAACTGTTCCGGACGTTGCGCGCGCAGAGTGATCCTCGCATGTTTGGACGCGGCTCGGTCTTCGACAAGTACACGTACGCCGACACGTCGAATCAGAATTTCTACGAGCGCTACATGAATGGCGCGTTGGACGCGTCGGACGCCGGATGGGTACATCCGTCGGATTTTGAGCCCAGCGTTCCCGACAGCCTGCGATAGGGCGCGCCGGTTCGCGGCGAAGCGGAAAACCCCTTGAAGCCTGCGCCGCTCTTTCAGAGATTGAAGCGTCCACGAAACATCGGATCGTCAACGGGGGACCACGATGGCAAACGGCTGCGTCTTCTCTCATCGCGCGTTGCGCGCGCCGGTCAGCGTCCTTGCGCTCCTGCTGGTGGGCCTGTTGGGCCTCCCCAGCGGGCCACTCCACGCGCAAGATACGGAGTACGCGGTGACGGTCGCTGCGGGCGGTTTTGATCGGCTGGGCACGGTCGTCTCGTTTCCGCTCCCCGACACGTTGCCGATCGGTCCGTATCATTTGGAGGGCCCGGGTGGGCAGCACGTGCCCCTGCAGGTCGGAGAGCATCGCGCCTGGTTTGTGCTCGATGGACTCGCCGCGGGGGCAGAGCGGACCTACCGACTGCGGACGGGAGCAGCGCCGTCGGAGGGCGTCGACCTGACACGCTCGGAGCGAACGCTTTCGCTCTCGGTGGACGGCCGGCCGGTGCTTCAGTACTGGATTGAGCCGCGCCCGCTGCCCCGACCGGAGATCGATTCGGTTTACCTGCGCGGCGGGTACCTGCATCCGGTGCGCACGCCCTCCGGGCGCGTCATCACGGGCGACTACGCGGAGGGCCACGTGCACCATCATGGCGTGTGGGCCGCGTGGACGAACACCACGTTCCGCGGCCGCCAGCCCGACTTTTGGAACATGGGGGACGGCACAGGTGCCGTGGTGTCGATGGCCCTGGACTCCACGTGGCACGGCCCCGTGCAGGCCGGATTCCAGGCCCGGCATCGCTACGTCGACTACAGCGCCACCGAGCCGGTCACGGCCCTCCACGAAACGTGGACGCTGCGCGCCTACCGCGAGACCGGGACCGACGCGGAGTTCCCGTACCGCGTGTTTGACATCGCCATCACGCAGTCCACCGCTTCGGCCAGCCCGTTGATGCTGCCCGAGTACCACTACGGGGGCGCGGCCATTCGCGGGCTCGACGCCTGGGATGGCCGCAACGGCGCTCAGTTCTTGACCTCGGCGGGAAGAGATCGCTCCAACGGCAACGAGACGCGAGCGCGATGGACGTACATGGGCGGCCCCGTCGATGGGCAGCAGGCCGGCATCGCCATGCTGAGCCATCCGACCAACTTCCGGTCGCCGCAGCCCGTGCGCATCCATCCCGAGATGCCCTACTTCTGCTTCGCGCCATCGCAGTTGGGACCGTTTTCGATCCAACCGGGCACGCCGTACCAGATGCGCTACCGGTTTGTCACGTTTGACGGCCCGCCGGATCCCGACGCGCTCGACCGCCTCTGGAACGACTACGCCTATCCGCCAGCCGTAACGATTGAGCCGCTTTCCTCTCGCTCTCAGCAATGACGCTATGACTGCCTGGTTCAACCGTATGGCGCCGTCCGTTCGGTGGCTGCTCGCTATCTTGCTGGTCGTGTCGCTGGGATGCCAGCCGTCGGAGGAGAGTGCAGCTCCTGACCGGCCGAACGTGCTCTTCATTCTGGCCGACGATCTCGGGTACATGGACGTGGGCGCGTACAACCCCGACACCTTCTACGAGACGCCCCACCTCGATTCGCTGTCTGCGTCCAGCATGATGTTCACCGACGGGTACGCGGCCAATCCGGTGTGCTCGCCCACGCGCTTTAGCATCATGACGGGCCAGCACCCGAGCCGCCAGAACCACACGGACTGGTTCTGTGGGCAGCGGACGGAGCGCTTCGATCACGCCAAATACGCCTGCTCGATGGACACGAGCCAGGCCACGATTGCTGAGGCGTTCAAGGAGGCCGGCTACGACACCTGGTTTGGCGGCAAGTGGCATCTGGGCCCCGACTCCACGTACTGGCCTGAGCATCAGGGCTTCGACGTGAACAAAGGCGGGTTTTCCTGCGGATCTCCATCGTGCGCCGGGGGCGGATTCTTTTCTCCGTACGATAACCCGCGGTTGGAGGATGGGCCGGAGGGCGAGTACCTGCCGTTCCGCCTCGCCGACGAGGCCGAAGCCTTCATCGGGCAGGAGCGAGATGATCCCTTCTTTGCGTTTCTCTCGTTTTACGAAGTCCACAACCCGCGTCAGGCGCCCGACTCGCTCGTCGACAAGTACCGCCAGAAGCGCGCAGACCGGGGACTCGATCCGGACGAATTCGAATCCAGCGAGTTCGAGGAGATCGAGCAGGTGTGGCCCGACGAGGAGCCGCGGCTGGAGCGGGTCGTGCAGGGGCGGCCCGTCTACGCGGCAATGGTCGAAGCGATGGACATCGCCATCGGGCGGGTGCTCGCGGCGCTGCAAGCCAACGGCCTTGCCGAGAATACGGTCGTCGTGTTCACCTCCGACAACGGCGGATTGTCGACCGCTGAGGGGCGCAACACCTCGAACCGCCCGCTGCGCGGGGGCAAAGGCTGGGTGTACGAGGGCGGCATCCGTGAACCGCTCATCGTGCGGTGGCCCGGTGTGACGCCGGCGGGGTCGACGACGGATGTGCCGGCGATCAGCACCGACTTCTATCCGACGCTGCTGGAGGTGGCCGGCCTGCCGCAGCGGCCCGATCAGCACCGCGACGGCGTCTC
>CAYFRX010000114.1:0-9232 GCA_964345515.1 uncultured Rhodothermales bacterium
CGTTACCAGCGTGAGAGGCTGGCGTCCTAAACCCCTAGACGAACGCGGCGTCTTCATAATTCGATCATTCAAAACATGCGCACAAAATACAAGTTTCAGCGTTCATTGAAATTACACGGTCCGTTACATTCACCCGGCTATCTAGAAACACATTCTTGCCGTCGGCGTGCATGCACCCGCATAATTGTTAGCGATCGTGCCTCATCGCACGGGCTCGATCCCCCCTCGACTTCACCGAACGCAAGCCTGCCTGTTTCATGCATCGACTCAACCCACTTTCGTCTGCCATTTCTACTGCACTTGCTGTAGTGGTAGCTGCCTTCATGCTCGTTGGATGTGGCAACACCAACTCACCCAACGGGAGCGCAGAGGATGACGCGGTCGCCTATCAGGTGGGCGAGCCGCTGCAAGACACCTCCTACGCGATCGTGGTGTCGTCGGAATACGGGAGTGACACGCTCACGGCCGCCGACTACCGCCAGCAGGTGCAACTGCTGATGCGACGCATCCCCCCGAATCAGATGAACGATGAGCGTCGCCAGGAAATGCACCGCAACCTGGTCCAACAGTTCGCAACGCGACACGTGCTGTTGGGCGAAGCGCAACAATCCGGCGTGCAGGCGGACACCGCCCAAGTTAACATGCAGATGCGCCAGATGCGCGGCCAGTTCCAAAGCGAAGAAGAGTTTCAGAAGGCCCTTGCGGCGAGCGGGATGACGGAGGACTCGCTCCGCAACATGGCCGCTGCCCGCGTCCGCATGCAGGCCATGCAGGAGCAGATGGCCAGCGAGGTGGAAGCCCCCACCGAGTCGGAAATCGAGCAGTACCGCCGCGACCAGCAGCAGGAGGAAATCAGCGCGCGCCACATCCTCTTCCGCGTCGGGGAGAACGCGCCGCAGGACACGGTCGACTCCGTGCGTGCCACGGCGCAAGCGATCCTCGATAGCGCTCAGGTCGGGTCCGCATTCGCCGGACTGGCCCGCCGCCACAGCCAAGGGCCGACGGCCTCGCGTGGAGGTGATCTCGGCTACTTTACTCGCGATCGCATGGTGGAGCCGTTCGCCGATGCAGCCTTCGCGCTCTCCGATTCCGGTGACATCGCCGACGAGCCGGTCCGTACACGCTTCGGCTACCACGTCATTCAGTTAACTGGCCGTCGCATGCAGCAAATGACGGACACTGCGCAGGCCCGCCGCAACCTGATGAACGAACAGCGCCAGACCGCCCTCGAAGAGCGGCGCGACGAGCTGCTCGCCAGAGCCACCGTGCGCATCAATCCGCAGGTGGTCGAGGTCGACCTCGAAGGCTGACCGCTCCTCTCTTCTTTGGATCAGGAAACGCCCTGCCGGGTCATCACCGGCAGGGCGTTTCTATTTTGGTTTCTTTTAGGCGGCCGCGTCCCCTTCTCCGGTCGGTACCGGCGCGGGGCCGTGTTTGACCATTTTGACGTGTGGGATGCCAGCCTCGACAAACGGCTCACCCACTCGCTCGAAGCCGAAAGACGCATAGAACGCTTCGAGGTGCGCCTGCGCGTGCAGTACGAACCGGTCGAAGCCCGCGCGGTACGCATCGTGCAGGATGTAGCGCACAAGCTGCCGGCCGTAGCCCTGCCCACGATGGTCCGGCAGCACGGCGAAGCGCTCCAGCTTGGCCGCCAGCGCCTCGTCGTACGGCACCGTGCGCCAGCGGGCCGTGGCCACCGGCTCCCCGTCTACGACGCCGAGCACGTGCCGGCTCGTGGCATCGTGCTCATCCCACTCCTCCTCCGGCGGACAGTCTTGCTCCTCGATGAAGACGCGCTGCCGGATGGCCTTGGCGTGCGCCCACTGGGCTTCGTTCCCGACGGGGGTAATGGTCATCGCTGTCTGGAGGGACGCCATGCGGACTGCGGCCTCTACGGGCGGGAAAGGAAAAGACGTCCAGCAGCCAGCCGAGCGGGACGTCGGTACCGAGCAAGCATAAAGTAGAAAACGGCGAGCCCCCCGTGCAAGGGGGCGCCGTCCCGTGCAGGGCAATCGCATCAAATACATTCCACGTTATCTTGGGGGCACTACCGGGCCGTGGCGCTGTGCCAGCCCCAAAAGCTCTCGTTATTCCCGTGAGCACGGGAATCCAGTCCTACGGTTGGCATGCTGGATTATTGACATCAGTCGGGCTGCGCTCTCGTGTACCGATCGGGATCGGGAATGACTTCAAAAGCAAGGCGGTAGGTTAGCACAGCGACTAATGCGATTGCCCTGTCGCCCCGTGGCCGCGGTCGCTACGCCGCTTCCTTCACGATAAGTTCAATGCTCACTACCCTCATTATATAGAATAAGTCTAGATTGACCTGTACGTTGGTAGTCGAACTGAGATATAGGCCTCCTACGTGGCCCTTCTTCTGACATTGCTTCTCCCCTCTTGAATCGTCTGACGACGAGGCCAGCGGGCGGTCCGTGCTACCCTAGCGGATCGCCCGCTTTTTCGATGCGCCCCATCCATCCAGTCCTGAAACCCGATCCCCAACGCATCGGTTCGAGATGATCGAACCGTCCTTTGCAATCACCAAGCCGTACCCCATGGAGTCTATCGAGAACCGCGTGGCCCAGAGCGAGATCACGGTCTACAACCTGGAAGACCTCTGGGACGAGCAGCCGATCACGGAGCTCGACATCAGCCCGTTCCTCGTTGAAGGCCTCATGCTGAAAGAGGAGCCCTTCCGCGAAGACGTGAAGGCGCACGACTGGTCGCAGTACGAGGAGCACCACGTGGCCCTCCATTGCTCCACCGACGCCATCGTGCCGACGTGGGGCTACATGCTCATCGCCTCGAAGCTGGACGGCGTCGCCCGCTCGGTGACATTCGGCCGCGAGGCGGACGCCGTGCGTGACCACTTCGTCCGCGTGTTGGAGCAGGAAGATTGGTCGACGTACGAAGGCAAGCCCGTCGTCGTCAAGGGCTGCGGCAGCGACCTCGTGCCGACCGTGGCGTACATGATTGCCACGCAGAAGCTACAGGGCGTCGCGCGCAAGCTCATGTTCGGCGAACCGTGCTCCTCCGTCCCGCTGTGGCGCCGTCCCAAGCCAGAGAAGGAGACGCCGGATGCCAAGTCCGTGGGTGTGAAGAAGCCGGATCTGCCCACGCCAGGCTGACCGTATGCTGGACCGGATCCCACAGCGCCTCGACCGCAGCCCGCACTTTCGGCTCGTGCGGCGCCTGTACCACCGGCACGAGTGGCTTGGGCTCGTCGCGTTCTTTTTTGGTGGCGTGGCGTGGGACGCGCTCACGCTCCGCCGCATCGACGCATGGTTCGACAACCTCGTTCTGCTGGGCTTACCTGCTCGTGCTCGCCGGGATCTACTTCCTGGCCACGCTCACGTTTTTCGTCTTTTTTCTGCCTGTGGTGCTCGGGGCGATGGCGTACGGCGTCTTCTTCCTGAGCGGCCTCGCGAACCTGGGCGTGGTGGGCGGGATGCTCTACTACTTGAAGCAGCGCCGCGTGCTATAGGGCAAACGGCTCGTGGCGGCGAGTGGTCTCGTCGTGGGCCTGCTCGGGCTCATGCACCTCTTCTACGCGCAGAACTGGATCCCGCCCGTCCCGCTCGCGCTGCGGACTGGCGGCGTGTATCACGACGTGCAAGCGAAGGGCACCGCGTTCGGGTTGACATACGAACGGGCGCCGTGGTACCAGCCCTGGCGCTGCGCAGACGACACCTTCCACCCTGTTCCGGGCGACACGGTGTATTGCTTCGCCGCCGCCTTCGCCCCGACGGCGCTGGAGACGGCCATCGTCCACCACTGGCAACGTTTTGACGAACAGCGCCTCCAGTGGATGACGACGGACCGCATCCGCTTCCGCATCGCCCTGCCCGACTCGATGCGCGCCCTCCGCCTGGCCACGGTGCGGTACGAGTAGCCGGGCAGCTGCCGAAGATCGAGAATGGAAGATGAAGAATAGCGGGCCGATCTTCGATCCTCCATGCTCTATTTCCTATCCTCTACCCGGCACCGGAAGGCCGATCGGCCGGGCTGCCTTCGTCTGCTTCTTTTACCCCTCACCCATCTCCCCCATGGACATCCACCTCTCCGATCAAACGATCCTCGTCACCGGCGCGAGCCGCGGTATCGGCCGGGCCATCGCTCGCGCGCTCGGTGCGTCCGGGGCGCGCGTGGCCGTGCATTACTACCGGAGCCGGGCGGGGGCCGAGGAGCTGGTCGACGAGCTGGAGGCGGCCCGCGCCTTCTCGGCGAACCTAGCTACGACGGCCGGCTGCCAGTCGCTTTTCGAGGAGGTGGCCACGGCGTTCGGACCGATCGACGGGCTCGTGAACAACGCGGGCGTGGCCGTCTCGCTTCCGCTCGACAGACCGGACGACGATTGGGCCGCCGGCTGGGCGCGCACCATGCACGTGAACCTGCGCGCGCCGGAGCTGCTGAGCCGCCTCGCGATTCGCCACTTCCGTGCGCGCGGCGGTGGGCGCATCCTGAATGTGGCCTCGCGCGCGGCCTTCCGCGGCGATACGCCGGACTACATGGCGTACGCAGCCTCCAAAGGTGGGCTCGTGGCGCTCACGCGCTCCATCGCGCGTGGCTTCGGGGCGGACGGCATCGTAGCGTTCACACTGGCGCCCGGCTTCACCCGCACCGACATGGCGCAGGACTTTATCGACACGTACGGTGAAGACTACGCGACGGGTGACCTCGCGCTGAACCGCCTCACCGAGCCGGAGGACATCGCGCCGTCGGCCGTCTTCCTCATGAGCGGCCTCGCCGACCACGCCACCGGTGCCACCATCGACCTCAACGCGGGCAGCTACGTACATTGACTGATGTAGCAGGAACCCAACGAGCTGCTTTTAGCGCACATCAAGCCTGCTCGTCGACCGGACCGATTCACACCGTCATGCCTTCTTCTCATCCATCGGATGGCAAACCGCGCTTCACGCCTGACACTGCTCAATCTATTTTCCGTCGAGCGGCCGAGCTCCACGAAACGGATCGGCTGGAGCTCCTCGCCCTGAAGGAGATGGCTACCCCCAAACGGCTTCTTCCTGGGATTCTGCCCCGGTACGACCTGCCGCCACTGAGGGTCAACGGGACGACCCCACCACCGACGAAGCGGCGTTACGTGAAGAAGCGCGGTCCATGCCAGACCGGCAGCGCACACCGTCGTGACGGCGCCCGGGCTGGCACTCTCGCTACGAGGCTTCTTTTGAGGGAGCACGCACGGCCGTATCGGCCGACTGCAGAAAGGCGTCGAGCACGTGGTTAAACGCCTGCGGCCGCTCGACGGGCGTGGCGTGGTGCGAGTCCTCGATGACAGTCAGCTCGGCGTTCGGCATCTGAGCAGCGTACTCGCGCTTGACCGACACGGGCGTGTAGTCCTGGTCGGCTGCGACGACGAGGGTGGGGCAGGTGATCTCACCGAGCCGGTCGGCCACGTTCCAGCCTGCAATGGCGTTGATCGTCGCCAGGTAGGCCCGCTTGTCATTGGCCGCCCAGCGCTCGATGAACTGCTGCCGAAGCATGCCCTGCTCAGGCTTCACGAAGATCCGATTGGCGATCATCTTGCCGGTAGCCCGCATGCCGAGCACTTGCGTGGCTAGTCGCCGTGACCAGTAGATCCACCGATCGCGGAGCGAGTCGAGCTCGGCCTCGGGCATGCTATTCACGATCACGAGGCGCTTCACGAGATCAGGGGCGTCGAGGGCTAGTTGGAGCGCGATCATACCGCCCATCGACAGGCCTACGACGTTGGCCGGCGCGGCCTCCAGCGCGCGGAGCAGCGCGGCCGTGTCTGCAGCAAAGAGCGGGATGCTGTACGGCCCGTCCGGCTTTGCTGACTGCCCGTGCCCGCGCACGTCGAACGCAACCACGCGGTAGCGATCGGCGAAGGCGTCGATCTGCCGCGCCCAGTCGTCGGCGCTAGAGCCGAGGCCGTGCACAAACACTAGCAGCTCGCCGGACCCGACGTCGCGGTAGTACAACTGCGTATCATTGACAGCAAGCGTACTCATGGGGGTGGACACATCGATTCCGACGGGGAGGCGGGGGTGCGACATGCGACAGCGACGTGCGGCCTCGCCCTCGTCCAGAAACGTCCGCAACACGGGATGAAACGCCCCCGGTCACTCCTGCCTGGCCGGTGGCCCGCATCGTCAAGGAGGTGCGTCGGCGTAGGGCTGCGCCATGTGGGCGTGCCACGTCGGTCGTCGTTTGCGCGGGATGAAGATAGCGATCGGGAATGAGCTTGTCATCTGACCCGAACGCGGCCAGCACAGGCGTCCGGATGGCCCCGGCATCAGCCACGAGAGTATCCAGTATTCGTCAGTACCAATCGCGCCGACCACCGTTACATCACGAGTCCGCCGTCCACGCTCAGCACGGTGCCCGTGACGAAGGATGCGTCATCGGAGGCAAGGAAAAGATAGGCCTTGGCGATGTCCGCCCCTTCCTCAGCGAACAGGATGGCTGTCGTACGGCCAATCCCTTGCCCGCCCCCGGTAATAATCGCGACGCGATCGTGGAGGCGCTGTGCGGACCCGTCGCCTGAGTGCCCGCTCGTTGCGCTCATGAAATCCGGTCTCTGTGGGTGGTGAATACGTGCAGACGGAGAGGCAGGGTGCCTGAGAGGCAGGGTTCAATCGCGGCCTCACCACGAAGGTTGCACGCACACTCTGCCCCCAAAACCTGCGGTTGCGTCCCGAAGCACACGCGCGTCCCACGCCAGCGAAGTCGTGAAAATACCGCGAAGTGCGCAGCGCCAGGATCATTTAATAACACACTGCGTCATAACTATCGACACTAATGACGCACCGCGTTATCAACCGTGAATCGCCGATCTTCCGACGCACTCATGGAGCGACTCATCAAGCGATACGACAACCGGAAGCTGTACGACACGGAGGCCAGCTCGTACGTTTCGCTTAGCGACGTGGCCGATCTCGTTCGAGGCGGTGAAACCGTCCGCATTGAGGACAACGTGAGCGGGAAGGACCTCACGGCGCAAACGCTCACGCAGATCATCCTGGAAGAGGGCAAAAACGGCGACCACATTATTCCGTCCGATCTCCTGCACGACCTCCTGCGCCAGAGCAGCCAAGCCATCGACAGCGGCTTCGAGCAGCTGAAGCACAGCATGGACGATATCATCCACAGCTCGATGACGCAGTTGAACCGGCTCGTCCAGACGCCACGGGCGCGCGAGTTGAAAGCGCTGCGCCAGCAGCTGCAAGACCTGGAGGCCCAACTGGCAAATATCATCCAGAAGGTGGATGAGAAGTCACCTGACGCATCAAGCGGCTCGGACGACAAGCCCGCCGACCGCGGTTAAACGCGACGACGCCTACTTCCCCTGACCGAAGCACAACGCCGGGTCGCGCTCGGCCCCCACACAGTACCCTCGCTGGAATACACACCACAATGAAGAGGTTGAACCATGGCTGACACAGGCACCAAGACCAAAGACAAAAAGGAGAATCCGTTCGAGGACATGCAGAAAGAGCTGGCTGACCGCGGGCGTGACGTATGGCTCGCCGGCCTCGGCGCGCTAGCCACCGTGGAAGAGGAGGGTTCGAAACTCTTCGCTCGCCTCGTGGAGCGCGGCAAGGAGTACGAGAACGTGAGCGCTGAGCAAGTGAAGGCGCTGACGGACCGCATGGCCGAGCAGCAAAAGAAGGCCATCGAGCAAGCCGAGGAAACCACCACGGCGGCGCAGTCGGCCGTAGCCGACACGATGGACAAGGCGCTGGAGCGCTTCGGCGTGCCGACCCGTTCGGAGGTCAGCGAGCTGTCGAAGAAGGTCGATAAGCTCTCGAAGCAGATCGACAAGCTCTCCAAAAACATCGAGAAGGACGCGAAGTGAACGACGCCGGTCTCGCTTCGAGGAGCCTCGGTTCGCCGGGGCTCCTTTTTTGTTGGTCGCAGGTGAGAACGTCCCGGCACGAAATCTGCCCTACCCCGACGTAGGCGGAACCGCTTCCAGCACATGCGTTCCATTTATTACGATTGCTACGAACGGATTGCCGTTGATTCATGACCCGCTCCACATCCTCCCCGCCGCTCAAGATTGGCCTCGCCTGTGCGGGCGGTGTCATCGAGGGGGCCATCTACGAAATCGGGGCGCTGAACGCGCTCGAAGAGGCGATCGGCGGGGTCCGCCTGCATGAACTCGACGTGTACGTCGGCGTGAGCTCCGGCGGCCTCATCAGCGCGCTCCTGGCCAACGGCGTTTCGGCGCGCACGCTGACCCAGGCCGTGGTGTCGCAGGCCGAGCCGCCGCTCAACCTGGACCCGGGCGTGCTGTTCACGCCGGCCTTCCGCGAGTACGCCGGGCGCTTGGGCCGGCTCCCGCGCACCCTCCTAGGCACGCTTGGCCAGTACGTTAGCAACCCGGGCGACCTGTCGCTGGCCGGGCTGATGGTCAACCTCGGCGCGGCCGTTCCGACGGGGCTCTTCACCAATGCGCCGCTGCAGCAATTTCTGGCGCGCGCGTTCTCGACGGGCGGGCGCACGAACGACTTCCGCCGCCTCGGCGCAGCGCTCCGCATCGTGGCTATGCACCTCGACTCTGCCGAGGTCACCTGCTTCGGCGAAGCCGGCCGCGACGACGTGCCCATCTCGAAAGCCATTCAGGCGAGCACGGCGCTGCCCGGCCTGTACTGCCCCGTAGAAATCGACGGCCGGTACTACATCGACGGGGTAGCGCGGCGCACCGTGCATGCCAGCGTCGCACTCGACGAAGGCGTCGACCTGCTCTTCTGCATCAACCCCATCGTGCCCGTGAACGTGCAGCTCGAACAAAAAATCGACGGGCTGCGCCAGCAGAGCTTGATGGATGGCGGCCTGCCGGCCGTGCTCTCGCAGACGTTCCGCGCTATCGTCGACTCGCGCATGAAGACGGGCTTTAAGAAGTACGCCCACACCCATCCCGATGCCGACCTGCTGCTCGTGGAGCCGGAGTACGAGGAGAACGCGCTCTTTTTCTCCAACGTACTCAGCTTCTCGAACCGGCACGACGTGGCCGAGTGTGCCTACCAGGCCACGCGCAATCACCTGCTTGCCCAGGCCGACACGCTGCAACCCATGCTGGAGCGGAACGGCCTGACGCTCCGTCTCGATGCGCTGAAAGATCCTTCGCGCACGCTCTTCGGAGACGATGTTCCCACCACCGCTCCTGCCCATCGCACGCAGTTCTTCGAGCGCACCGATCACGTCTTGGAACGCCTCGACCGCGTCCTCGACCGCGTCTCCA
>CAYFRX010000115.1:0-9219 GCA_964345515.1 uncultured Rhodothermales bacterium
GATTCTTCTCCTGCAAATTTCCCGCCGGACGCGGGATCATCGATCTGCACGGCGGTGTGGCCTGGCCCGTTCTCAGAGCAGATCCACCGGCGGCATCCATACCGATCGGTAATCTTCAACGAACTGGCGGAAGGAGGTGGGCGGGCGGCCCAAGAGGCGCTGCACGTCGGGCGTCCTCCAGGCCGCGAGCCCGAACCGCGCGGTGAGGTAGATGCCCGCCATCACCAACACGAACCCAAGCGGCCGCTCGCCCAGGTGCCGCCGCACGAAGTCGAGCACCGACGGGTCGCGGTACCGGATGGGGCGGCCAAGCACGTCGGTCAGGATGCGGGCCACCTCGGCGTACGTCAGCGCCTCGGCCCCGGTGAGCGCGTAGGCTGCGTGGGCATGCCCGTCGGTCGTGAGCACGTGCCCCGCGACGGCCGCCACGTCCCGCGCGTCGATGAAGCTGGTGCGCCCGTCGCCGGCCGGCACGAAGATCTCGCCGCCGTCGCGGATCTCGGCCCGGTGCGTCGTGGACAGATTCTGCATGAAGAAGCTGGGCCGCAGAAACGTCCAGTCCATGATGAGCGCCTGCAGGTACCACTCGATCCACCGGTGCGGCACGAAGGGGTTTTGCTCGGCGCCGAGGAGCGAGAGGAAGACGACGTGCCGCACGCCCGCGGCTTGGGCCGCCCGGAGCGCCGGAAAGATGGACTGCCAGACCGCAGCGATGGCCGGCGGCCGCACGAGGAACAGCTTTTCGGCCCCACGAAACGTCTCGTCGTACGTCGATGGATCCTCGAAGTCGAATCGGACGGCGGGCGTCGCGCCCAGCGCGGAGCGCGCTCGCTCTGGATCGCGCACGGCTGCCACGACGGGGGCTGCCTCCTCTACCAACTGCTCCACCACGGCGCGGCCCACCGTGCCCGTGGCACCGGTGACGACGATCCGGTCCGTTGAGGGTAGCGACGCGGCGTCTTCGTTTGTACTAGGGCGTGCCATGGCTTCTGGTGCATGACTCCGAACTGAACGCGGTTCTCCCGTGCCGGCTCGCGACGATGGCACGTCGTGCAGCGTCTCACGTGTCATTGCGATCCACTCTGCCCTCAAACGCTGCCCTCCGATGCACGGTTGGCTACGAGCGCGCAGAGCGATCGGCGTCGGTGACCGTGGCAATCAGTTCGTCCACTGATGAGGCACGTGCTGACCATCCATCGCTCAGGCGGATGGCTACGTATATCGGCTCATCAGTCGGCGTGGCGCACATCATGAGCCACGCGATGGGCTCGACCCAGTACATCTTCTCATTGGAATCTAGGGTGGCAATGGCACGCTCGATGCGTTTGCGTTCCTCCGGCGTGAACGCCCCTCGAAATCGGCAGTACACAGCATCCTCCGGCCCCCGAGAGGGGCCCAATGTTCACCTAGCCTACCCCTCACGCCACAAACAGGTCCCTGCGTGCGGGCCATCGACCTTCCGGAACAGGATGTCGGGGGGATCCTCTACACCGGGTGGTCTCGTGGCAACACGACAAGTCGGCCGCGAACAACCCCCCGGCGGGGTCGTACAGATCGCCGATGATTGCCTCCGGTTCATTTCCCGACCTAACGTTCGCCCTAACGGTGTCCCGCTCCTGCTCGCTCTTTTCCACTTGCTTCCTCGCCGTGCTGGTTGCTCTCGCTGTGCCCCATACCAGCTGGGCGCAGTCGCTCTGGTCCACCCCGTACGAGCCCAACCAGCTTGTGCTTGAGGTGCTGCAACCGAGCCTCGATACGCCCCCCGGCGAAGACCTCTCGGTGCTCACCGGCGCAGCCACACTGTGGGGCAGCTACTTGCTGACCGACCGGACGACGCTCGTGGCCGGCCTGCCTACCGCGCGCTACGCTTCGGAGGGGACGGGCGACGCGCCCGCGTCAGTTGAAGAAGCCCAGATTGGCAACCCGTACGTGGGAGTGGGCGTGAGCAGCACGCGCGTGCCGCTGCTCGTGGAGCTGGGCGTGCGCCTTCCGCTGGCGCCGGAGCGGACCGCGGCTGTGCGCGCCGGGACTGGAGCCAACCTCGCCCACCGCGAGGCGTTTGCGCCGGACCTCCTCGCGGCACAGGCCATCCTGAACGCGCGATGGGATTGGACCCGATCGGCCGGGCTGCGCCTGCGCGGCGGGCCGCTGCTCACCGTCCCCACGCAGTCCGACCGGAGCACCACCGAGCTGTTCGTGCGCTACGGCGTGCAAGGGTGGTACGAAGGCGACCGGTACACCCTGGGCGCTGGCCTCATCGGGCGGGCGCTCGTGACCGAGCGCGGCGGCGCCTTCGCCGACCGGACGACGCACCAGGCAGGCGGCACGCTTATCCTCAACCTATCCGTCGTGCAACCGGGCGTGCTGCTGCGCCTCCCTATCAACGGCCCCGGCAGCGACGAAATAGGCCTCGTCGTGGGTCTCACCCTGTCGGTGACGCTGTAAGATCAGCTACGCCTCGGCGCCTTCCATGGCTTCAGTTCTCTCGGAGGCCTCATCCTTTCCGTCCTCTAACACGATCTCTTTGCGGAGGCGGGCGACAGGAATGCCGAGCTGCTTGCGGTACTTCGACACGGTGCGGCGGGCGATCTTGAAGCCCTTCTCCTCAAGCCGGTCGGCCAGCTTCTGGTCGGAGAGCGGCTTCGTCTTGTCCTCGTTGTCGACAATGTCTTGCAGGATGGCCTTCACCTCTTTGTTCGAGACCTCCTCGCCGTCGACCGTCTCCAGCCCCTCGGAGAAGAAGTACTTGAGCTCGTAGACGCCGAACTCGCTCTGCACGTACTTGCCGTTCACGACCCGGCTGACCGTGGAGATGTCCATGTCGATGATCTCGGCCACGTCCTGCAGGATCATCGGCTTGAGGTGGCCTTCGCCGTGCTTGAAGAAGTCCTCCTGCAGCTGCACGATGGCGTCCATGACGAGCATCATCGTGTGGCGCCGCTGATTGATCGAGTTGATGAACCAGCGCGCCGAGTCGAACTTGTCTTTGAGGAACTTGCGCGTCTCGTCGTCGACCTCCTTCTTTTTGGCTTTTTTCTTCTTCTGCGCGCGCAGCTTCTCCAGCATCTTGCGGTAGTGCTTGGAGATGTGCAGATTCGGCGCGTTGCGGCCGTTGAGCGTGATGACGAAGTCGTTGTCGACGTAGCGGACCGTGAAGTCCGGCGTGATGTAGTTGGTCTGCTCGGAGAACTCGCCCTCGCCGGGTTTCGGGTCAAGACGCTGCTGGATGAGGTCGAAGGCCCCCTTCAGCGCCTTGTCGTCCACGCCGAGGCGCTTCCTGAGCTTGCCGAAGTGCTTCATCGTGAAGGCCTCGTAGTGGTCCTCCAGCATCTCGATGGCGATATCGCGCCCCTCGATGTCGTCGGGCATGCGGTGCAACTGGAGCAGCAGGCACTCCTGCAGGTCGCGCGCGGCGATGCCGGGCGGATCGAGCCGCTGGATGCGCTCAAGCATCACCTCGACGTCGTCCTCGGTCACCTCCATGCCGTGGTTGAACATGATATCGTCGAGGATGGAGTCGATGGGCCGGCGGAGATACCCATCCTCATCGATCGAGCCGATGATTTGCTCGGCAATGAGCTCTTCGGTCGCGTCGAGGTCCTGAAAGCCGAGCTGTTCCTGGAGCTGCTCGGTCAGCGTGGTATGGGAGGGCATGGGCCGGTCGCGGTCCTCGTCGTCGCCCCCGCCCTGGTCGACACGCGCCTTGTAGCCGTAGAGGTCATCGGTGCTGTTGAGCAGATCCTCGACGTCAAACTCGTCCTCGCTGTCCTCGACCTCGGTTTCGTTCTCGGTCTCCTCCGCGGTCGCGGCGTCGATCTCTTCCTCCTCCCGCTGCTCCTCTTCGGAAAGGCCTTCCTCCAAGAGCGGATTCTCCTCCAACTCATCCTTGATGCGCTGTTCGAGATCGAGCGTGTTCAGCTGCAGCAGCTTGATGTACTGAATCTGCTGCGGCGACAGCTTCTGCTGAAGTTTCTGTTGTTGCTGAAGGTCTAGCATAGCAATGGGGCTTCCCCGTCATCCAAAAAGACAAGAAAAGGTTGGGTGCCGACTCGGCGATGCGGGGGTGTTAGGGACCGACGCGACACTCCTTACTAGCAATTTCCATTCCTAAATGTATATCATCCGATGGTGCATGTCAACATATGCGCGTTATGTGCGTGTTACCCGATGCAACGCGTTCGGCGTTGAACCGCAACGCCGGCTCTTCCTCGGCAACGGCGCCCGCCGCCGCTTGCGCTTGAAGCCCGCTCTCCATATGGTGCGGATACTGTGTATCGCACAAACGGATCGTCCTCATGCCTGATTCGCCCCGCCCCGACGCCATCACGCCCGAGGCCCAGCCCTCCGAGGCGGACATCGAGAAGAAACTCCGGCCGCGCTCCCTCGACGAGTTCATCGGCCAGGAGAAGATCAAGCAGAACCTGCGCGTTTTCATGACGGCCGCCCTCCAGCGCGGCGAGACGCTCGACCATGTGCTGCTCTCTGGTCCCCCCGGGTTAGGCAAGACGACGCTGGCCTTCATCATCGCCGAGGAGATGGCTGCGCGCGTCCGCACGACGAGCGGGCCCGTGCTGGAGAAGCCGGCCGACATCGCCGGCGTGCTTACCAACCTGGAAGAAGGCGACGTCCTCTTCATCGACGAGATCCACCGGCTCAGCTCCGTCGTTGAGGAGTACCTGTACTCAGCCATGGAGGACTACCGAATCGACATCGTGATCGACTCGGGACCAAACGCGCGCACCGTGCAGATCGAGTTGCCGCCGTTCACGCTCGTCGGCGCTACCACGCGTAAGGGACTGCTGACTGCGCCGCTCCGCGCCCGCTTTGGCATCGACTTCCGCTACGATTACTACACGGCGGACCTGCTCCAGCAGATCACCGAGCGCTCGGCCCGCATCCTTAGCGTGGAGGCGACCGAGGACGGCGCCTTCGAGATCGCCCGTCGGAGCCGCGGCACGCCCCGTGTGGCGAACCGCCTGCTTCGCCGCACGCGCGACTTTGCTGAGGTGGAGGGCGATGGCTGCATCACCCGCGCCATCGCCGACCACGCGCTCAACGCGCTGGACGTGGACGAGGAGGGCCTCGACGATATGGACACGCGCATCCTGCTCACCCTTATCGAAAACTTCGGCGGCGGCCCGACGGGGCTCAAGAACTTGGCCGTTTCCGTGGGCGAGGAGTCCGGCACCATCGAAGAGGTCTACGAGCCGTACCTCATCCAGGAAGGCTTCATGGAGCGCACGCCCCGCGGCCGGGTCGCCCTCAAGCGCGCCTACAAGCACTTCGACATCGCCCCGCCCTCCGGCTCGGGGGACTTGTTCGATGGGTAGCCGGAAGGCGCGCGGCGATCGACGAGACCGCGTGACGCGCAGCGCCGCGGCAGCGTGAAGCCAGGCTCAGGAGATACCTTCCGACCCGGCGCCCGCCGATGCGGGGGACACACTTTCCTCCGCCGTGTGCGAGGTGAGGATGAAGCGCGCCGTCGCGGCATTCGTGGCCAACGGCACATCGTGCACGTTGCAGGCGCGCAGCAGCGTCTGGATGTCCGGCTCGTGGGGATGCTTGTCGAGCGGATCGACGAAGAAGATCACGGCGTAGACTTCGCCTTCCACGATGCGGGCAGCGATCTGGACGTCGCCGCCGAGCGGGCCTGAAAGCTGGCGTTCAACATCGAGGGCGAGGCGATCCTGCAGTAGCTTGCCCGTCGTCCCCGTCGCGATGAGGTGAAACCGCTGCAGGAGCGCGAGATGCCGCTCAGCAAACGACATGAGATTGGCCTTCTTGCCGTCGTGGGCAATGAGGGCAAGCGTGGGCGTGGACTCCGTCATAATCGCTCATCGTCGAGTCAGGGAAGGAAGGCGACGTGGATCCCGTCATGGCTCCCTAACCTACAGGACAGGATTTGGGTTCGAAGAAACGTTCTTTTTACGTGCGGGCCCGGCGCGCGCGCCGGTGGAACTGTGCTCCAGACACCGGTTAATACACTTTCGCTCCCCCCACCGTGTCCTCTCCATCATCGCATCTGCGTAGCTTCATGCCGTACGTCGTCACCGAGCCGTGCATCAACTGCAAGTACACCGACTGCGTCGAGGTCTGTCCGGTCGACTGCTTCTACGAAGGCCCCAACTTCCTGGCCATCCAGCCCGAGGAGTGCATCGACTGCAACGCCTGCGTGCCGGTCTGCCCGGTCGAGGCGATCTATCCCGACGACGAGCTCCCGGAAGAGTACGAACACTACATCCAGTGGAACGAGTACCTGGCCAACCAGTGGCGTGAGATGGGTTACAACATCACCGAAAAGACGCCGCCGATGGAGGACGCTGAGGAGTGGGAAACCCGCGATAAGTCTGAGGAAGACATCCTCACCTGGGACGTGTGATCGTTTGCATCGCATTCCAACCGTCTCGTTGGGCCGTGCGGGAGTTCCCCGTACGGCTTTCCTTTGAGCTGCCGAGGGGCCTTGTGGGGCAAGACCATGAGCCGTGCGCGCTGTTTGTAACGCACCAGCAAGGTTTGGACGGGCTTCCCTCAGGTATCACGAGTCCGTCACGGTCTGCGCAAACCGTGTGCGGCTCCCCGGGTTCGTACGCGCACATGATGTTCTATCGCGCTCCCAATGTCCACCGCCCTCTCGGCCCCCATGTCACTGCTCTTCTCTGCTGCACCCACCCGCCTGCTCCAAGCGCTCACTCTTCTCATCCTGTGCGTATCGCTCACCGCCTGCGATGGCGACGACGGGCCCGCACCCCCCATGGAAGAGGAACCCACCTCGATCGCCGAACTGGTTTCTGATTCTGACAACCTGAGCACACTTGCATCGGCCGTGGAGGCGGCCGACCTGGTCGACGCGCTCAGCGGCGACAACCCGCTTACCGTATTTGCTCCTGAAGACGATGCCTTCGACGCGCTGACTGTCGACGCGCTGCTGCAAGACGAAAACGCCTCCCTGCTCGCCGAGGTGCTCCAGTACCATGTCGTGAGCGGTGCCGCCCTCGCTGGCGACCTGTCTGACGGCGACGTGCTCACCACCCTGCAGGGCGACGAACTCCGGGTGTCTGTGACTGACGGGACGGTGCAGATCAACGGCGCCACCGTGACGCAGGCCGACATCGAGGCCGACAACGGGGTGGTCCACGTGATCGACGGCGTACTGCTCGAAAACCGCTCGGCCCTGGAGCGGCTGAGCGTCACCGAAGCCACTCAGACGCTCGCCGGTGCCGTGGAAGCGGCCGGCTTGACGGACGCCGTCAACAGTGCCGAGAACTGGACGGTCTTCGCCCCGATTGAGGACGCCTTTGCAGGCGTGGATGCGAGTGCATTCTCGGAGACGGAGCTGGCCGAGATCCTGCAGTACCACATCCTTCCAGGGGACATGCTCATCGCGTCTGGCAACCTGGTGAGCCAACTGGAAGACAACAACGGCGAGATCAGCGTACCCACGCTGCAGGGTGAAAGCATCACGTTCCGACTGGAGGAAGACGGCAGCATCGTCCTCAACAGCGGCCAAGCCACCCTCCTTCCCGAAGGGCTCGATATCTACACCGACGACTTCACGAACGTTGCCCACCTGATCGACGGCGTGTTGCTGCCCGACGCGTTCCGTCCCACGAACCGGGCCGTGTCGTACGCGCTCGCCGCGCAGCCCAACAACGGCGCCATCCCGAGCGGAGTGAACGGCACGGCGACCTTCTGGGAGCTGAACGATACGCAGACGGTGGTCACCCTGGAGCTGACTAATGGCGCGACGGGAACGGACGTGTCGCACCCGGCCCACATTCACGTCAACAGCGCCGAGGAAGGTGGCGGCATCGAGTACTACCTCAGCCCAATTGACGGCTCCGGCGGTGGCGGCACGAGTGCCCGCGTGATTGATATGTCCTTCGATGCATTGACCAGTTTCGACGGGCACATCAACATCCACGAGAGCGTGGCCAACCTCGGCACCATCGTGTCGCAGGGCAACATCGGTGCCAATGCCATGGGTACCGACCAGGAGGGCCTCACGCCGGTGCCGGCCCCTCGCTCCACCGAGTACGCCCTGGCGGCGAACACGAACGACGGTGCAGTCCCTGATGGCGTCCCTGCGACGGCTACCTTCCTCGAACTCACGGAAGAGCTGACGCTCGTGACGCTGGCTCTGGACATCGACGGCGCGACCGGTCTGGACGTGTCGCACCCGGCCCACATCCACGTCAACAGCGCGAGCGAAGGCGGCGGCATCGAGTATTACCTCAGCCCGATTGACGGCAGCGACGCGGACGCGCGCAGCAGCAAGATCGTGAGTGGACCGTACTCCACTCTTGTGAATTTCGACGGGCACATCAACATTCATGAGAGCGTGGCCAATCTCGGCACCATCGTGTCGCGGGGTAACATCGGTGCCAATGCGGAGGATAGTGGCTCATCGGGCGGGAACACCGGATACTGATCCGACCTCGTTCCACCTCTCTCCCTACACAGCGCCCGGTGGCTTCTCAGCCGCCGGGTGCTTTTTGCGTTATCCTGTCGTGGGGCGCCGCCGTCAAAGCCGTTCGTCCGGGCGGCTTGGCTTCCGGACCGTGCCGCCCACCACCAGCGCCGCGCCGATCAGCACGATGTTCTTGATGATGTACTGCCCTTCCATGGTGAGCCCGAATGGCATCGATGTGAAGCACACCTCGGGCAAGATCACAAGCGGCAGCATCGTGCCGGGCATCTGCAGGAATAGCAGCCCCAGCGCGAGCCGGTTGAGCGGACGGTAGAGCAGTCCGACGCCAATAGCGACTTCCCACCAGCCCAGAATGGGAAAGAAAACGTCCGGCGGCAGGAAATACACCGTGTTTTTCACCAGCGTCTCTGCGGGACTCATACCCAGCGGCTTGAGCAGTCCGAACCAGATGAAGACGATTGCCAGGGCGTAGCGCAGCATCCGCCGGCCGTTGCGCTCCATCCATCCCGCCACCTGCCGGTCGAAGGCGTCGAGGCGGGTCGCTTCCAAGAACTGATCCACGTACTTGTCCATAGCGTGCAGCGTCCGATTCTACAGGGATTGTCCGCTTTTCCCTGTACGAACACGAAGCCAACAGGCTACACGGGCGCGTCGGAATCTACGCTGGTTTCATATCAGGTCGCGGCTCATGGCTGCACCTGTCACGGGCACGCGGGCGCGACCTCAGAGCGCTCCATTCCGCCCTCCACAGAAAACCGGAGGGTACCCTCCTCGTCGACGATCCAGACCTC
>CAYFRX010000116.1:0-9175 GCA_964345515.1 uncultured Rhodothermales bacterium
CACGAAGCGAGGGGTTCTCGGCCAGGATGGTGGAAGTGATGGCCGAGTCGATGGCCACGGTGATCGGTGCCGCACGGTCCCCCTGAGAGACAATCGCCGCAGCAGCGACAGGACCCGGACGAGAGCCCCGTGCAGTCGGGGTCTACCGAGATGGATCCGCCATGCTGGCGGAGCGGACTATAGGTCAAGCAGAATAAGACCGAGGAGGAGCAAAAAGACAATGGCGGCTGCAATGGCGACCGATCGTCCCGTCGAGAACGCCCGGTCATCGTCGTACGCCTCGTGCTCCGCGGGCTCGTGGTGGTGCGGGAGCAACCCGGCGTCGTCCAGCACCCCCTGCGCGTGCTGCGCGGCGCGCTCCAGCACGACGAGCTTCACGCCGTGGGGCTGTTGCAACTGCGGGTGCATGCCCCCGGCGTCGTCGGCTGTGATAAACGCTGGGATGCCCTCTTCGTCGAGCCGATCCTGCGCCATTTCGGCATCGCGTCGCGTCGAATAGACGGCGAGGATCGCAGTGTTCTCGGAGGATAGGTTGTCAATCATGGATACAGCCTATGTATGATGGAAAGAGTATGGAACGCTGCCCCTGGTCGTGCTGAGCTGGACCTGTTGTGGAGCGTGCGGAGTCATGCGGTTCAACCGACCCGCCGGGCGGAGTCGGCCCCCCGAGGCGATCGGTTGCGGGATGTGCCTCACCTACTCCATCGCAGCACGAACATCCGCTATGGTGTCCGCCCCCTTGATTGCAGTAAGCATCTCCAGAAAACCCTCGCCGTCGCCTTCTGCTTTATGCCGTATCAAACCGTTCAGCCGTTGCGCAGAAATGATGATCCGTGAATCCGTTCCATCTCTGGAGTACGTCCGCATGACCCGATCTGCCTTTGCCACGGCGGATCTCCTCCCTGGGGAATTTTTTCAATTTAACGCTCACTCGCCGCAATGACCAGCCGGCGCCTCACGTCGTGGGCTGATCGCTCGGGAGGCGTCGGACGAGCGCGGTGAAGGCGGCCACGACGGCGGTGCCGGCCACAGCCCACACGAAAAACGCGAACGGAGCGCTCATTGCGTCGGCCAGCATGCCGAGGCCCGGGCGCGTGACGATGATGACGAGGCCGCCCATGAAGCTGGCGGCCGACAGGATGGACGCGCGATGCCGATTCGCCAGCTGCCCGTGGAGCATCACCTCCAGCAGGGTCTGCGCGAGGTAGTAGCCAAAGCTCAGCAGCGGGAAGAAGAGCAGCGCCGCGCGCCCGGGCACCAACGCCACCAGCCACACGCCCAGCCAGAGGAGACCGAGCCCGGCCACCATCGAAGGCCGGGTGCCCGCGCGCTCCTGGATCGGACGTATCGCCAGCCCGGCCGCTACGCCGGCCAGGGAGTAGAAGAAGTACACCGTGCTGACCAGCACGGGCGAGAGGGACAGCTCGATGAAGAGCGGCTGCATCAGAATGCGCGGGCTCCAGAAGTAGATGAGCGCCAGCGCCAACAGGACGATGCTCACGAAGACCGACGAGCCCCGATCGTCCAGAGCCAGGAACTGGCGGAACGACCGGAGCCGCTGCGTCCCGTCCCTGGTCCCTTCCCGCGGCGGATCGGGGAGCGTGAGTGCGATGCCCACCGCGCCGAGCGCGAGCACGCCGTTGGCGACGAACGGGAGCGCCGGCGCCCCGGCAAACAGAAACCCGGCCGCCAGGTGCGACGCCAGCGCAGCCCCGCTGGCGACGGCCCGCATGAACCCGAACACAGCGACCGACTCGCCCTGCCGGCCTTCGAGGGCGAGGAGTTCGTAGCAGTACGCCGAGGTCGCCCCCGAGGCCAGTGCCCAGAACACGCCCCAGAGGATCCAGACGGCGAACAGCGCCACCGATCCATGGACGAGCACGATGCCGGCGTACGTCGCCGCCGCCAGCGTGGCGATGAGCACGTACGATCGCTTCCGGCCGATGCGATCGCTGAACACACCCATCGGAAACTCCAGCGCCACCATCGTGAAGCGGAAGACGCCGTCGGCCAACACCATCGTCGTCAGGTCGAAGCCGCGGTGGGTCAGGAAGAGCATCCAGACCGGAAACCAGAACTGGCACTCCAGGAAGAAATGCGCCAGCGCAAAGCGCCGGAGAACGGGGCTGGTCGGAACCATGCTCAGAGCGTCTGCTGCTTCCGATAGTAGGCGTACAGGACGACCAGCAGCAGAGACAGGATGCTCGACCCGACGAGGATCACGTCCGTGGGGAGGGCCGCGAACCAGTCGATGAAGTTGGCGCTGGTCACGTCGTAGCTGCCGAGGTCCGCATCGGTCGCCATCGTCCGCCCGTATTCGGCCAGCGCCAGCGACGTGCCAAAGATCGACGTGATGCCGATGCCCAGCAGGATGATGTCCGTGTAGATCGCCGACCGGGCCGCCTCCTTCTGATGCAGCAGCGTCAGGCGCTCCTGGCAGAGGGTGATCTTCTCCTGCACGGGCCCGATCAGGACCGCCTCGAAGTCCCAGTACTCAAGGATGTCGTCCAGCTCGGATTTGACGGTGCGCTTGTAGTACTTGGCGCTGTCGTGAAACTGGAGCAGCAGGAGATTGGCCTTGCGGATGTTCTGCTCCAGGAGCGCCTTCAGTTGGTCAACCCGCAGCACCGAGTCGCGAGCGAGCGACTGGGCCAGGATGCGGGTGAGGTGAAGATCGACGATGTCGAGCGCGCCGTAGAAGAACTGCGCGTGCAGCATAGCCTCCCATGCATCACAAAACGGCGTCGCCAGGTCGGGCCGCGTGCGCCGGTCCGGGGTTCCGGAACCCCGATCGTCGGCATCGAGACCGTCGGCGGCGTAGGCGCCCTCGCGAAACAGGTAATTCAGCCACCGCGTCAGGTGCTGTGTGTCGTCGCGGACGATCCGATCGATCAGCTTCTCCTTGTTCTCGCCGTCCGGCGGGGCGTCGTCCGTCCCCTCCTCACTCGGCCCGGCGTCTTTCAGCCAGTGCCGAATGACCGCCGCACGATGCCGATCGTCCCCCTGTTCGAAGACCAGCGTGCGCGTGACCCAGAGGACGGCCCCGGTGGCACGGTGCGCCTGCGTAGCCGTGTCCGACTCGATGTAATCCGCACTGCCCGGGGCGGCGTGGAGCCACGCAAACAGTGGCTGGAGCAGCGCCTCCGTGCAGCGACGTGCGATCCGTTCCCCCAGCACCACGCCCGCTTGCTGCAGATCGTTCAGCATGGCGGGCACCTGCCCGACCGGGACGGCGTGGAGGGCGTCGCCAAGGCGGATGTCTATCTCCAGCAGGCTGATTCCGTGATCGAAGACACGCCAGAGGATCCGATCGACGCGGCGCCCCGACGCGGCGGCTGGCAGGGACGCTTCCGATGCGGCATCGGCCACAAAGGCGGAGCGGTCCAGTTCCACCTCCAGCACGTGAAGGGGCCGCTCCAGCGCATCGCTCTCCAGCGACTGATAGCGGTTGAACGGGCTCCGGCGATACGCCGAGGCATGCGGAAAGCGGATTTCGGTCAGCGTCTTGGACAGCGCGAGTTCGACCGGCAGGCCGGCCCGCAACTCGTTCTTGTCATTGGCCACCCCATCCCAGAACGCCGCGTACTGATCCGGATCCCGGATAGGCGCCTCGGAGACGATCGAGAAATCCGTTCGAACGGGGGCAAGCAGCTTGTATCTCACGGGGCGCACGGGTTAACGGGTTAAGACGACCGCGCGCACGTCGACGAGCACGACGCGACCGCGCTGCGGGCCATTCAGGAGCTTCACGGTGCAGCGACCGGGCGGCGCGGTACCCTGCGGCGTGAAGGCGGGCGGCCAGGCCAACACTACTGCGCGGGTGCCCAGGGGCACGGCAAACGGTGCGGCGTCGCCTCCGACTGCGACGACGGTGGGATACGCCTCGCCCGCGACGGGACGCAGTTCGACCTCCTCCATCGGTGGTGCCATGCCCCGAAGTTGCGCCTCGGCCTCGCGGTACAGCGCCGTCGTCTTCACCTCCGCCAGCGTGGCATTGAAGTCGTCCAAAAAATCCCGGGCGACGCGGCCGCGGGGCATCAGGAAATGAAGCCCCTCGGTGGCGCCAAACATCGGATGGTCCGTCGCATCCAGGGAGCCGAACTCGTTCGCGTCGGCCCGGATGTCGGGCCCGCGGAGGATCGCGCGTCCGGGGATGCGCCCCTCCGGAAGCAAATCGATGTCGCCGCGTGCCAGGGCGCGGAAGGCCGCGGTGCTCGTCTCCAGCGTGACAAACGCGGGCACGGCCGCCTCCAGCGCCGGCCAGACGTCGTACCCGGCCACTCGGCCCACCCGGTATTGTGCCAGATTCTCAGCCGTGCGGAGGGCCTCCGGATTGGAGATGCGCGGCTTGTGGTAGAAGAGTACGTACTCGAACGTCAGAATGGTATCCGAGGCGGCGTACAGCGAATCGCGCGCGGCGCTGCGGATGAGTGGAAACGCGCCAAAGACCTCCGCGCGGCGCGTCTGCTCCAGCGTCAGGTCCCACGACGCAAACGACAGTTGGGGCTCGTACCCCATCCGTCGAATCGTTTCGGTGACGATCCGGCCCACCGGGCCGCCACCCTCCAGGCTAGGCCCGACGAAGGGCTCCCAGGTCCCTGTGGCAATCTTGATGGGGCGCGCGGGCTGGGAGTTCATGTCGGGGACCACCCGCACGGCGAGGTATCCGACCCCTACCAGGACCAGTCCAAGAATGATGGCCAGTGTCCTATTCATGAGAGTGCCCGGCGCCAGCGACGCACCGGTCGCCATGTGTCTGTTGACCGTGGATCCGGAACGGGAAATGCGACGGCCTCCACATCATGACGGCCTCTCACTCCGGATGCAATTCCCCTCTCCAACGAATGAGGGGTTCAGGGTCCAACGTCCTTCGCCCCCATTGGATCGCGACGCGCTCCATCATGTAGGGAGTCGAGAGCATTCAGGTTGCATCCAGCGGTGAGACGAGCTGCCATGTCCGCCCAAGTAGCAACGTCGACATCGCGGCTGCCACCTGCAACTGCGGATCGGCGGCGATGGCGATTTTAGGCGCCACGGGGCGTTTCAGAAATCCCACTGGCCTCGTATCTTGGCTCCCCACGCTCTCTTCTCCTAATGAGCCCTCTTCGATATGAAGCATCTGCGTCACGTCCTGCCCGGGCTGTTCGCCTTCATCGTTTGGCTTGTGCCAGCCGCTGACGTCGCGGCCCAAGTCGGGGTCGGGACGCCACCGCCCGAGGACGCGGAGGTGCTCTTCGACGGGTCGCGCGAAATGCTCGATGAAACGTGGACGTACTGGAAGGGGCCGCGCTTTGCGTCGTCGCTGCCTATCAAGTGGGAGATCGTTGAGGATCCGGTGGATGACGGCACCGTCGTTTCAGCCAACGACCCGGCGGCGGCCGGCGGCAAATACGGCGCGGCCGACATCGTGACGAAAGACAAGTTTCGCGACTTCCGGCTGCACGTCGAGTTTCTGATCGCCGAGGACGGCGGAAACAGTGGCGTCTACCTGCAGAACCGCTACGAGATTCAGATCCTCGACGGCGACTCGACGGATCATGGCATGGCGGCGGTGATCAACGAAGCGGCCGCGCCGTACGCCCCCTACAATGGCGTCGGCCAGTGGAACGCGTACGACATCGTCTTCCGTGCGGCCCGTTTCGAGGACGGCGAGCGTACCCGGCGAGCGATGGTGACGGTGTACTTCAACGGCGTGAAGGCGCATACGAATCAGCTCATCAATCAGGTGTGGGGCGGGCCCAACTCCGGCATCGACGGGGGCAACGACGGCGGCAAGGGCATCACGGACCGCCCCGGCGGCATCAAGCTGCAGGCTGAGGGCTACGACGTGCGTTACCGCAACATCTGGATCCGAGAGATCGACCTCGAAACGCCGGACACGGATTTCTAGGCCGCTCCCACGACAGCCGTCGCGCATCCAGCGATCCCGCAGGGAACGCTACAGGTACGTCGGCGGTCAAGATCCGCAGTGGCAAACTCGCCTTGCCACCGTCTGCGCCCACCCCATCGATTCCTCCCTTTCCCGTGCATGCCCCACGTTGACGCTGCTCAGGTCCAGTTCAGCGCCCAGAGCCTCTGGGCCCTTAACCTCAGCTTGGGGTTCATTATGTTCGGCGTGGCGCTGCGGCTGACGGTGAACGACTTCCGGCAACTCGCCCGTCGGCCGCGGCCGGCGCTGGTCGGCGTGGCGTCGCAGTTCCTCGCCTTGCCGCTGCTGACGTTTCTCCTCGTGCTCGCGGTGCGCCCCACGCCGAGCATTGCCCTCGGGATGATCCTCGTCGCTTCGTGTCCAGGCGGTAACATCTCCAACTTCATGTCGATGAACGCCAACGGCAACGTCGCGCTGTCGGTAACGCTGACGGCGATTTCGACGGTAGCAGCCATTCTGTTTACGCCGCTCAACCTGGCCTTCTGGGGCAGCCTCTACGCCCCCGCCGATCCGATCCTGCGGTCCGTCGACGTGTCGTTCTGGAACGTTTTTAAAACAGTGGTCCTAATCCTCGGCATCCCGCTCGTGCTAGGCATGTCGGTGCGCCACTGGGCAAAGGACGCGGCGCAGCGGGTCAGCCGGGTCATGCAGGGCCTCTCGATCGCCGTCTTTGCCATCATCGTCGTCGTGGCGCTGATGAACAATTTCGAGCCGCTGACTGGATACCTGAGCACCGTGTTCGGCCTCGTGCTCGTCCACAACGCCACGGCGCTATCGACGGGATTTCTGCTTGGCACAGCCGCCGGACTGCCCGTCCAGGACCGGCGCACGCTGGCCATCGAAACAGGCATCCAGAACTCCGGGCTGGGCTTGATTCTAATCTTCAACTTCTTCGGCGGCCTTGGCGGCATGGCGCTCGTGGCGGGCTGGTGGGGCATCTGGCACATCGTGTCCGGGCTCGGCCTGTCCTCGTTCTGGCAGCGCCAGCCCCTTCCCGCCCTCTCCACCGAGTCGCACTGACCGCTGCCCATCGCTCGTATTCTCTGTTCACCACCGCCTGCTGTTGTGAACTCCTCTTCGTGGGCCAAACGGCTGTTCTACCGGGTCATGCGTCACCTCGCCCGACTGTCAAGCCGGTGGATGTTCAGCACCATCGAGATTCGCGGGATGGACCGAATTCCCACAGACACGGCCTGTATCGTCTCACCCAACCACGTCAACGCCTTCCTCGACGCGCTCCTCGTCGGCGCGTTTGCGCCCACCGACATGCACTACCTGAGCCGGGCGAGCGTCTTCGGGACGCGGTGGGACTGGTTTCTGGACGCGCTGCACATGGTGCCGATCTTCCGCCGCCGGGACGGCTTTGAGACGCTCGTGCGCAACTGGGAGATCTTTCGGAGGCAGCGCGAGCGGCTCGGGGCGGGCAACGCCCTGCTGATGTTCTCAGAGGCCGAGCATGCGCTGACGTACCACTTACGCCCGCTCACGCGTGGCAGCGCGCGGTTTGCGCTGGGGACGCGCGCCGCGATCGACGATGAAGTGCTGCTCGTGCCCGTCGGCCTCAACTACTACCACCTCCAGCGGCCGGGCTTCAAGGTCTCCGTGATCGTCGGCGAGCCCATCCCAGTGAGCGCTTACGACGACCAGTACGCCGAGAATGAGGCACGGTGCATCAATGAGTTACGAAGCGACCTGACGGCCCGCATGAAGGCCTGCCTGCTGCTTCCGAACAAGACGGCGGACCACCGCCAGCGGCTGGAATACATCAACCGGAAAAACGAGCACCTGCCGTTTCCGGCGATGAAACGCGCACTGGCCGATCTGGACGCGGCGGCGCTCGGGAAGGCAGAAGCCAATAGGGACACCGCGTCGCGCCTGGCCCCGAAAGGTCCCTATCGGCCGGGCCTGGATCGTCTCGGACAATGGATTGACGTCCTCAACGCCCCGCCTGTGTGGCTCATGACGCGGATGATGAACTGGGTGCAAGACCCGGCCTTTGCCGCGTCGCTAAAGTTTGCCACGGGGATGCTGGTGTTGCCCGTGTGGTGGGCGCTGCTCGCCGGCCTCGGATGGGCAACGCACAGCACGGCGGCCGGGCTGGCCCTGGCGGCAGTGGCCGTCGGGACCGTCCTCCTGCGGAGGACGCTGATCCGCTACGCCAACCCGCCGCACGAGGTGGAGGACGCGCCATGACGCCCCGCAAGCAAAAACGTACTGAGTGGGTGGGGCCGTGAAGCGCGGTGCGGCTCGTGACACGTACCATCCGCTGCAGCGGAGAGATGCCGTTTCGGTCGTTCGATCGGCCTACGGGTCGGCGCGTGGATCCTCATTCACCTCCACGTGAGCCTCCTGTTCGTCCAAAAAGCGGACGGGAGGCTCCCCGACGAGCAGCTTGAAGTCGTGACTGAAATGGGATTGGTCGGCATAGCCCGCTTGATATGCGACATCAGCGAGTCCGCGATGCCGCCCCTCCTGGAGTAGCTTCTGCACCCGGTTGAGTCGGGCAATGCGCATGTACTGCTTCGGGCTCAGGCCAATCGTCTTCTTGAAAGCCCGCTCCAGCTGACGCGGGCTGATGTAAACCCGATCGGCGACATCAGCCACACGCAGATCGCCGCCTGCCTCTCGAATTAGCTCGGCAGCGCGATGCACATACGTAAGGTCGCGGCGCCCCACGGCCTGGAGCAGGTACCGTTCGGCAACCCGGAGCCGGGCCGCGGCATCCGGCTCATCGCGCAGGCGGACCGCGAAGGCTCGGAAGCGCGTCCCCAACACGGCGACGAGGTCCTCGTGCGTGTTCAGCAACTCGCTCACGGGGCACCCGAAGAGCGTGCAGAATCCGGCCGGCTTGAGGCGCATGGCGAAGACCTCGACCGCGCGGGTAAATCGCACCTCGTAGGGCACACTCTGCACCCCGATCAGCGTATAGTCGGGCGACGGTCCCCAGCCGGTAGCGCCGGGCAGGTCACAGTGGTGATCCGTTAGGTGGATGATGAGCTCCAAAAACCCGTTAGGCACCACACGCAGCGCAAGGCCATGGGCATGAGGCGCATCGAAACGTCCCGTCCAAAATCGCTGCACGTAGGGACGCAGGTCGTCGGAGGGGCGGTACTCCTGGATGTGTGCACCCATAGGTCTGAACGCAGCCGGTTGCCATCGACGATGAGGAGCGGGCAGGCTGTGCGGCTTCTAGCATGCCTCCCCCGTTGCGACATGGAGGGGCGACCGGAAGGCAGATTGCACCGC
>CAYFRX010000117.1:0-9164 GCA_964345515.1 uncultured Rhodothermales bacterium
ACGCGCGGCGCTTCCAACTGCCGCGCATCCCTGTGCAGATGGCCCGGTAGTCCGCGCTCAATCCGTTTTGGGCGCGCGAGGGGTTCCATGAATCGAGTAGGACGTTGATACCGAGCGGGAGGTGGCCGTATCTTAACCTAAGTTGTGGAATAGCCCCGATGTAGCCCCGTGACGACAGACCGTGAACGACAGACCGTCGGAATGAGCATGGTTTCGCGGTCTGATTGACCGAATGCCATGAGGGAGAGAGATCCGAGGATTTAGGCAGAGATGAAGCGCAGGTAGCCGATTTCTTCACCGCCTTGATCGTTGCGCCCCGTTGGATCAAGCGAATGGGGCATACGGGAAGGGACTGTGATGAAGCGGTAGGGAGATGTTTACTCCGTTTCCGGAGAAACGGTATAAGACTCCCCGCGCACAGTCAAGCATGAAGCTGGGGCTTGCCTGACGTCCGATGCACCACAACGCGTCGTAGAGGTTGATTCCAACCTGCAAACCGGTCAACCTGAAACCACTCAGAAACCCCCAACATCACATGCCCTCCGTCCTACGGTTTGTCCGCCCCGCTTTTCCCCCGATCGTTCTGGTCGTCATCACCATCGCGTGCGCGCTGGGGGCGACCGGATGTCGCTCGGCGCCCCCCTCCGCCGATCAGCCCAACATTGTGCTCATCCTAGCCGATGATATGGGTCAGGGCGACCCGTCCGTCTACAACGGCAGCTCCAAAATACCCACGCCGCACATCGACCGGTTGGCGGATGAAGGCATCCGGTTCACGGATGCGCACACGCCGTCGTCGGTCTGTACGCCCACGCGCTACGGGCTGCTGACCGGGCGCTACGCCTGGCGCACTTCGCTGAAGAGCGGCGTGCTCTGGGGCTACTCGCCCGCACTGATCGACACGCAGCGCACGACGATTGCCTCCTTGCTCCGGGAGGAGGGCTACACGACGGCCGCCGTCGGGAAGTGGCACCTCGGGCTTGGAGCGCAGGATTCGACCGCCTACAGCGCCCCGCTGCATCCGAGTCCGGTCGATTACGGCTTCGATTCGTTTTTCGGCATCCCGGCGTCCCTCGACATGGAACCGTACGTCTACGTTGAAAGCGACCGGGTGGTGCAAGCGCCCACCGATCGCGTTGCGCGCAGTGAACATCGCCGGGAGGGCGGCGGCGGATTCTGGCGGGCCGGGCCCGCCGCGCCCGGGTTCTCGCACATCGAGGTGATGCCTCGCACCACGGATCGGGCGGTCGATTTCATCACCCGGCAGGCGGACGCCGAGCGCGACGCGCCCTTTTTTCTGTACCTGCCATTCTCGGCGCCGCACACGCCGTGGCTGCCCACCGCAACGTACAGGGATACGAGCGGGGCGGGCTACTATGGCGACTTCGTGGCGCAGGTGGACGGGGCCGTTGGCCGAGTCCTCGACGCCCTGGACCGGCAGGGATTCGCAGAGAACACGCTCGTCATCTTCACGAGTGACAACGGTGCCCACTGGCCAGAGGCCGACATCGACACGTGGGGCCACGACGCGAACAACGGCTGGCGCGGGCAGAAAGCCGACATCTGGGAGGGCGGGCACCGGGTGCCGTTTGTCGCCCGATGGCCCGGCCACGTGCCGCCGGGGGCGATAAGCACCGAGACGATCTGCCTGACCGACCTGATGGCGACGCTGGCGGCCGTCGTGGGGGCCGGCCTCGACCGGGATGAAGGGGTGGACAGCTACAACGTGCTGCCGGCCCTGCTCGACCAGCCGTACGACGGGCCGATCCGCGAGGCGACGGTCCACCACGCGCTCAACGGCATGTTCGCCATTCGTCAGGGGCCGTGGAAGCTCATCGAAGGCCGAGGGTCGGGAGGATTTACCGCGCCGCAACGCCGCGACGTCGGAGCCGACGCCCCGCCGGGGCAGCTCTACCACCTCGACCAGGACCCGCAGGAAACGGAAAATCTGTACGACGAGCGGCCTGAGGTGGTCGAACGGTTGAATGCGCTGCTGGACGCGTACAGAGCCCAGGGCTACAGCCGTCCACTCCGGTAGGCGCGCAGCGCACCCGTCCATGGCAAAGGACATTCGCGGCGCGGCGGGGCTGCAAGGCATCGTGGCCGGTGATGCACGCGACACGTTCAGTCGCCCACCGGCATCCCGTGGGAGGAATTGCTGATGGGTCAGGCCGCTAGAGGCCGTGGCGCGTGCAGCTTACTCCTCTTCCCGTTGCACCCTGGCCCGAAGCGCACGGATCCGTGCATGCACCTGCGGTATGTCGTGGATTACCACGCGCCATACCCGCGCGGGGTCGACACGGTGATAGGCATGAGCAAAGATGTTGCGCAGTCCTCGCATCTCCCGTTACGGCAGATGCTCGTCGCGGGCTTTGACTGCGTCGGACAGATGCGCCGTGGCCTCACCGATGATCTCCAGAGCTCGCTCAATCGCATATCGGAGCTGCCGATCGCCGCGAAATTCGGCGAGTGTGCGGCCCTCTGCAAAGTTTTGGATGTCCGCCACCGCCTCATCAATATCGGCAAGATACTGTGCTTGGCTGCGCGCCATGGGAAGGAAAGGCGATGGGGGAAGGGGCCGTTTCGAGACGGATGGGCCGGGAGGGACAGTCACGGCCATTGCATGTCGACATACTCAGCCTCCCGGCGGATGCGCGCGGTTGGTGGGCCACGGAGCGCTTTTGCCTCGCCCAGGTCCACGGGCACACCCAGAAGATCCTCCAGCTCATGCTGCAGCGCGATAAAGTCGAAGAGACTGATGCGTTGGCCGGCCTCCGTCTCTTCGAAGTCGACCAGGACGTCAAGATCGCTATCTGGCCGTGCGTCGCCCCGGAGTCGCGAGCCGTGCACGGCGAGCCGCTTGACGGCGTACTCCTTGCGAAGATGTGGAAGTGCGTCGCGCAGGCGATCCCTGAGCGTTTCAATCTCGGGCTCAGGAGGAGAGGAGGGTATGCGGTGCATGGGCGTCTGAGAAAAGACTCAACGGGAAGAATGCATTTCGCCGCAGTCGAATAAACGCCCACTGCACGCTCGCTGTTGCGAGCGATATCCCCTGAAATACGCGACGCGCTTGTCGGCTCTGAAATTGTTAGCGCGTTCTCGGGAGGAGTCTACACTTTTTTGACGTCATGCCCGACTTCGATCGAGCATCCAGGTGCTGGAGCGGCTGTTCTGAGTTCCTTTGTCAGTCGCGCAAGGCCCTTGGATCCCCATCAAGTTGAGGGCGAGTACCTCCCGTGCACAATGATTTCCTGGAATTGGCTCAATCTCCCACCGGCATTCTGCGCGCCGAGTTGCCGACGACGAGGAGGCTGCTGGACGCCATGGCGAGGGCTGCGAAGAGCGGGTTGATGGCGCCGGCGATGGCGAGCGGGATGGCGACCGCATTGTAGAGAAACGCCCAGCCCAGGTTTTGCCGGATGCGGCGGCGCGTCTGCCGGGCCAGGGCGAACACCTGCGGCACGCGGTGTAGCGCACTGTCCGTGATCACCACGTCGGCCGAGTCGGCGGCGAGGGCGGTCGGGCCGAAGGCGATGCCGAGGTCGGCCTCGGCGAGAGCGGGGGCGTCGTTGCTGCCGTCACCCACCATGGCGATGGGACCCTGGGCATGCAGCTGGCGGATGATCTCCGACTTGGCCTCGGGCCGCACGTCGGCAAACACCTGATCGAAGACGCCCTGGGTGCGCAGCCGATCCGCGGCGGCCTGGCTGTCGCCGGTCAGGACCACGATTTCGCGGTCGGCCTGCTGCAGCCGGTCGAGGACGGATCGCCAATCAGCGCGGAGCTCATCGCCGACTACGAGGAGCCCCTGAACCGCGCCGTCCCAGCCGACGGCCACGGGCACCTGCGCGTTGGCTTGCGCTTCCGTGGCGCGCTGCCGGTATGCATTCGCCACCGACCAGCCTTGGGCGCGCAGCCAGTCGGGATGGCCGACGAGCACGCGCGTGCCGTCGACATCGGCTCCTATGCCGCGCGATGCGCTTCGGACGCGGGTCACGGTGTGCCCGTTGCGGGCCGCGCCGTCCACGATGGCGCGCGCCACCGGATGGGTGGAGTGCGCCTCCACGGCACGGGCGCGCTGGAGCGCCTCGTCCGACGCCGCGGCATCCAGCAGCTGCATGGAGCCCGTCGTCAGCGTGCCCGTCTTGTCGAAGGCCAGCGTGCGAATCGTCGGGGCGCGCTCGAAGACGGAGACGTCGCGAATCACGATGCGTCGGGCCAGCGCCTCGCGCACCCCCGAGGCGATGGCGAGGGGCGTGGCCAGCCCGAGCGCGCAGGGGCACGAGACGATGAGCACAGCCAGTCCAGTCAGCAGCGCCGGGGTGAAGGCGGCGCCGGTGACGAGCTGCCAGCCCACCGTGCCGACCGCAAGCACGAGCACGAGCGGGACGAACACGGCGGCGATGCGGTCGACGAGGCGTTGCACGCCCGGGCGCTTCGACTGGATCTCCCACATGAGGTGCACGAGCCGGTCGAGCGTGCTGTCTACCGCGTCGCCCACTTCGATCGTCAGGGCGTGCTCGGTGACGACGGCGCCGCCGATGACATCGTCCCCGGGGCGGCGGGTGACGGGGAGCGCCTCGCCGGTGAGCAGCGACTCGTCCACAGCGGCGGTGCCTTCCACCACCATGCCGTCGACCGGGATGCGTTCGCCGGCGCGCACGAGCACGCGGTCCCCGGGGCGAAGCGCATCCAGCGGCACGGTGTGCGGCCCGTCCTCCTCCAGCCGGCGCGCCTCGTCCACCTGCTCACGCGTCAGGTCATTCAGCAGTCCAGCCGCGCGGCGCTTGATGACCCGCTCGTAGTAATTGCCGAGCGAAACGGCGAGGATAATGACGACGGTCACATCGAAGTACAGGTCGATCTGGCCCATCAGCATGGCGCCGGTGCTGTACAGATACGCGCTTCCGGCCGCCAGGGCCACGAGCAGATCCATGTTGGGCTGGAGCACGCGCAGGCTCACGGTCGCGCCGCGCAAGATGGGCCATCCCGTAAAACCCAGCACGAAGGTGCTAAACAACCAGATGTTGCCGAACGCGTAGCGGCCGTCGGGTCCGGTGAGATCCATCAGCCCCTCGGCGCCGAAGTAGACGGGATACAGGAACACGATGTACCAGATCATCACCATCATGGTGAAGAAGCCGCCCAGCAGGAGGCGGACGACCGTGTTCTGCGCCTCTTCCGTGCCGGCATCCACCTCGTCGTGCCTGTAAGCTCGGTACCCGCCGCGACTCAGCGCGTCGCAAAGATCGGCTTCGGTGAGCCGGTCTGCATCGTACTGGACGCTCACCATGTCGGACGCGTAGCTCGCCTCCGCGGCAAACACGCCGTCGGCCCGCCGGGCGATCGTTTCGATGAACGACTCGCACGTGGCGCAGTGCATGCCCTCCATCCGCAAAAAGACGGAGGCCGCGTCGTCCGGCACCGACGGCGCTTCGGTGGCGCGATCCGTCATCTGAGCGCGGACAGCCTCCGCTTCGTCTGTGTCGAGGCCGTCGAGCAGGCGGGCGACTTCGAGGCAGCCGAGGCAGCAGAACGCGCCGTCGACATCATCGGCCGTAATGGGCGGGTCGGGAGTGGGTACGTCGCAGAGGGTGCAACGGGGCATGGTGTGGCCGGGTTATGCACCAGTGGATATCAACACGCGTGGTTACGTTATTAGCAACGTAGCACAGCCGCGTGTCATCAACCGTCAAATTCTGATCCGTAATTATGTCGTGGGAAGAGCCGCAGCCTCCTGTCCTCAACTTTGGAACGGGCATCGCCGTGACCGCCATCACCATCGTGGTGGCAGGCCTCCTCGTCTTTCTGATCTGGGGATAGCGTGACGGCGTCGCGCAACCGGATGCTGACGTGTCAGGAAGGTGTCGCGTCGAGGTTGAGGGGCGTGTACAGGCGAGGGAGCAGCCGCTTGAGGCGGCGGTCCGCATGGGTATCCATGAGCATGTTCGTGGCTGGGATGCCCGCGTTCCGAGCGGCCTCCGACACGTCCGGAGGAAGGTTCGCTCCGAGCAGGATGATTCGATGCGCAGCGAGGTTGGCCTCCGCATGCAGGCGGTGGGGTATCTGTCGCAACGTGGCGCCGTCGAATGCATCGGCGCGAAGCACCGTCTTCTGCGCGTCGGCCGGGAGCTCATCGGCGGTATGCAGGTCGGCCGGTGTCATCGTGTGGACGTTCGGCGCGCGCATCGGGGGAGAGCGTCTCGGGCAGGAACGGCGGATAGTTCACCATCTGGGCCAGCGCGCGGAAGTACTCGCGCTCCTCGCGCACGGTCTCGGGCGAGACCTCCGCCACGACGTTGTTCTGATTGTAGAGCAGCCCGGCGAAGTAGCCGACGAGCGCCGGCAGCGTGGGGTCGCTCACGATGTGGGCGATCTGCCGCGGGGAGTAGAGCGGGGCGGCGCGCTTCAGCTCCGCCAGAATCTGAAAGAGCTCATCGCGGAGCCGGGCCGTCATCTCGTCGTACTCGGGCGTGCGCTTGTCGCGTTCGCCGATGAGCCGGGGATCGCTGGGGTGGAAGTTGCGCCGCCAGAAGACGTGGTCGTGCAGAACCTCCAGCAGGAGGCGCTCCAGTTCGTCGGCGTTCTCGCCTTTGGGGCCCAGGAAGGAGGCTTTGTGGATGGCAGAGTCCATAGCGGTCGTGCGTTGTGCAGCAGGTAGAAAGCGCCTCGTGGGGGGCGAGCGCCGCCGATTTCGGTTCCTGTGGACGCAGCGCGCTCGGATTGCGTTTTGGCGCACGCCGTGCTCACTGGAATCGATCCGCGGCCTCGGCGGTGTCCAGGTGCGCCGTGTCGTTGCGAAGGGCGATCTGCCAGGCGCCATCGTTGCGGCGAACGAGCTTCGAGACGCTTGCGAGCGGACAGCCGGTGTCCGGAACGTCATCCTCTGCAAGGCCGAGCAGCACGCCCTGCACGGTAGCGCCGTGGCCTACGAGCAACAGGTCGTCGGCATCGTCGTAGCGACGGACGAGGCAGCGCGCCGCCTTGCCGATGCGGTTAAACATGGCGTCGCGCGTCTCTGGAAACGATGGTGTGAGGCACGGCGCATGCGAAAGATCCACGCGCTCGAAGCGATCGGCCAGGGTCTCCGGCGGGCGAATCGCCGGCGAGTCGGCAAACCAATCGGGGTTGAGCCACTCGCCGAGACCGGGTTCTAGCCAGAGCGATGCGTCGATCGCCTCGGCCACCGCGTGGGCCGTTTGCACCGTGCGTAGAAACGGAGAGGCCACGATCTGGCGCGCATCGGTTTGGGCAAGCCGCTGCGCGAGCTTTTGTGCTTGTGCCACGCCGTCGGAGGAGAGGCCGGGGTCGTGCGGACGGTCGGCTGTCTCGTGCCACTCCGGGTCGGCGAAGTCCTGCCGGTTAGCGTGGCGGGCAATCCAGAGCGTGTGGGGCATACGGACACGAGATTTGTCATCGAAACCGAAGTTGAGATACGAGCGCCATAGGACCGAGTTGCGAACGCCGACGGCTTCTGACCGGGAGCACGGGAGCCCATCCGACATCTGAAATTGAAGATCATCAGTGTTCTATGCCCACCCCTCTTCTCCCAAACACCCACCTATTCCACGTTACGCAAGGCAAGCCGTCAATACTTATGCTCAAATGGTCTGTGGTCCCCATCCATCTCCATTCATGGTATCCCATGCGCAACCTCTGCATTATTCTCCTGAGCTGCGTCGGAGGATGGATCGCCGGATCGGGCTGCGGCAACAGTGCGCCCACGCCGATGCCCGCGGCCGCCGAACGCATCTTCATCGACGGTCAGTTCTCGGATTGGGCGAAGGTGACGCCGATGCACGTGGATCCCGTCGGGGATGGCGTGGAGGACGGCGTCGACTTCGGCCGCCTGTGGGTCGGGCACGACCGGCGCTTCGTGTTCCTGCGCATCGACGTGGGGCGCGAGATCAACATACAGAACAACAATGCGCTCACCTTCTACCTTGACGCCGACAACGATGCCTCGACCGGGGCGCCGGTGGAGGGCCTTGGCGCCGACCTGACGTGGACGTTCGGCGACCGCTCGGGGCAGGTTTTCCAGAATGCGGACACCACGGCCATCACCCACGCAGACGTCGGCCTGGTCACCGCACCCACCGTCTCCTCCACCACGTTCGAGATCGCGTTCGACCGGGAGGCCACACTCGACGGACGCGCGCTCGTCACCAGCGACACGCTCCGCCTCGCGCTCGTCGACCAGGCGCCCGGCGGCGACCGGCTCCCCGACGCGTCGGGCGGCGTTGCCTATCCGATGGGTGATGCCTCCAACCTCGCCCCGCTGGCGGTGCCCCCGCTCACCCGCCCGGCGGACACCACGCTCCGGGTGATGAGCTACAACGTGGAGTACGGCACCCTCTTCGAGGACGCGGCACGTCCCGCGTACCAGCGCCTCTTCGACGTCATCCAGCCCGACCTCATCGGCTTTCAAGAGATCTACGACCGCGATGCGCGCGCCACGCAGCAGGCCGTCGAGGAGTTGCTGCCGTCCGGCGAAGGCGCCCCGTGGCACAGCGCGAAGGCTGGACTCGACCTCGTCGCCGTCAGTCGCTACCCGATCCGCGCGACGTACGAGATTCCCGGGCACGAGGACCACCGCAGCGCGGGCTTCGTCATCGACGCCGAGGATGCGCTCGGCACGGATCTGCTGTTCATCGTCATGCACCCGCCGTGCTGCCGCGGCGGCACACCCCCGGCCGACGTGCGCCGGCAACAGGTGGTGGATCAGGTGCTGGCGTTCCTCCGCGACGCGCAGACCAGCGGGGGCGCCATCGACCTCCCGCCGGGCACGCCCGTCCTCATCGCCGGCGACATGAACTTCGTGGGGGACGACCAGCTCCCGTTTTCGCTGCGGACCGGCACCATCGCCGACACGAGCCGGTTCGGCCCGTCGTTCGGTCCGGACTGGGACGGCAGTTCGCTCGCCGATCTGGCCCCACGGCTCACCGGATGGCCCATGAACTTCACATGGTACGACCCCGAAAGCAGCTTCTCGCCCGGACGCCTCGACTACATCTACTACACGGACAGCGTGCTGCAGCCGGTGCGATACTACACGCTCTTCACGCCCGCCCTCGACATGGCACGCCTCAGCCCCTCCGGCCTGCAGGCGAACGACGCGGTGCGCGCCTCCGACCACCTGCCGCTCGTCGTGGACGTGGCGCCGG
>CAYFRX010000118.1:0-9121 GCA_964345515.1 uncultured Rhodothermales bacterium
GCGGACTACCGGGCCATCTGCACAGGGATGCGCGGCAGTTGGAAGCGCCGCGCGTGCACGACGGACGAGTCGGGCGTCACCTGCACTCGACCGGAGGCCACGAGCGACTCGGGGATGTCACTCGCCGCCACCTCCCACTCGGCCACGAGCCGCGCCGAGCCGCCTGGCGGGCACGTCGCCCGAAACGACTCTTCGTGCACGCGTCCACTACGGGTCAGCACCCCAAACGTCGTCAGCTCGTACGGCTGCTCGGTGGGGTTCTGGAGGGCGATCTCCATCCGAAACGTCCACGTGTCCCCTTGCCGGGCCTCCAGGGCGAGCGCCTCGATGCGCTCGGTGGGCGGCGCGTCGGGGAGCACGTCGTCCCCCACCTGAAGCTGCGGCAGCTCAGGCGCCGTCTCGACGGTCGCCTCGTCCGGGCCGTCGTCGCGGTCCAGCACGAAGGAGCGGAACAGCGTCATGCCCTCAATGCCGAATGCCACGCCAAACGCCACGATGAGAAAAAAACGGCCCAGCCACTTCTCGAACGACGAGGAGTCGTCCGGCGCATCCGCCGGTGGAGAGGACGCCGGATCATCCGCCGAGGCGCTCGACCCGGCGGACTCCTGAGGCGACGGGGGCGGCGAAGAGGGGGAGGAATCCATATCCGTTGAAGCGTTGCGCATGCAAAGCGGGGCAAATCCATAGCAAACGCCCGAGACGAGCGGCCCCGGGCGCTTGGGTGAGAATGATGAGCGGTGGTAATCGCGCCGACCCGTTGGGCCTACACGGGCGAGGGCGGCGCGCCGGGCGTGAAGAGGCCGTCCATCACCATCTCGGCCAGCGGGAAGGTATAGGCAAAGATGACGAGAATGATCGCCAGAGCTACCCACAACTTCATGTTATCGAGGATGGCTGGCGTGTGCTCAGACCCGGAGAGTGCCGGCGGAATGTGGTCGTCGACCGGTTTCGGCACGCGCTCGCCGCCGACCCAGCTCCTCACAATGACAGCGAGGAACATGACCAACGACACGAACAGGATGACGCCTCCGATGGCGATCTGCCACTTCATCTCAGCGACTGTACCGAAGGGGGCCTCGAAGGTGAAGCCGGCGTATTCCGGCTCGGCGGTGCGGCGCGGGATCCCGGCGAGCCCGGCCCGGTGCAGCGCGTTGGACATCAGCGTCATGCCCAGGAACCAGGTGTACGGCTGAGCCAGCGCCAGCTTCTTATACTTGAGCGTGCGCCCGGTCAGCTGCGGCAAGATCCAGTACGTGATGGCCATAAAGGTGAGCGCGGTCGCCGTGCCCACGGTCAGGTGGAAGTGCCCCGGAACCCATGCCGTGTTGTGCACCAGCATGTCGATGTTCAGCGACGCGTTGATCATGCCACTAAAGCCTCCCGCGGCGAACATGATGCCGGCGAGGGCGCAGCCTACGAAGGCCGGGCTGTTCCAGGGCAGCGCCCCCATCCACGCGAAGTAGCCTCTTCCGCCGCGTTGGCGCGCGCCATGTTCCATGCTCGATATCACCGTGAAGGCCGTCATCAGGCTGGGCAGCAGGATGACGAGCGTGACGATCAGCGCCCAGAACTTGAACCCGATGGAGATGCCGGGATCGGCGTACTGGTGGTGATAGCCGATGGGCGTGGACAGCAGCAAGAACAGCACAAACACGATGCGCGCCAGCGAGTCGCTGAACAGCCGCCCACCGGAGAGCTTCGGCAGGATGCTGTACCACACGAAATACGCCGGCAGCAGCCAGAAGTACACCACGGCGTGCCCGAAGTACCAGAACAGCGTGCGAGGCAGCAGCGGGTCGATGTTGGTGACGAACCCGAGCGACCAGGGAATAAGCAGAACGACGACCTCCAGGGCCACGCCGACGGTACAGATGTACCACATCAGCATGGTAAAGAGCGTCATGTACGTCTGCAGCGGAATCTTATCGTCGGGGTGTTCTTTGCGCCAGTCCAGGTACGAGCGGAACCAGTCCGCCCCGGCCAGCCACGACCCGATGATGAGCAGCGCTGCGCCGATGTAAAAGAGCGGGTGCCCCTGAAGCGGCGGATAGAACGTATACAGCACGGCGGCGCTGATGGAGCTGCCCGGCACGAGCCCGCCCACGATCGCGATCGTGGTCAGTACGGTGCCCACCGTCATGATCCAAAACCAGGACCACGTGAAGGTCATGTTTTTAGGCTCCCGATCGAGACTTCGGGAGACGCCCCACTGGTACAGGCCCACGATGAAGAACGTGGTGAATACCAGCGCCAGAAGCACGCCGTGCCCGGTGAGCACCGTATAATACTCCACCGAGCTGACAAACCCTCGGAAGATGTTCGTGCGGTGCAAGGCCTGAATCGTACCGAACAGGCCGCCAATGGCGAGCGCGATAAAGGCGACGATAAACGACGCCTTTACCACGCGAGTCGCCTTGGGATAATGGTCTACAAAGGTCATAATGCCGTTAGCGAGATGTGATCAGCGTGCTTGCGTCGAATTCGGACTTCGGAACGACCTCGATCAAGCCTTCCATGGTGTGATGGGCCGGACCGCAGTACTCGTGGCAGATCATGCCAAACGAGCCCGGTTCGGGGAAGAGGGTCTTGAACGTCGAGACTTGTCCGGGAATGACCATGGTGTTGAGGTTCGTTCCAGACACGTGGATGCCGTGCAGTACGTCCGGGCTGGTCACGTGGAACGTGACTTCCGCGCCAGCAGGAAGCGTAAGCGGTCGCCCGGTGCCGGGCATGAAGAGAAACTGCCGCGCCACCATGTACACCTCGTACTCGTTCTCGCCCGTCTGGCGGACGCCGGGTTGGGCGAACTCTGTTTCGGCAAGGTTCATCGGATCGACGGTCCCGCTGTCCTGCATGCCAGGCACCTTGAGGTCGAGCGCCACGAAGCCAAAGATCACGATGCCGATGAAGGCTGCGATGAGGAGGAGCGAGAGCCCGATCCAGATCTTTTCAAATCGGTGAATATGCATAGCAGGGGGCTCGGTTAATCGATGATGGAGGGGCCGCGGCCGGCAAACTCGACGAAGTACATGAGGGCGTACAGAACCAGGAGCAGAAGGAAATAAGCGCCTGTAACGGCGAGCGTGCCGGTGGGGGTGAAGTCCTCCAGAGAAATTTCTTGTACGATGTCAGAGCGGTCCTCGCTCATGGCCCCTTCGGAGGCCGGTGCATCGGAGGACACTCTGGGGTCTTGTGGGGCTGCCATATCGCGTTCAGCGGTTGTGGACAAGATCGTTACAAAGAGTGCGATCGCCTCATTGGGCTTCGAGACGAAGGAATGAATGAGCAGCGACGTTTTGAGTATACCGGTCGCCGGAAACGGTGCGCGACAGTCACACTGCTACCGGCACTGTAAGAGAATACCGCAGACAGTGTGGGTATCGCCCCCACACGGCGTCGGGACGCTTGAAGGCATTGTGCCAGGGGCGCCCAAGCGAGGGGAAAAACACAATGCCGTGGGGACGACGAAACGCGGTCCGCCCCCACGACAGTGCGCACTCCAAACTCACGAGGCCGGTGCCCATGAGGTGCAATATCCGTTCGGATATACCGGACCCGGAAAGAGTTGGCATCCGCCGCACGCATTGTCGGTCGTCTCCTCATCTTCCGGCTGCTGGTAAAGCGCACAGTTGGCGCAGTTCTGCTCCGGATTCGGCGTCTCTGCCACGTAGTTCAGCGACTCGGCCATCTGGTTGCGCTGTTGCATCTGCGCATCGGACAGCGCGGAGAGATCGTCGCAGTCCAGGTCGGCCGTGGCTTGTCCGCCCGCGGCGCTGGTCTGCTCCTCGGCACCGCCGCCTGATTCGCCGTCGGAGCCGCCTCCACAGGCTGATAGCAAGGTGCTACCGCCTATGCCTGCAACCCCAACAATACTGAGACGCTGTAGAAAATCGCGTCGTGAAACGTCGTGTTCGTTTTGTCCCATAACGAGGCCTTCGTTCGGTTCAGTGTTCTGAAAAAGCACGTGTTGCATGTACGTGATACTACCCTGTTTAGAGGGTAACGAAATGCACTATCCTTCACAAGCAAAGTGCCGCCCCACCCTTGTGCTCGAACTTGTTATTACAAACATCTTCACTAACAAACTGACTGCTTCGCGGGGCGCCTCCCTTCCGTCCTGGAGCGGAATTCACGGCCTAGACGTCCCTCTGCCGATTCGACTCGTCCTGGTTCATTCTCGTCCTGGTTCATTAGCGTGACAGGATGGCGGATCGAAGGATCGGTTTTCGCCACGCACTCGCACTCGTTTGCGCCCCATGGCGTCGCGTCTTTGAACGTGAATCGCAAATCTTTGCAGGGACGCTCGACCGGTGCCACGCGGGCCGTTGCCCCCTGACGCCAGCACATCTGGAGAGAAATCTCGCGGCTCGGAACCAACCGGTCCATGACATGTTGGGAATCCATGACATACAGGACGGCACGCCTTTGTGCCGACTCATCCAGAAGGGTGGAGGGGGTAGGCCCTACGAAGCCCTGGCAACCGCACTTGACCGTTCCCCGGTCCGGTGAAAGGTGCCAACTCCTACCTCGCTACATAGCCGCGAGGAAAGATGAGTGGAAGGGATTGACCCATACTGCTATCCTCTTCCGCACATTTCTGCGGTGGAGGATTTTGTTTTTGCTCCTCTTCTGCAGCATTCGTTTCCTTGGGCCGCTGCACCCGCTTTTCCCGCTGGATGGTCGTCGGCCGCGTGACGCCGCGCCGCTTTCTCTCACCATCCAGCCTTCCCTCAATCATGAGTAGCGATTCGCAGAAGCCGCTCCACTTCGACACGCTTCAAGTACACGCCGGGCAGGAGCCTGACCCCGCGACGAACGCCCGCGCCGTGCCCATCTACGCGACCACGTCGTACACCTTCGACGATGCCGAGCATGGCGCTGACCTCTTTGCCCTGAAGGAGTTCGGCAACATCTACACGCGCATTATGAACCCGACGAACGATGCGTTCGAGAAACGCATCGCAGCCCTCGAAGGCGGCGTGGCGGCCCTGGCTACCGCCAGCGGGCAGTCCGCCCAGTTCCTCGCCGTGACGAACCTGGCCGAGCAGGGCGACAACATCGTGGCGTCGAGCCACCTGTATGGCGGCACGTTCAACCAGTTCAAGAACACATTCCCCCGCCTCGGCATCGACGTCAAGTTCGCGGACGGTCCGGATGCGGACTCCATCGCCGCGTTGCTCGATGAGAATACGAAGGCCGTGTACGTGGAGACGATCAGCAACCCGCGCTTCAGCGTGCCCGACTTCGAGCGGCTGGCCGACATCGCCCACGACCACGGCGTCCCGCTCGTGGTGGATAACACCTTTGGCGCAGGCGGCTACACGTGCCGCCCGCTGGAGCACGGGGCCGACATCGTGACGGCCAGCGCGACGAAGTGGATCGGCGGGCACGGCACCACCATCGGCGGCGTGATCGTGGACGGTGGCACCTTCCCGTGGAATAACGGCAAGTTCCCGCAGTTCACCGAGCCCTCACCCTCGTACCACGGCCTCAAGTTCTGGGAGACGTTCGGCCCAGACGGCGTGCTCGGCGCGAACGTCGCGTTCATCATCCGCGCCCGTGTGGAAGGACTCCGCGATATCGGGGCGTCCCAGAATCCGTTCGGCTCGTTCCTGCTGCTGCAGGGACTGGAGACGCTCTCCCTCCGCGTGCAACGCAGCAACGACAATGCGCTCGCCCTCGCTCAGTGGCTCAACCAGCGCGACGAAGTCAGCTGGGTGAGCTATCCGGGGCTGGAGGACCATCCGTACCACGAGCGTGCGAAGCAATACCTGAACAACGGCTTCGGCGCTGTGCTCGCGTTCGGCGTGCGGGGCGGCACGGACGCAGGGCAGGCGTTCGTGGAGAACGTCGAACTCGCCAGCCACCTCGCCAACGTGGGTGATGCGAAGACGCTCGTCATCCACCCGGCCTCGACCACGCACCAGCAGCTCGCCGAGGAAGAGCAGAAGGCGTCGGGCGTGCAGCCGGATCTCGTGCGGGTTTCCGTCGGGATCGAACACATCGACGACCTGAAGGCCGACTTCGAGCAGGCCTTCACGAAGATTCCGCAGCTGGCGTAGGCGAAGACGCGCCGGAGAATCGGGGAATCGGAGAGACGAGGGATTTGCCTCGGCACTTCGTTTCCCCAGTTCCTCGACGCTTCCCTCGCGCGCCCTTTCCCTCACTCCCACCCTCTCACCCTGCCATGCCAACCCTCACGCTTTCGGAGTTCACACTCGAATCCGGCGACACGCTGCACGACGTGCCGGTGGCGTATCAGAGCTGGGGCCAACTCAACAATCGCGGCGACAATGCGATCGTGGTGTGCCACGCCCTCACCGGTGGCGCCGACGCCACCGACTGGTGGGGCGACCTCATCGGGCCGGGCCGCGCGCTCGACACCAATCGCTTCTTCGTCGTGTGCGCCAATGTGCTCGGCTCGCCGCACGGCACAGCTGCGCCGGTGACCACGAACCCCGCGACGGGCACCCCGTACGGCCCGGACTTCCCGCCCGCCACCACGCGCGACACGGTGGCTCTGCACCGCGAGCTGCTCGATCGGCTCGGCGTGCAGCAGGTGGCCGCGGCCATCGGCGGGTCGATGGGCGGCATGCACGTGCTGGAGTGGGCCTTCGCCCGCACGGATGACGGGGCTTCTTTCGTGCGGGCACTCGTGCCCATTGCCGTGGGCGGCCGCCACTCCGCCTGGTGCATCGGCTGGAGCGAGGCGCAACGGCAAGCCATCTATGCCGACCCCAATTGGAACGACGGGTACTACGACCCCGATGCGCCCCCGACCAGCGGGCTCTCTGCCGCGCGCATGATGGCGATGATCTCGTACCGCTCGCGACCCTCGTTCGAGGAGCGGTTTGGGCGGAAGCGGATGACGAACGGCACCCCAAATGGCCCCTTCGCCGCAGAAAGCTACCTGCGCTACCATGGCGAGAAGCTGGTGGACCGCTTCGATGCGAACTGCTACGTGCACCTCACCCAGCAGATGGACTCGCACGACGTGGCCCGTGGGCGCGGGGCGTACCCGGACGTGCTGCAATCCATCAAGCAGCCCGCGTTCGTCATCGGCATCGACTCGGACGTGCTGTATCCGCTGGAGGAGCAGCGCGAACTGGCCCAGGCGCTCCCGAACGGCCGGCTGTCGGTGCTGTCGTCGCCGCATGGGCACGACGCATTCCTCATCGAGCAGGACGCCCTCAACGACCTGCTGGCGCCCTGGCTGCTCGTCCACGCCGATGGCGCTCCATCCCCCACCGTACGGGCCCGATAGGACAACGGGTTTGGGGGTTGATCGGTAAGGGTCGAGCGTCCAACGTCCCAACGCCTACCCGCCAATCAGCTGTTGGAACGCGATCATCGCGGAGATGGCGAGCACCACGGTGACCGCGACCGTATTTGGCGTGGTATCCTCTAACGCGTCGGGGACGAGCTCCGAGAAGATCATCCAGATCATCGCGCCGGCGGCAAACCCCAGCCCGACCGGTAAAAAGGGCTCGAAGGTCTCGACGAACAGGAAGGCCGGCACGGCCATGAGCGGCTGCGGCAAGCTGGAGAAGACGCTCCAGCCGGCCGCCTTCCAGACGGGCGTGCCACGCGGCACCATCACCAGGCTGATAGCCAGCCCCTCGGGCATGTTGTGTACGGCGATCGCCAGCGAGATGTACGCCCCCAACGCCTCGCCGCCGCCGAACGACACCCCAACGCCTACGCCCTCGGTGAACGAGTGCAGCGTCATGACGCCGAGGATGAGCACGATCTTCATCGCATCGGCGCCGCGCATCTCTCCCCACTCCACCTCGCCCTCCTCGCCAAGGAGCATCCGGGTCCCGACGATGAAGGCGAGCCCGGCCACGATGCCGGCCACGGTCCGCGGCGCTCCGTAGTTGAGTCCTTCGTAGATGAGCCCCCAACTGGCCGCCCCCATCAGCCCGGCAGCGAGGGCGTTGGAGATGCCCAGCCAGCGGCTCGACATCGTCTTGACGAAAAGGAACGGCAGCGCACCGAATCCGGTGGCGATAGCGGTCAGAAGTGCGTAGAGGAAGACGCTGAAGACAGCCGAATCCAGCATGCGGGGCGGGCAGCACGAGATGGAACCTGTGGTGAACAGGGCACCCCAACGAACGCCGAAAACCGATAGATCCATCCGGCACCCAATTTAGAGGCGGTCTAGATCCAGCCGCTGCGTGCGTCTGGCGTGGTTGCAAACACGAGCAGTAGTGCCGAGATTGAGAACCGCCGCATCATCAGGCATGAAGAGCGGCGTCGTTCTTCCCGCTCCCGCCTGGACTTCCTGAAGCCCTTTCCGTTGATGTTCACCCCTGCCTTCATTCATTGGGACGTCTCGCCGGTCATCGTCCGGCTCGGCCCGCTCGCGATTCGGTGGTACGGACTGCTCTTCGCACTCGGGTTTCTGATCGGCTTCTACCTCATGCGACGGGTGTTCCGGCGCGAGGACAAGCCTGAGCCGGACCTCGACATTCTGCTCATCTACCTCGTGCTCGGCACCCTCATTGGCGCACGGCTGGGCCACATTCTCTTCTACCATCCAGGGTACTACCTGAGTCACCCGCTGGAGATCATTATGGTGCAGCGGGGCGGCTTGGCGAGCCATGGCGGACTCATCGGCGTGCTCGGCGCGCTGTACCTGTACGCGCGGTCCCGTCCGGAGCAGCCGCTGCTCTGGCTGCTCGACCGGCTTGCCGCTCCCGTGGCCCTGACGGGTAGCTTCATCCGGCTCGGCAACCTGTTCAACGCGGAGATCCTCGGCGTGCCGACCGACCTGCCGTGGGCGTTCGTCTTCGCCCGCGTCGATGCCACGCCGCGGCATCCGGCGCAGCTGTACGAAGCGCTGGCCTACCTGCTCATCTTCGGACTACTCCTCGCGCTCTACCGGCGCTACGGCGCCCGGACGCCGCGCGGGCTGCTCAGCGGCCTCTTCTTTACGCTGATCTTTTCGGCGCGCTTCTTCATCGAGTTTGTGAAGATGCCGCAGGCGCCGTTCGCCGACGTGCTGCCCCTTCAGATGGGCCAGTTACTGAGCCTGCCGGCCATTGCCCTCGGCGGAGCGCTCCTGGCCTATGCGTGGCGGCAGGGCTCGCCCTCCCCGGAGCCGCACGATTCCTGACGC
>CAYFRX010000119.1:0-9019 GCA_964345515.1 uncultured Rhodothermales bacterium
AGCGCAGTGAGGGCAAAAGCAAGAGCAAAAAGTGCGGTCGGATGGCGTACTACAAACGTAGCAGGTAGATGTAGTGGAGAGAAACAGAGGGAGACTCCGTCCACCTCACGGCCCAAAACCCTTCCGCGCGATGACAACGTCTGAGGGATATTGCCCTCTAGAGAATGGCCATCGCCCTCGGAAAGAGACGCGTAGGGCAGGGCCCCTGGGTGCACAACTTGCAGAATGTGGCCCAGAACGTATGAGTCGTCACCGGACAATGGCTGTCTGGAGGGCGGGCGCACCCGCCGCGGGGGCAGACACCACTCGCTACCGGCACGCACGCGCAAACGCTTAAGCATTTTATGTGCACCAGCATCCCTTGCGGGGCAGCACTCCCGTCAAAGAACCGCCGAAGTGTCTACCGTGCGTATCGGGACGTACCTGGCTCGGTGGTAGACCGGCATGCGCGTCATGGCATTTCCAAACTCCGCCTCGTTGATGAGAGCCGATGATCCTCGCCCTGTCCACCCACCGGAGCACGGTCTGAACCAGGACTGGCTGGCTCAAAAGATAGCTGTCCATTCACCGTCTCATCGTTGGCCGTAATTCCTACCCATCGCCATCGTCATCGAAGCCCGGCAGGAAACGTACCGGCAGCGCGATCACGTACGTGTCGAGAATGCCTGCGCGCTCGCTCAGCCACGTCCGGAAGCGCTGGGCTTCCTCGCGGCTGGAGCCTACGTTCAGAATCAGCTTGTGCGCCCCGTCGATCGGATCCTCGGCGATGACGGCTTCAAATGGGATCGAGATCTTGCGCCGCAGGCGCGTGAGCGCTACCTTCGCCCGCGATCGCGTAGAGTACGTCCCCGCCTGCACGCCGAATTTATAGGTGGTTGGCCCGAAAGGGGGGAGCACGTCCGCTTCGATCATGAACACGTCGGCAAAGGCCGGGTTGGTCTGCAGGTGGGTGACGAGCCGGGCCGGTTTCCAGCGCACGCGAAAGGAGTCCGTTTCCACGACGTACTGGCGCCGGGCCTCCCGGCGAATGTTGAGCGGGCCGTGCAGGTTGCGCTCCACCGCCGTCATGAACGACTGCGTGTTGCGGAGCGTCCCTACGAAGCGCTGCGCCTCGTCCATCGTGCGGAAGGTGCCCAGGTGCACGATATACCGCGCCGGCGGGCCGCGCCGCTCGGCCAGGTACTTCTGCCGCATATCCGGCGACATCACCACGAAGTCGACCCCCGTCACGCGATCACCGTTCTCCTTGGCCTGGACGCGCACCGTGCGGCGCGGCGGCTCAGCCACCAGGTTGTACGTGCGTAGCTGGTTCCGGTCCACCCGGGCGTGGTAGGTCCCGGGCGGGACGCGGTACGCGTAAAAGCTGCCGTCGCTGAAGACCGGGAGCGACATCGAAAAGTCGGTCTCCGTGCTGGTGAGGTGCACGGTGAAGCCCTTGGCCGGCGTCTGCTTGCCCTTGTAGAGCCACGTCACCGTGCCCTCCACCGTGCCGCCTACAAACACGGGGATGTCAAGCGGCTTGAAGACGTTGGGGTCGGAGCGGAACGAGAACGCCGTGTAGCGCGGCGACCATTTCGGGTTTTCGGGGCCGGCGTTCGTGAGGTCGATGCTGTGGATGGCGTAGGGCAGCAAGCCCTGCGAGCGCACCACGTTGTCGTCGCCCGGTCGCGTTGGGACGGGGCGACGGTAGTAGACCTCGCTCTCGATGACGCGCTCCCGGTCGTCGTGGATGCCGTTGCCGTTCTCATCGATGAAGAAGCGCACCGACGTGGCCGACTCGCCCACCCAGTGTCGATCGCTGAAGACGAAGCGGTCGTGGGTATGGTCGTACCCGATGCTGCCGGTCAGGCGCTGCGTCGACTGCAGGCGGCCGTCGAATTGGCGGGTCTCAGCCAGGGCGCGCGCGTGGGGCAAGGTCAGCGACAGCCGCACGCCCCCGAAGTTAAACCCCGACCGGAAGTTGCGACCGGCGGTGAAGCGCACGCGGGCGAACGACGCGATGCGGCGCGAGAGGCTCAGCCGTCCGGTCCGCCACTGGTCGAAGCGCGTGTCGTAGGTGAAGCGCGACCGAAGCGATACGCCCCGAAGCAGTGCCGGCACCGATTTGCTGCGCGGCACCCAGTAGAAATGGTCGACCGTGAGATCGCCGCGGATGGGATTGAAGCGGCCGTCCCGGACGCGACTCCATGCCCGGTAGCGAGCGCTCGCCACGCCCAGAGGCCCCAGCGAGAGCGACAACCGCGGGAAGGCTTGCAGGTCGACGTAGTCGTCCGTCGTCGCAAACTGCCCGCTCCACTGGGCGGTGACGCTCTGCCCGCCGACGCGCCACGGCAGGTACACGTCGGTTTGCACCGCATGGTTGAGCGCCGTCGGGTTGTAGATGGTCCGGTGTGAGGACGGCTGGTAGTGCGTGTACCGGAGCTCGAACCGGCGCTTCGAGGGGTAGACCGCGTTCAGGGCGAGGCGCGTCTGGTAGCCCGGGGCCGGGCGGGCGCTGGCCACGTACGAGCTGCCCACGCGCATTGAGGCACCGCCGAACACGATGGGCGTCCGCAGGGGCCCGCCGATGTAGTCCACCCCCACCCGGGCCGTCAGGCGCTCCGAGAGGCCGAAGCCGGCGGCCCCCTGCACCACACCATCCCCGGCAAAGCGGCGGCGTCCGGCGTAGAACTCGTACTCGACTTCGCCAGGCGGAAGCAGCGAGAAGGGGAGGTTGACGCGGCGTGTGGCCTCCTGAAAGCCCCCGGTAGGGCCGTACTCGCGGAGGCGAATCATCGTGCTGCCGTAGCGCAGCGGAATGTCGAAGGTGTAGCGCCCGGATGCATCCGCGGTCGTGACGCCGGCCAGCTCACCGTTGACGTAGATCTCGACGGTCCAGTTGGGGCCGGTCACCTCGTCAATGGTGTACGTCGAGAACTGCCGGCGCGGCGCCATCGGCTCGTTCGATAGCTTCAGCCCTGTGTACGGAACGTTCTGCAGGCCGTTCGTGAAGCTGTCCCCCAGCCGAACGCGACGCAGCACCGACGACTGGGGGAGCGTGTATCGCCAGCGCAGATCCGTGCGGCGCGTCTGCCATCCGAAGCGCTGCCGGTCGCCCTGCAGGCCGCCTTCGAGGTCGCCGCCCAGCACCTCGATGCCGCTCCGCAACTGGTAGGAGTAGTCGTTGGCAAACTGGCCGCGCTCGCGGGCCGTCAACGTGTAGTCGAGCACGCCGCCGCCCAGCACCTTGCGGTCGCGCACAAACCGCATCGGGGGGCGGGAGGGGTCGCCGAGCATCGCGTTGAGCTGTTCCTGTTTCCGCTTCCGCTCCACGGCGGCGATCCGCGGCATGCGATGCGGGGTCGACAGCGACAACTGGAGGTCGCGCAGATCCGGCGTAAAGTCGAGGTCGAACCACGTCTTCAACAGGTCGGCGCGCACGAACAGGTCCCGCTGACCCACGACGACGGCGTCAGCATTGAAGGGGAACGACCGTCCGCCGACGACCGTCGTGCCGTCCCCCACGTCGATGTGGTACGTGGTCTCCGGATCCAAGTAAAAGCCACGGATGGTCCGATCCTGGGCGTCAACGCGCGCTTCAATCTGGAGCTTCTCAAAGAGCGACCCAACCGGCAGATACGCCTCCCCGTCCTGCTGATAGACGGAGACGAGCTCATGGATGACGTTCCGGTACGAAAACTCCAGAAGGAGCTCCTGCGGACTGGACTGCCCCGCGGTGAGCGGCGGAAGGCTCACCAGCGCCCAGAACCATAGCAACAAAGAAACACACCATCGCCGAAGCACAGCACGATTCAATTAATCGCGAAGAGGAGGGAGCGAGAAGCCGGCGGAGCGGGGACCAGATCCGAGGATGCGGCGTCCTTCCGTCGCGTCTCGTAGGTCACCTTGGCCCGGTACGTCCCCGTCATCAAGTCGGGGCGTGGGAGCGCAAACCGGTGGGTCATATCGAAGTATACGGCCGCTTTGTCTTCCTGCGTCATCACGACGGTCCCGGTCGAGTCGTTGACGACCTCCAGCAGGGCCGTGCCCAGATACGGCGCATTGCCGGTCCGCTCGACGTGCGCTGTGATGTAGATGTTATCCTGGTCGCGCGAGCTGCGCATCTTTCGGAAGCGAAGCCCGGTCTCCAGCGAGCCGTGCCGGTAGAAGACCGAGATGACCTGCCGGTAGCGGTAGTTGATCTTCGTCTCGATGGCAGCCCGATTTGGGGGTGGGGTGTCCTGTTCGTACTGGCTGGCCGTGAACGCCAAGCGCGACCAGTACATGCCGTCCGGTAGGTCGCTAGGCGGCCGGAGGGCGAGGCGGACGCGCTGGCGTTGCCCGGGTGGCAGCAGAAACCGCCGCGGGTACGGCTTGATGAATGTGCCAATCGCCAAGCTGTCCGCGGCTTGCTGATCGCCGTAGCGCATGGACACGCTGCCCAGCGAGTCCGTCACCGGGTAGCCGAACTTAAACTCCAGGACGACCTCCTGCGGGCGATTCGTGCGGTTCTCGACGAAGACCGATGCAAACCGCTCGTCGTCGCTCAGGTTGACGAGTTTGGGGGCGACGACCACTTGCGCGTGAGCCGTCAGGCCGGTGATACCGCCGAGCAGGAGCGCGAGGCTCACAACCAGGGGACGCGACAAATCGAGAGGGAGAACGCGGGCAAGCATAGAGCGAAGGCGTTGACGGATGAACCGCGGCACAGGGAAGGGCGGAAGGCTCAACGTGAAGGAGCGGGCCAGGGACAAGGTCTGACCCGCTCTTCAGCGTGCAGTGCATCGAGCCGACCAGGCCGACGGCACTAGAAGTACTCCGCGCCTACCGTAATCGTCGATTCGTATGCGCCCGGGGCCTGGTCGGCGCCGACGGTGATCGTGCCGCCGATCCAGACGAAGAAGTCGCCGGCCTGATTCAGGTTCACCTGGTCATTCAGGCTGACGGCCTGCGAGGCGCCCTGGTTGTCGAACTGAGCACCGGTCACCGACGGAGTGTACGGGAGCGTATTCCCCTGGTCGTCCGCGAGGTCGTTCGTGGTGATAGTCAGGAGCACGCTGGCCGTTGAGCTTCCCGTGACTCGGAAAGAGGCGACGTCCTGACCGCCGTTGACGGGGTCCTTCGTCACGTTCTGGGCGTTGCTGCCGGCCACCACGGCGCCGAAGTCGAGGTCTGAGCGGTGCTGCACCTGCAGCGTGGTGTTGTACACTTGGGCCGTAGCCAGGCCGCTGGCTTCGGCGGTCTGGGCCTGGGCCGTGGTCGGGGCGAGGGCAGTAAAGCAGCCAAGCGTTAGTGTCAGGAAGAGGGTGAGTGTCTGCGTATTCAGGGTATCCATGGGTCTTTCACTTCTTATGAAACGGGAGCTCGTAGCGTGGGTGTGCGCGAGCTTTTTTGCTCTGGTGGAACCGTCGTCGTGGCTGCCGCCGCATGGGCCGCGCTGCGTTGACGATGTTCACTGGCCCGGTGGTGCAAGGGGCGTTCCGCACCGATGCGATGCGGCTCAGCGACGCTAAAAGGGGAACACCCCTGCTGAGCCCCCTACATAAAGTTACGAATTCTCCCCGCTTGGTGGGTAAAAACTATCATATTCGACCCGGGAGACCGATGGCTTTTGCGAGGGCGACTGGCAGAAAGGGTACGGTGAGGCTCCACTGATTGGGGCCTGATTCATGCCTTGGTCCGTGCAGAAGGCCTTTTAGCCTCAGGATACGCCGTTTGGGTGTCGGGAAATCGGCGGGGAATCGATATATTTTTATGAGGACATCTTATGGATTGGAGTGTATCATCCGATGGATGATAGTAGGGAACGGAAATTGCGCAGCAGTAAGGCGCAATGCGCACACACCGCTCGTCGACCGCTCAATCCACCAAGCCATCATGCTCGCCACTCGTTTTCTGCGGCGCCCGTGGGGCGTTCTCCTCCTGCTCATCATGGGCGGCTGCCTTTTGTTCGTCGGGTCCGCCCGCGCCCAGCCTGCCCCTGACCGTGCCGAATCCGACTCGACGGCCTTTTTGGATGCTGTGACCCTCGGCGGGGGATTGGCCACGTACCGCGGGGACCTCAATCAAGGGCTGGCCGGCACCACAATGGGTTCGATGCTGCGCAGCGGCCTCGACCTCTATATAAATGCAGAACGCCGCTTCGGAGCGACATATCTCGCGCTGGAAGGCGGCTTCAGCCGAGTTCGCGTGCAGGATGCGCAGCTTGGGTTCTCGAACCGCATCCTGCGGGCCGAGCTGCAGGGCGGCATCGGCATCGACTGGACGAGCCCCCATCTCGTGCGCATCTACAGTGGGATCGGGTTTCTGAACCATCGCCCGACCCACACCAATCCGAGCCAGATCGCTTCATCGTTCGACACCGAGCCGGTCGGCAGCGACCAGTGGTCGGTATCGGTGCCCATCGGCGTGGTGATCGACCGGCGCGTCCGGATCGCCTTGCGGTGGGTGATGGATGACTATCTCGACAACGCCGGGGGCGACACGCAACCCTATGACTTTATGCTGCACATCACGATTGGCCACCGCATCTCTTTCAACAATTAACTGACGCCCGAGTAGCCCCCATGCATTCGATCAACGCGGCGCGATCCATTCTTTTCGTCATGCTCTGGGCAGCGAGCCTCGTGCTTCCTGCGCAGATCGCCTCGGCCCAATACTTACACGTCGGTGGTGGGTCCACGCTGTCCGCGCCGGAGCTCTACCAGGGCACGGTCAATCCTACGGTCGGCGGGCAGCTTGCCCTTCGGGCCAAGTACACCGATTTGTTCCAGATCTACGGCGGCATCGCGTATGGCGTCGGAGCGTCCCTAGAGGGGGGCGTGTCGCTGCGCCCGTGGCAGGAGCAGTCGCTCGATCCGTACGTCCAAGTCGGGTTCGGGCGGTACCTCGCCAGCAGCAACAACGCGACGTCGGTGATTCCTATGGGCGTCGGCTTCGAGTACCGCTTCAACGACCGGACCGGCGTCTTCATTGAGATTGAACACCGATGGTCCGCCTTCGAGGGCCCCGATCGCGAAGAGCGGTCCTGGACGCCGCGCATCGGGATCTCGTACCGGCTCAATCAGGACAAGGAGAAGCCGCCGCCGCTCCCGCCGCTCGCCATGGACAGCACGGCGATTGACACGCTGGAAGCCGGACGGTTCGGCGGGCAGCGGTTCGACCCGGATCGCTACCCTGGCATGGTGCTCGTGCCGGATGGCATGTTCATCATGGGCCTGACGGCCGAGGACCCGCTCGCGCTGCAGAACGCCGGGCGCAAGCACGTCACCGTCAACGCCTTCTACATCGACGAACACGAGGTGACAAACACCGACTACCGCGCCTTCCTGAACGACATGCCGCGCGAGCAGCGCGATCTGTACCTGCCTGACTCCACGATTTGGGCCGAGGTGCGCAGCCAGGAGAGTTGGCAGACGTACTTCCGCAGCCCGCTTTTTGAGGACTATCCCGTCATCGGTGTGACGTGGGAGCAGGCACGCGATTACTGCCAGGCGCTCAACAAGCGCCTCCCGACCGAGGCCGAGTGGGAATACGCTGCGCGCGCTCGTCACCTGGGACGCATCTACCCGTGGGACGGCTTCGACACGCGCACCAAAGACGGCCGATATCTCGCCAACTACAATCCGGCGCGCGGCGGCTACGCGGCCGATGGATTCGCGTTCACCTCGCCGGTCGATGCCTTCCCGACCAACGGCTGGGGCCTCTACGGCATGACGGGCAATGTGGCCGAATGGGTGCGGGATTCCTACACGCCGTCGTACGAGGACATCTCGGATTTCAACCCCTTCCACAAAGACGAAGAGGAGCCGCGGCGCGTCGTGCGCGGTGGGTCCTGGACGTCGAGTGCCTTCTACATCGGCGTGGCCGCGCGCGACACGCAGCACAAGAGCGAGCCCTCCGCCACGGTCGGCTTCCGATGCGTGCGCGAAGTCTCCGCGCTGGAGCAGGACTTCCGCGTGCCCAACGGCCCCGTCGCGCCACCGGCGGAGCCCGTCTCGGCGAGTGGCGCCGAGGGCACCCCGACCGGCAGTGCCGGCGGCAACCAATAGCTGAACCGCCGCTCGCATGCAGCGGCCGATTCGCCTTTCCTCATCGATCCCCTACAGCAACGCTTTTAGTAACCATGCCTACGTCAGCGCCTTCGGGCTATAAACTCGAACGTAAATGGTCCCCCACCCACTTTGCCATCGGCGTCTTCGGCGCCCTGGCAATACTGGGCGTGATGGCCAAAATCTTTAATTTCGAAGCCGACGTGATGGGGATGACCCTCACGTGGAAGCAGTTTGTGCTCGTCGGCTTTCTCGGCGAAGCCTTGGTGTTCATCATCATGGGCATGATGCGCGAGATGAAGTACGTCCCGGCCGATGGCGACGAGGAGGGAGCCGCCGCGTCGCCCGAGGGGCCCGATGAGGTGCCCGAGGCCGTGCGGCAGTTGGGCGACCACGTGGGCGGCGCCGCCGAGCAGCTCACCCAAGAGGCCGAGCGCCTGGCCGAGGAGATGCAGAACATTCGCGTGGCGCTGGCCAGTCAGAACGACGTCTACGAAGAGCTGAACAAGCTGCGCGGCCGCATCAGCAAGGCGGCCGGCGGTCTCAGCGAGATGACCCGCGCGCTCGAAGACGAAGTCAACCGCTCAGACGGCGCCATGCAGGTCGGCGTCTCGTTCTCCGAAGAGGTCGACCAGCTTCGCGGCAGCCTGCGCAAGGCGGGCAATAGCCTCATGGGCCAGGCCGAGGCGCTCGACGCCAACGTGCAGGATCTGAACAGCCTGTACGAGAAGCAGGTGCCGATGGCCAGCGCGATTGCCACCATCCGCGAGGAATTGACGCACGAGTCCGAGAAGCTGAACGAGGAGATCGTAGAGGCGCGCAAGGCCATGCAGGCGATGCGGGCGCAGTTCGCCCAGGCCGCCGAGCGGCTGCAGCGCTTCAACCAGCCGCTCTCACTGTCCGAGCAGCACGCCAACGGCACCACACAAACCGCCCGGTAGCTCCGTCCACGCGAGAACGTGAGTACGTCGGACGTGTGAACCCTCCAA
>CAYFRX010000120.1:0-8993 GCA_964345515.1 uncultured Rhodothermales bacterium
ATCGGCCCACTTGTGCCCAGGGACGCTCGCGATCACCCTGCTCGCATTGATGTTTGCCCTCGCGGGCTGCCAGTCGTCGGACGCTCCGGACGATGCGCTGCGTCTCTACGTCGGGACGTGGACGAGCGGCGAGGGCGGCGGACACGGCGTGTACCGTCTCGACTTCGATCCGTCCACGGGGGCGCTCTCCACGTCGGGACAGGTCACGGAGGCGGCGAACCCCTCCTACCTGGCGCTGTCGCCCGACGGGCAGTACCTCTACAGCGTGAACCAAACAGTCGACGCATCCTCCGTCAGCGCCTTCCGGGTGGACGATGCCACTGGCGCGTTGACCTTGCTCAACACCGTGGATGCGGGCGGGCAGTCGCCGTGCTACATCAGCATCGACAAGACGGGGCGGTGGGTGCTGGTGGCCACCTACGTGAGCGGCACGGTGGCCGTTTTTCCAGTGCAGAGCGACGGCTCGCTCGGGGAGGCGACGCAGGTGGTGCAGCATACCGGCGCCGGCCCCAACCCGGATCGCCAGGAAGGACCGCATGCACACTACATCCACGTCGATCTGGTCGTCTACACTGTCGTGCTGGCCGCGGGATTCGCGCGCGACTACTGCCTCCAGAAGAAAGAACGCCAGGAAGAGACCGAGCGGCTGCAGGCGCGGACGCGAGAGCTGGAGAAGCAACTCACGGAGGCGCAACTCGACGCGCTCCGGATGCAACTGAATCCACACTTGCTCTTCAATACCCTGCACGCGATCAGCACACTCGTGGGACGCGATCCGCAGGGCGTGCGCCGCATGATGGCCCGGCTGAGTGAGCTCTTGCGCCGCGTGCTCGACGAGGAGGTGCCGCAGGACATCCCTCTCGCGGACGAAGCCCATCTGCACGTTGGAACGGTGGACGAGGGCACTGGCGTCGTGGCCACGATCCGGCTGCCCTACCACACCGGCACCGATCACTACGCGCCATCTCGCGAGGCATTCGACGAAGATTCTGCGTTTGAGCACGTACTCGTCACCTCCGCTGCCGAGCGCAACTGACGGGGCGGGCTGTAGGACGACACCGACATTTGGACGCTCCGCAAGCCGAAAGCGCGCCGATCACTCCGTCTTCGACGCCATCCCCGAGGCGGGGCTCCGCCGCTCCTGCCCCATCATTCTGACGACGCTGACGACCTTCGGCCACCTTACGCCCGTCATCCCCGAAACCTCCGGCCAGGCCACCCAGCTGATTCCAATGGCCATCTCGCTGGGCCTCGGCATCGTCTTCGCGACCTCGATCATCCTCGTGCTCGTGCCGTGCCTCTACATGATCCTGGAGGATGTCGTCACGGTCGCGCAGGGCACGGCCTAGCGGGTCGCGTCACGATGCGGCCGCGGGCCGGTCGGCTGCGAGGAGGAATCGGAGACTGCCGGTTCGGGCCTCACCCCCTCTCATCCCGGACCCACCCTGTCGCGCCATAGGGCCGCTCGATACGGCGGGGTCCAACGCCTTCGTCGCGTCCTGGGCCGACCAGGTGTCGATCGGCGTGGACGTGGTGAAGCTCGGTGCCGGAGAGGAGCGCAACCTGATCTTCATCGCCGAGACACGCAACGGTCGCGGGACGGCCGTCGACTTTGCGGATTGGACAGCCGCGCACTGCGAGGCGGCTGACGTCACGTTGCAAGAAGGCCCACGGTTGCGCGGATCGGCCGCTGTGCTCCAATGGGCCGCCCAAGCGCCGCGTGCGGCGGAGGGCGCGGGGCGTTGACATTCGGGAAGTTGACTTTATGGCGTCGCTTCGTGATCTACGAGTCACAGGATCTGCTCCCGCTTACATCATCCATCGCACCAGCACGACTGAATGACTCCACTCAACGGAAAGGTGGCCCTCGTCACAGGCGGAGGGGCCGGCATCGGGCGCGCCACAGCCGAAACGTTAGCTGCGGCGGGGGCGCACGTCGCCGTGGCCGATCTCGACGAGGCCGCTGGGGGCGAGACGGTTGCTGACATCGAAGAGCAAGGGGGCACAGCCCTCGCCGTTCGGGTGGACGTGTCCGACACCGACGCCGTGGCTGCCCTCATCGAGGAGGTCGCTGATGCGTTGGGTCCCATCGACTGCGCGTGCAACATCGCGGGAATCGCGGGGGCCCGTGGACAGACGGCGGATTACCACGTGGCCGACTGGGATCGGGTGATGAGCATCAACCTGCGCGGCGTATGGCTGTGCTTGAAGCACGAGATTCACCACATGAAGGAGCGCGGCGGGGCGATTGTCAACATGGCGTCCGTGCTTGGCCAGGTGGCGTTGATGAAGGCCCCGGCGCGTATCGCCGCCGATCATGGCGTGGTGGGGTTGACGAAAGCCGCGGCGCTGGACTACGCCGAGCACGGCATCCGCGTGAACGCCGTGTGCCCATCTTTTGTGGAGACCGATTTGCAGATGCAGACCGGCGCGCTGATTCACCCCGAGCGGCGCCGCGAGGCCGTCGAGGCCCATCCGATGAAACGCTTTGCTGAGCCGCAGGAAATCGCGAACGCCGTCCGCTGGCTCTGCTCCGACGAGGCGTCGTTCGTTACCGGCCAAACGCTGACGGTCGACGGAGGATACACCGTTCGGTGACCGTTCGGTGTGGGGATCTCCCTTACCGCAAAATCCTGAGTTTGCGGGTAGGCAGCGGGCCGTCTCGGGCGTATATTGGCGAACGTGTGGCTCAGCGACCGGCCGTTATTGAGGGCGATTCGCATATATCCTTTCATCACCTCGTAAGCGACCATGCTTCAACTGAACGACATCGTGCTCGCGCGTGACTTTTCTCCCGTCTCCGATCAGGCGATGCGGTATGCCGTCGGGTTGGCGCAGCAGACGGGCGCCACCCTGCACCTCGTGCATGCCGACGTGCTTCATGAAGACCCGTTCGAGGCGGATGCCCCGGCCGCGGGAACCGAGCGCGACGCTCAGATCCGCGAGCGCCTGCTGGTCGACGCGGACGACGCGCCGCTGGCCGACCGGTTTGCCGACGTGACGTTCGAGACCGATGTCCGACGCGATGTGGCGGCGGCGCCGGCCATCCTCGGGTACGCCTCCGATCTAGACGCCGACCTCATCGTGATGGGCACGCATGGGCGGCGGGGCGTGCGGCGGCTGCTCATTGGCAGCGTCGCCGAAGAGGTCGTCCGCCGCGCCGATCGTCCCGTGATGACGGTGCGGAAAGACGGCGATGACGGCGCGTTGCCGACGATGGAGCGCATTCTGGTACCCATCGACTTCTCTGATTTTGCGGAGGATGCGCTGCGCCACGCCCGCGAGTTTGCCCAGCTCTACGGGGCCCAGGTGGATCTGTTGCACGTGATTGAGGAGAACCTCCATCCGGCTTTTTACGTCGGTGGCGTGCGGTCGATTTACGACGTGCAGCCTGACATCGAGAACAAGGTGCGCGACCGTCTGCACGCGGCCTGGGAGGCGGTCGATGCAGGAACCGGCACCCCAGCGGAGATGCACGTGGTTGACGGCCGGGCGGCGCGCGCAATCACGCAGTTCGCCCAAAGGAATCAGAGCGACCTCCTCGTCATGTCGACGCACGGGCTCACGGGGCTGGAGCACTTTCTGATGGGCAGCGTGGCGGAAAAAGTCGTCCGCCACGTCACCGCTCCGGTGCTTACCGTGAAGGCATTCGGCAAGTCGCCCCTCCGTCCCTCGGCAGAGGCCGATGCCGCCACGACCTAAAGAGGGTTCTCCGGCCCACTCACGTTGCTCACTGATCCTCAACACGCCATGCTGCAAGTCCAATCTATTCTGTTTCCTACCGACGGCTCGACCTGTGCCGAATACGCCCACGCCCACGCCGCCTTTCTGGCGGAGCAGTCCGACGCCGAGTTGCACATCCTCCGCGTGGTTGAGACGAGTGGATTGGATGATCTCGCGCACCTTGTCGACATCACGGAAGCGGACATCCTCGAACAGCTTCACGTACCCGTTCCGTCGAGGGCGGAGGCGCCGGGTGACGAGCGCATCCATCGCGCGAAGCGCACGCACGGCTCCGCCGCCGAGGGCGTGCTGGCGTACGCGGACGAGCAGGACACCGACCTGGTCGTGATGGGCACGCACGGGCGGCGCGGCGTGGATCGGCTTCTCATGGGCAGCGTGGCCGAAGAAGTCGTACGTCTCAGCGACTGTCCGGTGCTGACCGTGTGCGGCAACAAGCAGCCCGAGCCCAACCGCGACATCAATCGAATTCTGGTGCCGCTCGGGCTTTCCGATCACACCGACGCGCTGTTCGCACATGCGCGGGCCATCGGCGCGACCTACGACGCCCAACTCGATCTGCTCCACGTCATCGAGCAATCGAGCTTTCCTTCGGTGTACCGGCTCGAAGAGCACGCCTCTGACGACGATGAGGCGGTGGAGCGCCGCGTACGCGCAGCGATGGCGCAGTACGCCGGCGCGGCCCGGGAAGCGGGCGTGGACGCGACGGTGTCGGTGCAGGTCGGCCATCCCGTGGAGGTCATCCTCGACCGGCTCAGCGACGAGCCGATCGATTTGGTCACGATTGCCACGCACGGCCGAACCGGGATCGAGCGGCTGCTCATCGGCAGCGTTGCGGAGAAGGTGGTGCGCATGGCACCCTGTCCCGTATTTACCGTCAAAAGCTTCGGCAAATCGCTCGTCGCATCGACCGCAGTCCGCGATGAGCGCGCTACATCCTGAATCGACGTCAGCTTTCTCACCCATCCCCTCGCGTGCATGTTCACCGTCAACACCATTCTCCATCCCACCGATTTTTCGCCGTGCGCAAAAGGGGCCTTCGCCCACGCCGTCCGGATGGCCCGCCGCCACGACGCGCAGCTGCACCTGTTGAACGTGGCGCCGAGCTTAGGGGAAGACCCGATCCGGTCGGCGTACACCGTCGGCGCTGGGGAGGACTCCGTGTTCAAGGAGATGGAAGACCGGGCCCAGGAGATGATGCTGGCACTCATTGAGGAGGGCGAGGCCGAGGATCTCGACATCCAGCGGGACCACGACCGCGGCATCGCGCCCGGGCCGGTCATCAACGAGTACGCTGAGGAGCACGACGTCGACCTCGTCGTGATAGGCACGCACGGCCGCCGCGGCATGAAGCGGTTCGTGCTGGGCAGCGTCGCCGAAGAGGTGGTGCGGCAGGCCCCATGCTCCGTGATGACGGTGCGAAGTGAGGAGGACGTCGTACCGCCGCCCCCGGTCATCGACCGTGTGTTGGTGCCGGTGGACCTGTCCGAGTACACCGTACCGCTGTTCCGGGCCGCCCTCAACGTGGCCTCGACCTACAGTGCCCAACTGGACCTGCTTCACGTCGTCGAGCCGCTTCCGTTTCCGGCTCCGCTCGTCGGGGCCGTCACCCTCCACGACCTCGTGCCCGATCCCACGGATCAGGCAACCAATCAGCTGACTCACCTCGCCGCGACCGCCTCGGACGACGCCGTCAACGTTACGTCGCACGTGGAGGAGGGGCACGCGGCGACCGTCATTGTGGAGCAGGCCAAGGCGCTGGACAGTGACCTGATCATGATCGCGTCGCATGGATTGTCGGGTCTGGAAAGCTTATTGCTCGGCAGTGTGACGGCGCGCGTGGTGCGCCGCGCGTCCTGTCCAGTGCTGGTAGCCCGCGTGACTCCGGCGTCGTCCACCGAGTAGGCGTCTCGCGCACCGGCTGCTTTTCGCTTTCCACGCCGTCTCATGAACCGATTTGCTTTTGCTTGGAGGACCGTCCCAATCGGCGGGATGCAGCAACTCATCGGGGCCGTGCTCGTCCTCGGGATGGTCGCGCCGGCCGTCGCGCAGCCCGCCCCCGACTCTAGTGCGGCAGACTCGGCGCCCAGCAGTGTACTCGTCCTCCCGAACGCGTTTTACACGCCCAAAACCAAGATTGCGGGCGGCCTCGTGCTAGGCTACTACACGCGCCTCGACGCGCAGAGCCCGACGTCCGGCATTCAGGCCGCCACGATCTACACGCAGCGCCGGCAATTTTACGTCCAGATCTTGCCGGAATTCTACTGGAAGCAGGGGCGATGGCGCCTCGATGGTGAAGTGTGGATGAGCCGTTATCCGAACGCCTTCTACGGCATCGGGCCTTCCGTGCCGGCGGCGCTGGAGGAGGAATACACGGCCCGCATCCTCGACGTCCGCGCGCAGCTTCAACGGGCGGTTTGGCGCGGGTGGCGGGTTGGCCCTGAGCTCCGCGTGCGATCCGAGGCGGTGACCGACGTGGCCACAGGCCAACGCCTGGATACGCAGCCCATCCCGGGGCGTACCGGAGCAACGACTGTGGGCCTCGGCCTGCGGTCTACTCGGGACGGGCGGGGCAACCTGTACTATCCGCGGCAGGGTCGCTTCGTCGAGGTCGCGGCCATGATGCATGCAGCCTGGGCCGAGGACCGGCACACGTTCGGGCGGCTTGCGCTCGATGCCCGGCGGTACGTGCCGGTGGCCCCGTCGCATGTGCTGGCGGTGCAAGGCTATGCGGAGGCCGTCGTAGGGACGGCGCCGTTTCAACTGCTCCCGCTTCTCGGCGGCGACGACCTCATGCGGGGGTATCGGGAGGGGCGCTACCGCGACCATCTCTTCATGTCGGTGCAGGCGGCGTACCGCGTGCCACTCATCTGGCGCTTCAAGGCGGCGGCTTTTGCCAACGTTGGCGAGGTGGCGCCGCGGCTCGGCGCGTTTGCGCTGGATGATCCCAAGTACGCCGTGGGGGCGGGGCTCCGGCTTCGCCTCAACGACGAGGGCGTGCATGGCCGCGTCGATTACGCCCTGAGCCCGGCTGGTGGGGCGCTCTACATTACGCTGCTGGAGGCCTTTTAGAGAGATGGCTCCAGCACCGGGCCGAATCGACAAATGGCGCTGAGGCATCTGGGCCAGGCGCATCCGAGAAGTGCGTGAAAGTTAATCCATTCAGCGCCGCATCCGGGGAAACTCCCATTCAAACGGTTCATAAGTACCCGTCACGTTAACCCATGGGCCCGCCTCAGGCGTATCCCCACGCGCCTCCGTTCAGGCAGGCCGCACTCATCTCCACCCCACTTGAATAGACCATTATGGAGACTTCGTCTCATTCCGTCGCCTACTTTTCGATGGAAATCGCCCTGGAGCCCGACATGCCCACGTATAGTGGGGGGCTTGGCGCCCTCGCCGGGGATACCATTCGCTCGGCTGCCGACCTTGAGTTGCCCATGGTGGCCGTGTCGCTGCTGTATCGCAACGGCTACTTTGCCCAGCACCTCGATGACAACGGATGGCAAACCGAGACGCCCATCGACTGGGATCCGGCGGACTACCTCGTCGAAATGCCGGAGCGGGTCACCGTGCAGATCGAAGACCGGGACGTGCAAATTCGCGCTTGGCGCTTCGACGTGGAGGGGCTGACGGAACACACCGTGCCCGTGTTTTTCCTCGACACGGATCTTCCCGAGAATACCGAATGGGACCGTGAACTGACCGGCACGCTTTACGGCGGCGGAGATCACTATCGGCTGTGTCAGGAGACGGTGCTCGGCGTGGGCGGCGTGCGGATGCTGCACGCCCTCGGCTACGACCAGGTGCAGCGCTACCACATGAATGAAGGGCACGCCAGTCTGCTCACCCTCGCCCTGCTCGACCGCTCGGCCACCCAGCACGAGCGAAAGGCGATCACGCGCGAGGACATCGAGACCGTGCGGCAGCAATGCGTGTTCACGACGCACACGCCCGTCCCGGCCGGGCACGATAAGTTTCCGCTGGATCTGGTGGAGCGCGTGCTCGACCGCTCCTCGGAGGAGTTTGTCGACGCCGACGATCCCTACAGCGTCGAGACGCTCCGGCGCATCCTGGGCATGAACGGCGAGCTTCAGGATCTCCACGAGGTTACCCAGGGGAGCGACAAGCGGCTCAACATGACGTACCTCGCGTTGAACCTGAGCAACTACGTCAACGGCGTCGCTAAGAAGCACGGGGAAGTCTCGCGACTCATGTTCGGTGACTACCCGGTCGACTCGATCACCAACGGGGTCCACGCCAGTTCGTGGGTGTCGGAGCCGTTCAAGGCCCTGTTCGACGAGCACGTTCCCGGCTGGGAGGAAGACAACTTCAGTCTTCGATACGCGCTCAAGATTCCGCGCGAAAAGATTTGGGCGGCTCACCACACGGCCAAGGAAGCACTCTGTGACGAAGTCGAGCGCACCACCAATCTTCGCTTCGATCCTGACGTGTTCACCATCGGCTTCGCCCGGCGCATGACGCCGTACAAGCGCGCCGATCTGCTGATCAGCGACCTGGACCGGCTCCGGAAGATCGCCGGCCGCGTGGGGCCGCTTCAAATCATTTATGCCGGCAAGGCGCACCCGCGCGACGAAGAGGGCAAGCGCATCATTCAGCGCATCTTCAACGCAAAGGCCGCGCTGGGCGATGACGTTCGGATCGCGTACATCCCGGATTACAACAAGCGAACCACGCGGCTGATGGTGTCGGGATCGGACGTGTGGCTCAACACGCCGAAGCCGCCCAACGAAGCGTCCGGCACAAGCGGTATGAAGGCGGCGCTGAATGGGGTGCCGCAGCTCAGCATCTTGGACGGCTGGTGGCTGGAAGGCTGGATCGAGGGCACGACGGGCTGGGCCATTGGCACCTCGGATCCTGAGACGTCGAATCGGGAGGACGATGCGACATCGATGTATGGCAAGCTCCATCACGTCATCGTGCCGAAGTTCTATAACGATCGGTCGGGCTACGTCGATGTCATGCGCAGCGCCATCGCGCTCAACGGATCCTTCTTCAACACGCAGCGCATGGTCCAGCAGTACGTCTTGAAGGCGTACTTTTGATGCCTGGTCTCCGATGTCGCGAGTACGTGGCTCCTCGCGATGTCCGGGGACGCTATCGTCGTGTACGTCTTGGCAGGTGCCGCCCCCATTCCAGGGAGCGGCGTTCTCCTTTTATGGGCTTGTGCAAGATTCTATTACATGGTAGACGAGGAATTTCCCTACAGACCGTTCCCGTGCAGGCTCGTA
>CAYFRX010000121.1:0-4931 GCA_964345515.1 uncultured Rhodothermales bacterium
GGGGGGCTGGCGTCCTCTTTCCCTCCTCTTAACCCCTCTCGACACCGGATGTTTTTGAGTGCGCGCATCATGCGTTCCAGGTTTTTCCGTGGAGGTTCGAGTCCTCTCTCAGGCACATTGCACCTGCAGAAAAGCCCCTGAATCGCTTTGACCGGCGACGCAGGGGCTTTTCGCTGTTTGCACTCCTGCGTCGGCGGGCGCCTCGTTGCTCCGGGGTCGTTGCGCGGACCGGATTTCGATGCCCCCGTTGACCGGCCGCACTAGCGGTCTTAGTTTGTGCGGTGCGCACTATGTCTCCCGCATGGCGCGGCGTGATGTCCCTGTCGCCGCGTCCACGCACTTTTCGCTCCGCCGCTCACAACCGCCTTTGATTGCATGCCTTCACCGACGGCCAAGGACCTCATGTCATCGGACGTGCTCGCTGCCCGAGCCGACTGGACCGTTCAGCAACTCGCCGCCTTTCTGACCGAACATGCGATTTCGGGAGCCCCCGTAGTCTCGGAGGGGGGAGCACTCGTCGGGGTGGTCTCGCTCAGCGACATCGTCCAGCACCGCAGCACGGAGTCGCCTGCGACGGAGCCGCCTGAGGACGCGCCGCCCGCGTTCTACCAGCAGGGGCCCCCTCCGCTTCACGTGCCCGACACCCTGCCGGACACGGCATCTGCACCCACCGTGCAGGATATCATGATGCCGACGCTGTTCTGCGTGGACGAGGACACGCCCGCCGCCGAAATTGCCGACAAGATGATTCGGGGACGGCTGCATCGCCTGCTCGTCGTGCGTTCCGGCAGCCACCGCGACGTGGTGGGCATCATTACGACGCTCGACCTGCTCCAGATCGTCCGTGACATGGCACCGACCGAGAGCTGATCCGGCGCAGGGCGGCGCGCTCTCGCCCGCCCAACAGTACCGGTGCCGCATTGGGCGGGTGGGTGCAGAATGCATGGACCGCCCCGTCCCTTATCCATTCGACTCTCGGCTCGTGGCTCCCACAGGCTACCTCCGGTCAACGGATTGGACCTTTCCCCCGAGCTGTTCTCACCACCCCTCGCGCTCGCGCAGTGTGGTGATGTGGGCCGCGTGATGCCGGCCATGCCACGCGTAGTGCCCCAACGCTTCATCGAGCGTCATGCGTCCGCCCTTCGGATGATGATATGCCTCCTCCCAGTCTGCCTCCGAGAGCGAGCGGCAGAGCCGAACCCACCGGGCATGAAGCGCGTCGAGCAGCGCGAGGGAGGGGACGACGGACATGCGACGGGCATCGTCGAGCGCGGCCCATCCGTCCTGGTCGTACGTCTTGATCGCGGGCTCCTCTTCGGTCAGGGTCCACCGAAACCGCACGTAGCCGTTCATGTGGCTATCGGCCAGGTGATGAACGACCTGTCGCACCGTCCAGCCGCCCGGCCGATAGGACGTGTCGAGGCGATCATCGGAGAGGCCCGCCACGGCGGTGCGTACCTCCGCCGGGAGCGCCTCTACCTGCTTCAGGTACCGCGCCCGGTCATCCGGAGACATCGAGGCAGGCGGCGCAAACGAACCGATGGGATACCGCTTTTCTGGATCGGTCATGGCGGGGAGGGCTGTCCTAAAACGACGGCGCGCGGAGATCCAACGTACAAAACAACCTATCGGATTGCACGACACCCGCGCATTCGTTTCTGACCGCCCAGCCCTCCATGTCGCAGCAAGCAGGAGCGCGCCACCATCCGGCGACGGCGGGGATCGCCCCTCCCGTCACCGGCCCGTGCGCCAGAAGGTGATGACGGCGTGTCCGGGCCAGGGCTGGCCGCGATGCATCGCGTACGCCGCCCCGGCCACTGCCATGCTGAGCGCAATCAGCGCGTCGAAGACGTACCCGAACCCGAAGAGCAGCGGCGCCGTCAGCGCGCCTACCATGAAGGCGATATCGGCCACGTAGAGGACGAACTGTGTGCCGTCAGCATCGGGGGCCATGAGAACGCGATTTACTTCAGCAGCACCATGCGATGCGAGGCCATCAATTGAGGCGTTTGAAGCCGTACGAAATACGTACCGCTCGGCAGATTGCCGGCCTGGAACGACTCTTCGTAGTACCCGGGCGTGTGCGTGTCATCGACGAGCGTCGTGACGCGCTGGCCGGAAAGGTCCCACACCGTGATCTGAAGCGGCTGTGTGGCGCGCACCTCGTAGGCAATCGTCGTCGTCTCGCTAAAGGGATTGGGGAAATTCCCGATGAGCGATGCGTCGCGCTGATCCGGCGCCCCGAGCCCGATCTTGAGCGTGCCGGACACGCGCTCCGTCCCGTCCTCGAACTGCTGGCGGATGCGGTAATACACGACCTGCCCGCGCACCTTGTCGTCTGAGAACGCATAGCGCGGAACGCGCCCCTCCCCACTCACACGCGCCGCCTGAGGACGGACGCGCCCGACCACTTCAAAGGATTTGCCCTCCACCGAGCGCTCGATGACAAAAGCGTCGGTCGCCGGGTTCTCCGCATTCCAGCTGAGCTGCACGACGGCATCGTCCACGGCCGCTCGCAGGTCGCGCAGCGATGCCTCGAAGGACAGCCCCGAGGGGACGCGCTGTACACCGTCCGGCCACGCCGCGATGAGGTCCGGCGAAGGCGCCTCGTCAAACCGAAGCTGGACGTGCTCGTCGCCGGTCGCATCCGGAAGCGCGCGGCGCGCCGTGCTGCGAATCGCCGACGCCGACCGGGTCGCCGGCCAGAACCGAAGTTCATCGAGGACGCCGGAGTAGGCAAGCGACCGATCGGGCGAACGGTCGGGCGCCTCAGGCACGATGCGCCCCCCCACTGCGAGATGGGCGACCGTTGTGGGCGGCAGGGCAACGTTACGCAGCGAGTCGACCGGGCTTCCCTCCCGAAGCAAGGCAAGACGGCGTTCTTCGGCATGGTACACGATGGCGATGTGATGCCATCGTCCATCGGCGACCGGGGCTCGCGTGGTCAGGGATTCGTGACGCCCTTGCTGGCCACAGTAATACCGCAAGCGCCCGCTGGCATCGATCATGACCTCCAGCGGATAGGCCTCATTTTCATTGCCCGACCACGCGGTCAGGACGACCTCGTTCAATCCCGTCGTCCGAATCCAGAACTCTACGGTGAAATCCGTGTCGCCTTGCAAGCGGGGAAGGCGGTCGGGGCGCAGGAGAATCGGTGCGCCGGCGGCAAACGCGAGGGCCTGATTGTCGGACGCGGATGCGCTGCGGACGGACGCCCGGGCCGCTTTCACGCTAACGGATCGGGTGACACGCTGCCCCTCCTGCACGGAGCGATATCCCATGGGCCCGTACGCGAAGGGAACGATCGACCACGACGCGCTGCCCTCGGCTTGCCCCACTTCCACCTGCAGCACCACCTCGTGGGGGCCCTGCTGCACCCGGTCGAGGACGACGGCGAACTGCCTTGAACCCGCCTCGTCGACGCGGCGCACCTTGGCCGCAACCCGCTCCGAACCGTACCGCAGCACCACCGCCTGATCCAGCGTCCATCCGTCGGGCAGGCGGACGAGCCATCCATCCACGCTCGCGCTTCCTCCGGGCGCCGCGAACAGGTTAATCGACGCGCCCGCCGTGTACGCCGGCGCCGTCACCGGGTCGATCGCCTGGCCCTGTGCGGCCATCCCCTGTGCCCCAATCAGCAGCACGGCCAAGGCCGCGGCTCGGGCGGTCTGAAAGACGCGAGACAGCATCATGCGATGAGGGTGGGTGTACAGGAGCAATCGGTGGGTGAGGTTCGCGACAGACTGGCAGCGCTGGTGGCACACGGCGATGTCTCGGCCGGCTCCAACCCGTCACAAACACTGCTCCAGGACGCCGTGCGTGGGGCAATGCCCTCCCATGGTGGCGGACATGACAGCATAACGAGCCCCCTTCTCAACCACAAGGCACAGATGCAAAAGACGGGGGAACGGCTGTCCTCCTCTTTGCACCTTTGGATCAACTCGCTGTACGCTTTTTCTCCACGCCCCGCCCCCGCGGCACCCTGATGGATGAGCGCCGTGATTTCTTCGTAACGCTCCTTGCGCGCCGCATCAAGTACAGACCACAGGATGTTGGTGCATCCCTGTTTGCCTCATACCATTGACCGGCCTACTGTTCCCATGAGCGATTCTTCGCTTACCGCAACCCTCACGTCGATCCACCAGATGACGCCGCACGTAAAGCAATACGTGCTCCAGGTGGACGGCCACACCTTTGACTTCAAGCCGGGCCAGCACACGGTGGTGTCCTACGGACGCGGCAGCGACATGGTAGCCCGCCCCTATACGCCCGTTTCGCTCCCAGGTACCGACAAACTGGTGCTCGGCATCAAGCGATACGAAGGCGGCGCAATGTCGGGATGGATGGCCCAGCGCGCACTCGGCGATCCTGTCTCGATCAGAGAACTGACGGGCAACCTTTTCCTGCACAACCTGGACGATGACGTCGTCTTTCTGTCGACGGGCACCGGCATCACGCCTATGATCGCCATGCTTCGGCACTACCTGCGCGACGGGACAGGGCGCGCCACCTTCCTGTACGGCGAGCGCACCCAGCAGGACATCATGTACCGCGAGACGCTGGACCAGCTCGACGCGAACCACGAGGCGCTCACCGTCGTCTATTCGCTGAGCGATGAAGACTGGGCGGGCCGCACAGGGCATGTGCAAACACACCTCGACGATACGTTAGCACACACCGAGGGCACCGATTTCTACGTCTGCGGCGTGCCGCAAATGGTGGTGGATACGAAGGACGTGCTCGCCGATCGTGGCGTGCCGAACGACCGCATCCACTCCGAAGGGTGGGAAGAGAATGCGGTGAATGCGTAGCCGCCATCGGGCGGGAAAATGAGGAACGAGAGGCAAAGAGCCGAAGCATCAGGGAACCGAAGCGTCGGCGATCTTACACCGTTGCTAGATGATCATATCGGGGCGTCCCCGGACGTTCTC
>CAYFRX010000121.1:5031-8965 GCA_964345515.1 uncultured Rhodothermales bacterium
CACGGCGGGATGCGATGGACAATGCCCCTCGAGATCCAGACATTTTGAAACGGAAACGGTATTGCGTCTCGGTTTCCCTCAATTCCCCGAATCCCCGTCTCCCCGAATCTTCGTCTCCCTCATCACGCTTCCCCCGGCTCCAGGTACTGGCTTAGGTACGTGCCCAGTTCTTTCCGGGCGCGGTGCAGCCGGACGCGCACGTTCACGGATGTGAGGCCGAGCTCTTCGGCCGTCTCGGCGGTGGAGCGCTCCTCCAGGTCCCGGAGTTCCACTACGCGGCGGTAATGCGGCGGCAGTTCCTGCAAGGCCGCGTGCACGATGCGTTTCCGCTCCGCCTGCTCCACGTCTTCCATCGACGCCGAGGTGCGGTCTTCATCGGCGTGGGCGTGGATGTACTCGATGGTATCGTGCTCCAAGTAGTTGTGGCGCTTCGCCTTGCGCAGGACACCGTACGCCAGGTGCCGGGCGATGGAGAAGAGCCACGTGGACACTTTGGAGTCGCCCCGGAACCGGTCGATCTGCCGGTAGGCCTCGGCGAACGTTTCCTGGACGACGTTCTCGGCCTCGTCCTTGTCGTTCAGAATGTTGAGCACGAAGTGGTGGAGCCGCTCGCGCTCCTGCTCGACCAGACAGCGAAACGCCCGCTCGTTTCCTTCACGCAGCGCTTGTACGTCTGGAGTCTCACTGGCAGTACACGGCTGATAGGGCATTTCCATGGCGGTATCGGGCCTCGATTCGAAAGTGTGGTGGAGGGCGAAGCGACAACAGCTCGCTCGCTCATCCAGGATACCTCCAGCCCGATCCGGTGTTATCACAAAAGTATAACAGAAAGATATAATCTTATGACAGGCTGACGGTCTCAGCCTCACACCGTCTGTGGCGCTACGACCGATGGGTGCTCGGGTCGATGCCGAGACGCTCCATGCGGGAGAGGAGCGTGGTCCGGTTGATGTCGAGCAGCGCAGCCGCCCCGTCCTCGCCCCCCACGACGCCGTCGGTCTGCTCCAGCGCGCGAATGATGTGTGTGCGCTGCGCCTCTTCCAGCGTAGCAAACGACGCGTCCGACCGGTTCTGCCCGTCGGTGAGGGCGAGGTGCTCGGCGCGCACGAGCCGGTCGTCCGTGAGAATCACCGCCCGCTCAATGATATTGGCCAACTCGCGTACGTTACCGGGCCAGTCGTAGCGCTCCAACACGGCCATGGCGCTCGGACTCACGCCGGTGACGTCCTTCCCCATCCGGCCGGCAAATTTCTCGCAGAAGTGGTTGGCGAGGAGCGGGGCGTCTTCCTTGCGCTCGCGGAGCGGCGGCAACTCGATGGGGAAAATGTTGAGCCGGTAGTACAGGTCGGAGCGGAAGGTGCCCTGCTCCACGCTCTGTCTGAGGTCGCGGTTCGTGGCGGCGATGATGCGGGTGTCCACGTGGATCGTTTCGCTTCCGCCCACGCGCTCGAACTCTTGCTCCTGCAGCGCACGAAGGAGCTTCGCCTGCGTATCGAGCGGCAGCTCGCCGATCTCGTCGAGCAGGAGCGTGCCGCCGTCGGCCAGTTCGAAGCGGCCCGCGCGCTGCTGCGTCGCCCCGGTAAAGGCGCCCTTCTCGTGTCCGAACAGCTCACTCTCGATGAGATCGCTAGAGAGCGCGGCGCAGTTCACCTTGACGAGCACGCTGTCGCTGCGCTGGCTGCGGTTGTGCACCGCGCGGGCGACGAGCTCTTTGCCCGTGCCGGTCTCGCCCGAGACGAGCACCGTCGTCTCCGTGCCGGCCACCTGATCGATGGCATCGAACACGTGCTGGATGGCCGGCGAGCGCCCCACGATCTCCTCGAAGTTGTACTCGCTCTTGAGCTCCTCGCGCAGGTAGTCCTGTTCGGACTTGAGCTGGGTGAGCTCCTCCTCGGCCTGTTTCAGCTCGTCGATGTCGCGCAGGATGATGAGGTACTGCACCTCGTCGCTGAGCGGCACGGGGCAGAGCGTGGCCTCCACCGGGAACGTGGTGCCGTCGGCGCGGCGGGCAGCGAGGCCCTCGGGGGCGGCTACGTACCGGCCGTCAGTGCCAGAGGCGGGGTCGGAGGCCTCGACGTCGTGCGTGTCGACATACTGGCGGATAAGCGCGCTAAACGCCGGCGTGAGCAGCGGCTCGATGGAGGCGCCCAGCGCGTCGCCCGCGTCGCAGCGAAAGATCTTTTCGGCCGCTGCGTTGAAAAGCGTCACCTCCAGGTCGGCGTCGATGCTGATGATGGCGTCGATGGCCGCGTCGATGATGGCCGTAAGACGCTCCTGACTCTCGCGCAGGGCCGCGGTGCGCGCCTTGACCTTCTGCTCCAGCTCGTCGTGGGCACGGCGGAGGGCGGCCTCGGCCCGCTCGCGGGCACGGCGCTCCTCGGCCTCGCGGAGCGCACGGCGGACCGCCGGACCGAGCCGCGAGAGGCGATCCTTCAACACGTAGTCGGTGGCACCCTGGCGGAGCGTCTCGATGGCGCGCTCCTCGCCGATGGCGCCCGAGACGAACACGACGGGCACGTCGGGCCGGTGCTCCTGCGCCAGCTGCAGCGCCGTCAATCCATCGAACGACGGCAGCGAGTAGTCGGCCAGAATGATGTCGGGCGCGAAGTCGTGCAGCGCCTCGACGAACGCGTCCCGCTTGGCGACGCGGCGCGCCGTAAAATCCAACTCCTCGCGGCGCAGCTCCCGCTTGACGAGTTCGGCATCGGTGGCGACGTCCTCCAGCAGCAGAATGCGGAGCGCAGCGTCGGCCGGGGCGGTCGTGTCCTTCGCCGGCTCGGTCAGCGAAGTCGCCTCGTGCGAAAGCATGGCGCGTCGGGGGCTGGTTGGGAAGGCCATCGCGAGATTGCAGACCGAAGACGGCAGCCCGTCGCAATCGACACCGGTCGGCCGTCGGCGGTCCGTTGTCTGCCGTCCTGTTCGAAACGGTGTGCGCACCACAGATCACGTGCGTGGTTGTGTACTGACGTGCCGCGACGGTGTGCCACCCGCCCAGCGGATTATGCGGCCCGGCGTATTAGCGGGGCGGCTCGTTGGTGTTCAGCCAGTACGTCCCGATCTGCTGTACCGTCTCGGTGAACTGCGCGAAATCGACGGGCTTGACGACGTAGCTATTCGCGCCGAGGTTGTAGCAAGCGTCCACGTCACAGGCCTCGCCGGAGGAGGTGAGCACGATGATGGGAATGTGGCGGGGGTTTTCGTCCGACTTGAGCGCACGCAGCACGTCGATGCCGCTCATCTTGGGCAGCTTCAGGTCGAGCAGGATGAGCCGCGGCGCATCGTCGAGGTCGCGGTTGGCGTGGTTGCCGCGGCCGAAGATAAAATCAAGGGCCCCGGCGCCGTCGCGGACGAGCGAGACTCGTTCGTCCAGGTTGAGCTTCTTGAGTGCGCGGAGCGCCAGTTCCGCGTCGTGCGGCTGATCCTCCACGAGTAGGATGTCGACCGGTTCGGTACTCACGACAAGGTCCATACTAACATTTTATGATGGAAGCGTGAAATAAAACGTAGCGCCTTCATCCACGGCCCCCTCGGCCCAGACGCGCCCGCCATGGCGCCGGACGACCCGTTCCACGATGGCAAGACCGACGCCCGTCCCCTCAAATTCGCTCGGATCGTGAAGGCGCTCGAAGACGCCGAACAGCTTGTCCGCATAGTCCATGTCGAAGCCGGCGCCGTTGTCGCGCACAAAGTAGGCCGTAGAGTCATTTTTCTCGTACGTACCGAGTTCCACCACGGCGTTACGCCGGTGCTGCGTGAACTTGAACGCGTTCGTGATGAGGTGCTCGAACACACGGCGGACCATGACGCGATCCCCTTCGGCCGGGGGCAGGGTGTGCAGGCGCAGCCGGACCTGCTGGGCGGGGCGCTGCTGCTGAACGGCATCGAACGCCTCCCGGGCGAGCTCCTCCATGTCGATGGGCTGGTGCCGCATCTC
>CAYFRX010000122.1:0-8852 GCA_964345515.1 uncultured Rhodothermales bacterium
ATTGGCGAGTGACGATTGGGCGAAGGGGAATCCTCCATCCGGCGAGGAGATACTACTAACGGACTCGTCAATCGATATTCGACAATCGTTATTCGCAGATGGACATCTACCCGGCCTCGGTCGAGGAGAAACTCGGCTTCGACGTGCTGCGCGACCGGCTGAGTCAGCAGGTGCAGAGCGCGCTCGGACAGGAGCGGCTCGACGGCATGCGTCCGGCCCGCACGCTCGGTTGGCTAGAGGACGAACTGGGCCGCGTGGCCGAGCTGCAAGACGCATTTCGCTACGCCGAGACGGCCGTGCCGCTCAACCACATCCGCGACGTGCGGGGCGTTCTGAAGCGCGCCGCACCCGAAGATGCGTTCGTCGACCCCGAGGATTTGCACGAGGTGCGACTCGTCCTCGTCACGGTGCGCCGCCTCAAGCGCTACTTCAGCGACCGGCGGGCCGACTATCCGCAGCTCACGCAGGCCGTGTCGCGGATCACGCCGCTCTCCGATCTGGAAGAGCACATCAGGGGCATCATCGACCCGGATGGGACGGTGCGCGACGACGCCTCGCCCGAGCTGGAGCGGCTGCGGCGCCTCATCATCCGCCGGCAGGGCGAGCTGCGCGACACGCTCGACCGCGAGCTGCGCAAGGCCAGCCGGCAGGGCTATGCCACCGAGGAGCAGCCCACGATCCGCGGGGGGCGCATGGTCATCCCGATCCGCGCGGAGGCGAAGCGCAAGGTCGAAGGCTTCATCCACGACACGTCGGCGACGGGGCAGACGGTGTACATCGAGCCGGCGGCCTGCCTTGACCTGAACAACGAGGTGCGCGAGCTGAAGTCCGAGGAAAAGCGCGAGGTGGAGCGCATCCTGCGCAAGGCGACGGCCCACCTGCGGTCGAAGCGCGACGCGATGGACGCCAACATGAAAGCGCTGGCGCAGTTCGACCTGTTGCAGGCGAAGGCGCGGCTCGCCAACCACCTCGACGCCGTGGTGCCGCACCTGAACGAAGCGAGTGAAATCGAGATCGTCGACGGGCGCAACCCCGTGTTGCAGCTCCACTTCGAGCAGGTGCGCAAACAGGACGAGACCGCTGGGCCGCTCGACGACGCGGAAACCCGCGAGGTCGTCTCGCTCGATTTCACGCTGGGCGAGGACTTCCGGACGCTCGTTATCACCGGCCCGAACGCGGGCGGGAAGACGGTTACCATGAAGACGGTCGGCCTCTTCGCGCTGATGCTCGCGTACGGGCTCCCGATCCCCGTCGCGCCGCATTCCAAGTTCGCCCTCTTCGACCGGCTCATCGTCGACATCGGCGACGAGCAGTCGATCGAGGAAGACCTCTCCACGTTCAGCTCGCACGTGTCGAACCTACGGCACATGGTGCGTACGGCCGACGAGCGCACGCTGGTGCTGATCGACGAGGCGGGCACCGGCACCGATCCGGAGGAGGGCGGCGCGCTGGCGCAGGCCGTGCTGGAGCGGCTCACCGATGCGGGCGCACGCACTATCGCCACGACGCACCACGGCACACTCAAGACGTACGCCCACGAGGCTGAGCACGTCGAGAACGGATCGATGGAGTTCGACCAGGAGACGTTGCGGCCCACGTATCAATTCCAGCTCGGCGTGCCGGGGTCGTCGTACGCCTTCGAGATTGCCCAGCGGATGGGGCTGGAGCCCGATATCCTCACGCGGGCGCGCGGGCTTGCGGGCGAGCAGAAGACGGCGATGGAAGAGCTGATCGCGACGTTCGAATCGCGCAATCAGGAGCTAGAGCGGCAACTGGAGGCGGCCCGGCGTGAGAAGGAGCAGGCTGAGAAGGAGCGCGAGCGCTACGAAGGTAAGGTCGGCAAGCTGGAGAAAGAGCGCGACAAGATCCGCCAGCAGGCGCTCGAAGAGGCCGAACGTATCGTCAACAGCGCGAACGCGCGGATCGAACAGACCATCCGCGAAATCAAAGAGGCCGAGGCGGAGAAGGAGGCCACGAAGAAGGCGCGGGAAAAGTTCGAGACATTCCGCGAAGACGTGGAGGCCCGCCGCCAGAATGTGGAGGAGGAGATCGAGACCGAGGACGAACCCGCCAGGAAGGAGCCGGACGAGGCCCCAGCGACGACCTCGACCAACGGATCCGTGAAGCAGCAGGCGCCGGAGCGGGCAAAAGGGCCCATCCACGAGGGCGATCAGGTGGTGATCGACGGCGGCTCGACGAAGGGTGAGGTGCAGGAGATCGACGATGACGAGGCCGTCGTCGTGCTCGGCGCGATGCACATGCGCGTCGACCTCGATCGGCTCACGAAGGTGGGTGGACCGCGTGAGCAACAGGTGACCGTCAGCCAGACGCAGGGCGGCGGCTCGTCGGACATTGCGGCGCTGCGGGCGAGCCGCCGCATCGACGTGCGCGGGCAGCGGGTGGAGGAGGCGCTCATAGAGGTGCAGCAGTTCGTCGACGAGGCCATTGCCGCCAACCTCGATCAGGTCGAGATCCTCCACGGCAAAGGCACCGGCGCGCTGCGAGAGGCCATCCAGGAGAAACTGGCCCGCCGCCCGGACGTCGCGGGCTTCGGTGACGCGGAGTGGGACGAAGGCGGTGCCGGCGTCACGATTGTCGAGCTGGGGTGAGCGTTTTGCGTTATGGGTTGAACGTTCGATGTTCCCACGTTCAACGTTCCAACCCTTCAACGTCCAACGTTTCCTTCGCAAAACACGCGTTGCGATTGGCGGCGGCATTCGTTAATTCCCCAAATCCACCCTTCCAAACACCCAATTCCCCCACCAATGGCTCACGTTGCCGTTTCACGTCACCTCCTCGAAGAAGGCCTGTCTGCGCTCCGCAGCGAACACGACGTGCAGATGCACGACCCTGATCAGGGCGCGCCGACGGAAGAGTATCTGATCGACATCGCCCAAGGCGCCGATGCGCTCGTCACGACCGTCGACGATCCCGTGAGCGAGGCCGTCCTCGATGCAAGCGCTCATCTCCACGTCATGGCGCAGTATGGGGTCGGCGTGGACAACATCGACCTGGAGGCGGCGAAGGCGCGCGGCATCACCGTGACCAACACGCCGGGCGTGCTGACCGACGCCACCGCCGACTTCACGTGGGCTCTGCTGCTCGCCGTGGCACGGAATATCGATGCCGCCGACGCGTTTGTGCGCAACGGCAAGTTTGAGCGGTGGGAGACGACGCTGCTCCTTGGGATGGAGCTGCGTAATAAGACGCTGGGCATTGTGGGTATGGGGCGCATCGGGGCGGCCGTGGCGCGGCGCGCGCTGGGCTTTGGGATGCGCGTGGTGTACCACAACCGGCGCCGCGCCAACCCGACGATCGAGCGGCAAAACAGCGCACACTACGTCCCGCTCGACACGCTGCTCGAAACGAGCGACATCGTGTCGCTTCACTGCCCGCTCAACGACGACAGCCATCACCTGATCGACGCGGCGGCGCTTCGCCAGATGAAGGACACAGGGCTTCTTATCAACACAGCACGGGGGCCGGTGGTGGACGAGGCGGCTCTGGTGGATGCCTTGCGCGAGGGCGAGATTGCCGGGGCCGGGCTGGATGTGTTCGAGGAAGAGCCGGAGGTGCACCCCGGGCTGCTGGAGCAGGATCGGGTCGTGCTTGCCCCGCATCTTGGAAGCGCGACCCGTGAGGCACGCACGCGGATGGGGGAGATGGTGTCGGAAGCTGTGCTGGCTGCCTTTGCCGGTGCGGAAAATATCCCGTACCGCGTCGCGTAGATGCTGCCGCGTCGTCAAGTCCAGCGGACGGCAGATGTGTGCAAATGACGACAGGCTGACGCCCGGAAAGGCGCATGGTCAGCGCACGCAGACAGGCTTGTTTTTTGCTCCTTCCCATTCGATGATATCTCAGTGCCTGCATCTTTCGCTTCCTACTGAAGCCACCACCATCACGTCGAACTGGCCAGGCCGTCGCTGTACGAGTGCGTGTAATCCTTGTTGTTAGTCTTATTGCTGCTGCAGTAGGGAGTGCCCCGCTGCACACCCACGCTCAGCCCGCGGATCCCGAAACGGAGGCCCGCGAGCGGATCGCGGAGTCCTTCCAGAACGGGAACGCGGAGCGTCTGCTGACGCCGGCCGCAGAGCGCGTCGAGGCGAGCATTCTGGGCATGCAGACGTACTACAGCCGTGCGCAAGCGCTTTTCGTGCTGCAGGATTTCTTCAAAAACTTCGTTCCCCGCGCGTTTGCTTTCGGCGACGTCTCGCGGTCGGAGGACGATTTCTTCGCGACGGGCCAGTATTGGTACGGCCAGGCCGAGCGGCCGCTGCAAGTGTACGTGCGGCTTGCGCGACGGGATGAGGCGTGGGTGCTTCAGGAAATTCGGCTCAACCGAAGCGAGCGCTAGCTGCTGCTGGCGCAGGCTGAAACCCGTGGTAGGGGGCTGTCTCCAGGCGGGACCTCGCGCGCCGTCGTGCGTTCTGGCTTGAGAACAAATGGGCTCTGAACCGGGCTATCATCCATGTCCCATCGAATACGCGACGTGTTGACGCGGCGCGCTGGGTGGATCGGCGTGCTCCTCACCTTGGCAGCTGCCCTGTTGGTCACGTACGGGGTGCAAACCTGGCGCCTCAACAACGTGGCAGGCCATCTGGAGGCGGCACAGGCGCGTGCAGTGGCCTCCGTCCACGCGACGATCCAGGAGGACGTTCGCCACCGCATCCGTTCACTGCGTCGGCGTGCGCAGCAGCTGGCCCAGCAGCCCGCCGTCGTCGATGGATTCCGTGCGCACGGGGCCGGAGCGCCGCCCACAGCCCTGGTCGCCTTCAGCGTGCAGCAGCCGCCCGCACTTCGCGCCGCGGCGGAATTCTACGCGCCCGACCGGCAGTTGGTGGCGTGGAACGGGTTCAACATGCCGCTCGATGGAGGACCGGAGATCGCCGCCCTAGACGCCGGCACCACCCGGGTCGTCCAGGACGCGGGCGTCCGATGGGCGCTGGCGGTGTGGTGGCCCGTTCGGCACGAAGGGGCCGTCGTTGGGGCCGTACGGGCAATGCAGCTCGTCCGCTTTCGGGCGCCCGTCCAGAACCAGTTCATCGAGGACTACAGCCTGGAGCGGCAGTGGCGCCTGCAAACCGGCTATCCGGTGGACGTGACGTGGGGAGCATCCGCCGACGCCACCGAGGGGGGACGGCTAACCGCGGGCGACACCGTGCTGGGGCGCGTCGATGTGCAGCCGCCCTCTGAGGCTCAACTCCTGCAAGCCGAGCGCCAGTGGTTTGCCAACATCGCGGCCGTTTGGATCACGGGGCTCCTGTTTGGGCTGTTTGCCGCCCTGTGGGTCGGATACCGCCGGCTGGGCGATGCGACGCCCAATGAAGGCGTGCAGCCGCAGGTCGTGTGGGGGTTTGTCGCCGTCGCAGCGGCCTGGTGGGGGCTCCGCTATCTCCTCATCGCGCTCGACGTCCCGGATCGGTGGCAAACCGGCAAGGCTCCGCTTGCGCCGCTGTTCGACCCCACGCACCTGGCGTCCCCCATTGGGGCCGGAGTGATGGAGTCGACCGGGGATCTTCTCGTGACCGGGTGCTTTGCCCTGCTTTTCACCGTTGGGTTTCTCGACTTGGCGGCTCGCTTTCGGGTGCACGCCGGCTCGCTATCCAAGCTGTGGGGCCAGATCCGCATCACGACGGCCCCGAAGCCGTCGCTACCGCGCTTCCTGAGCATCGTCGTGGTGGTGGGTGCCGTGGAGTTGGGGCTCGTGCACGTGCTGGCGAGTTTAGCACGGCGGGCTGTGCTTGACAGCACGCTCGACTTCTTCGCCCGTACGGGGTTGCTTCCGGAGCCGCTCGTGCTGACCGTGCTCTGCGGCTTGCTGCTCATCACCGTGGCGATCATCCTGTGCGGGGCCGGCGTGTTCTGGATCGCCCTGTACGCCCTCGGTCGGTATCGTCCGAGCGGATGGCGGGCCGAGCGGCTCGTGGGCATCGTGGTGCTCACGTTGGCCGGCGTGCTGCTCGTCGCCTTCGCCGGCCTTCCGCAGATGGACATCGTGGCCGTGCCCGTCGTGGTGGCCTACTTCGCCGCCATCCTGGGCGTCGCCTTGCTGGGCATGATCCAGCGAAGCGGCGTCGTGCGGCACTTCACACTGCGCAGCCTGCTGCCGGGCATCATCGTGCTCACGACGCTGCTCTACCCGATGCTCTATCAGGGGATGGATGCGCAGCGTCGGGGCCGCATGATCGATGCGACGGCCTCGTTCGTCGAAGGCAGTGACCCGCGGGTTATCTTCTCGCTGGAGCAAGTGCTGCAGCGGGCCCGCATGAGTCCCGCGCTCCAAGCTGCCCTGCCGGGTGGGGTTGCGCTCGACGACGCCCGGGTCGACTCGGTCGCGACCGAATTGCTGCAGGGGTCGCTGATCGCGTCGCTCAGCCAGTACGAGGCGAGCCTGTCCCTCCTGGACAGCACCGGGGCGTTCGTGCAGGGCTTTACCACGGCGGGGCGGCAACCCGCCCTGGAGTCGACGGTCCTGGAATCCGCGGCATTCGAGACGTTGCGGGGGCGCACTGTGCTGGAGGGGGGGACCGCAACCGTAGTCGATCGCATCACCGACCGACGGCAGCGAAGCCAATTTCAGTATGCAGGGCTCACGGCGGTGGAAGACACAAGCGGGACGCTGGGGGGCTGGATGCTGGCGCGCGCCGAGCCGCGGTCGCTGCTGCCCGGGACCGGCACGCCGTATCCCCGCGTGCTTCTGCCCGAAGGCCTGTATGGAAACCTCTTCGCCGACCTCGCCCTTGCCGAGTTTCGCGACGGCGTGCTCGTGCGAAGCCTGGGCGACTTCGAGCGGGCTCAACTCACCCAGGAAATGCAAACCGCCCTCCAGGGGCAACCGTCGCTGTGGCGGACCGAGGCGTTTAACGGGCGGCGGTACGTGGTGCACTATCAGCGTGACCCGGACACGCCCGACACCCTCGTGGCTGCGCGGATGCCGGCCGTCATGACGTTCGACCATCTCTACTATCTGCTCCGGCTGGCCATCGCCGGGTTCTGCATCGGCGGGCCGGTTTACCTGCTCGGCCTGTATCTCCGCTATCGGCAAGGGGGGCTGCCGGCCCCGCGTGTGCGATTTCGGGACAAGATGCTGGATGCGTTTCTCGTCGTTGGCTCGGTGGCCGTCATCGCAATAGGCATCGTGGGGGCGCGGGTGGTTGTGCAGGAGAACGAACGCGCCGTACGGAACCAGCTTCGGCAGAACCTTGATCGGGTGGAAGAAGCGTTGCTGATGGAGGCGCGGCGCGGCGAGATGCTCCACCGCGTCGCCGAGCGGGTCCGCATCGACTCGCTGGCCCGGCAGGTGGGGTTGGACGTCAATCTGTACGAGGACGGCCGCCTCGTGGCGTCCAGCCGGCCCCGGCTGGTGCGCGATCGGCTGATCGACACGCGCATTCCTGCCGCCGCGTACCAAGCGCTGCACATGAACGGCTACCGCTTCACCACGACGGAGGAGCAGTTCGGGGCGTTCACGTACACCGTTGGATTCCAGGCGCTGCCCGACGAGGACGGGGTGCCGCGCTACGTGTTGGCCGTGCCTACGCTCCCGGAGCAGGAGCGCATCCAGGAAGAGCGTGCCCGCACGCTGGCGTACCTGCTGGGCGCCCTGCTGCTCCTGATCGTCGTCATCATGGTGACGGCGCTGTTCCTGTCGAATGCCCTCGCGCAGCCGATCGCGCGCCTGCGGGCGGGCCTCGAAGCCGTGGGCAAGGGCCGGTACGCGCAGCGACTCCCCGTGGACACCCGGGACGAGATTGGTGAACTCGTGCAAACCTTCAACCAGATGCGCGAGCAACTCGCCGAGAGCCGCCGCCGCTTGGCGCAGCAGGAGCGCGAGCTGGCCTGGCGCGAGATGGCCCGGCAGGTGGCGCACGAAATCAAGAATCCGCTCACCCCCATGAAGCTCTCCGTGCAGCACATGCGCCGCGCGTTCCAGCGGCTGCGCGTTCCGGAGCTCGAAGGCCCCCCGGGGGGCGATGACGACGTGAATCGGTTTGCCGCGCTGTTTGATCGGATCACGAACACCCTCATCGAGCAAATTAACACGCTGGCGCGTATCGCGAACGAGTTTTCCAGCTTCGCGCGCCTGCCCGAGCGCGACATGGCCGCCCTGGATCTGAACGACGTCATCCGCGAGGCGGCTGCGCTCATGCAAGAAGAAGCCGAGGCCACCATCGAGTTGGCCCTCCACGACGCCCCACTCGTAGTGCGGGCCGACCGGGAAGAGCTGCGGCGCATCTACATCAATCTCATCAAAAACGCCATACAAGCCATTCCGGACGACCGCGACGGGCACATCCACATCGCGACGGCCGTGGACGGGGAGACGCCCGACGCCGCGGAACGGGTGCAAAGCCGCGTGTCCGACAACGGAGTGGGCATCCCGGCGGAACAGCGCGACAAGATCTTCCAGCCCAACTTTTCGACCAAGACGAGCGGCACGGGGCTCGGGCTGGCCATCGCGCAGAAGACCGTGCGCGAGTTGGGCGGCGAGATCGGGTTTCGCACCGAGCCCGGCGCGGGGACCACGTTCTGGATCGACCTTCCGCTCACCGATCAATGACGCGGCACGTCGGATGGGCATCATGGCGCGGCGCGCGCCGTACAAGCCCCGATTGCGCGATTACGGATCAATCATCACACACCAAATTATGGACGAAGAGACACACGCATTATGAGAGTGGTGGTAGTGGGCGCCGGCGAAGTGGGATTCGACGTCGCCCGGATCCTGTCGATGGAGCAGCACGACGTCAGCGTCATCGACGTGGACGCGGACGTGCTGAATGGGGTGCGCGAGAAGCTGGACGTGATGACGGTGCACGGCAACGGCACGTCGGCGCTCGTGTTGCAGGATG
>CAYFRX010000123.1:0-8811 GCA_964345515.1 uncultured Rhodothermales bacterium
AAAAACAAAAGGCAGCGTCCCTCACGGGGCGCTGCCTTTTGGCGCTACGTAGGCGATGGAGGAATGGGCTTACATCATGCCACCCATGCCACCCATGCCGCCCATGCCACCCATGCCGGCCGGCATGCCGCCACCAGCGGCGCCACCGGCGCCGCCATCGTCATCATCCTCCTCCTCATCGGAAGAGATGACGGATTCGGTGGTCAGCAGCAGGCTGGCGACTGACGCGGCGTTCTCCAGGGCGGAGCGGACCACCTTCGTCGGATCCAGCACGCCGTCTTCCAGCAGGTTACTGTACGTCTCCGTGCGGGCGTTGAAGCCGAAGTCGCCTTCGCCTTCCTTGACCTTCTGGACCACGATGGATCCTTCATGGCCTGCGTTCTCCGAAATCTGACGGAGCGGCGCTTCGAGCGAACGGCGGACGATGTCCACGCCGGTCTGTTGCTCGCGGTTGGCCACCTCGACGTTGTCGAGCGACTTCAGCGCACGGAGGTACGCGACGCCGCCGCCCGGCAGGACGCCTTCTTCGACGGCCGCGCGGGTCGCGTGCAGCGCGTCTTCCACGCGGGCCTTTTTCTCCTTCATTTCCGGCTCGGTGGCGGCACCAACCTTCAGCACCGCGACGCCGCCGACCAGCTTGGCCAGGCGCTCTTGCAGCTTCTCCTGGTCGTAGTCGCTGGTGGACGTCTCCATCTGCTGCTTGATCTGGTTGGCACGGGCCTGGATCTGCTCCTTGTCGCCGGCGCCGTCGACGAGCGTCGTCTCGTCCTTGTCGATCACGACGCGGCCGGCTTGGCCGAGCTGATCGAGCGTGGCGTTTTCGAGGCGGTAGCCTTTCTCCTCGCTGACGACCGTACCGCCGGTCAGCACGGCGAGGTCTTCGAGCATGGCCTTGCGCCGATCGCCGAAGCCGGGCGCCTTCACGGCAGCCACCTTCAGCGTGCCGCGCAGCTTGTTCACAACGAGCGTCGCGAGCGCTTCGCCTTCGACGTCTTCCGCCACGATCAGCAGCGGCTCGCCCATCTGCGAGACCTTCTCCAGCACGGGGAGCAGGTCCTGCATGTTATTGATCTTGTCGTCGTAGATCAGGATGCGGACGTCTTCAAGCGCCGCCTCCATGTCCTCGGAGTTGGTGACGAAGTAGGGCGAGAGGTAGCCGCGGTCGAACTGCATGCCTTCGACGACTTCGAGCGTCGTCTCCGTGCCGCGAGCCTCTTCGACGGTGATGACACCGTCCTTCCCGACCTTGTCGAACGCGTCGGAAATCAGGGTGCCAATCTCCTCGTCGTTGTTGGCCGAGATGGTGGCGACCTGCGCAATCTCGTTCTTGCCCGCGATGGTGTCGCTCCGGCCGCGCAGGTCCGCGACGACGGCTTGTACGGCGGCTTCGATGCCGCGCTTCAGCTCCATCGGGTTGGCGCCGGCCGTGACGTTCTTCAGGCCCGTGGTGATGATGGACTGGGCCAACACGGTCGCAGTGGTCGTGCCGTCCCCGGCGATGTCCGAGGTCTTTGTGGCGACCTCTTTGACCATCTGCGCGCCGATGTTTTCGATTTTCTTCTTGAGCTCGATTTCTTTCGCAACGGTCACGCCGTCCTTCGTAATGGTCGGCGAGCCGAAGGATTTCTCCAGTACGACGTTCCGGCCGCGCGGGCCGAGCGTCACTTTCACAGCCTGCGCCAGCTTGTCGACGCCGCTCTTCAGGCCGTTACGTGCAGTTGAGTCGAATGTGATGCGTTTAGACATAAGTTATTCGGTTGTCTTGTGATACGTCTGATGATCAGGAGTGCATCCCGACAAATAGCGCCGCGACCGGGCGGTCGCAGCGGTAGCGTTTCGGTCAGCCTTCGACGATGCCAAAGATGTCGTTCTCGCGCATGATTAGCATGTCTTCGCCGTCGATCGTCACTTCCGTCCCGGCGTACTTGCCGTAGAGAATCTCATCGCCCTCTTCGACGGTAAGATCGATCTGGGTGCCATTCTCGACCCGGCCGGGGCCGATGGCAATGACGGTTCCCTTCTGAGGCTTTTCCTTGGCCGAGTCGGGAATGTACAGACCGCTTTCGGTCTTCTCTTCAGCCGGTTTTGGGCGGACGACGACCCGGTCGCCGAGTGGTTTGATTTGAGCCATGATGCGTATCTACCTCTTTGTCTGTGAAATCGAGACAGTGAATCTTTGCTGTTAGCACTCTCCAATGGCGAGTGCTAATGCCAAAACATCGTGTGGAAGACAGGAGTTCCGTATGCTATATTAAGGTCTCGAAAAGGAACTCTTCAGGGTAGGTCTATTACGCACTCGTAAGATTTTTCTGTCGCAAGCGGCCTTCACGCTTTCGCATCGGTATGACGGACTCAACACTGCACGTACAAACGGGGTGGACAGTCGCGCTTGCAGCGGCCCTGAGCATCGTAGGCGTCGCGGTGCTGCCGCCCTTCGTGGCGGAGGCCGTACGCGAACCGATCATGCATGCGTTTGCCGGCGTGTGCCACCAGCTCCCGGGGCGCTCGGCGCACGTGGGGGGCGTACCGCTCGCGGTCTGCGACCGGTGCCTGGGCATCTACAGCGGCGTGGTACTGGGCATCATGGCGCTTCCCGTAATTCCGCGCGCAGCCGAGTACATGCATCGCCGCGCTGGGCTGGTGCTGGTTGCAGCGCTCGTGCCGCTTGCGCTCGACTGGGTGGGGCCGGTGTTCGATGCGTGGCCGAACATGCCGTGGAGCCGCGCCGCGACGGGTCTCCTCTTGGGCGGGGCGGCCGGCGTACTCGTGGGGCGAGCGGCGGCGCACGTTAACCAACCCGTCCCCGCAGTGACTCCCTCGGAGGGCGCCTCCGAATAGGACGCGTAACCGGTGCTTTCGATTGCGTTGCGCCACGCATATCTTCGAAGCACACTGTTGCGCGGGCGCGCCATTGCGCATTCTAATCCCGTTCATTTTCTCTTCCGCACGTATGCCAAATCGAACCCAATCGGTGCTCATCGGTGGCCTGGTGGTTGGCCTGTTGAGCACCTCTGTCCTCGGGCTCATCAACCTGTTGTGCTGTGCCGGCGTCATCATCGGGGCCATGATCGGCGTGTGGCACTACACCGAAGAACATCAAATTACGATTCCCTCCGGACAGGGCGCGCTGATCGGCACGCTATGCGGAGTAGTGGGCGCCGTGGTCGCGGGTGTGCTGAACCAGATTCTGATCGTGATCGGACTGGATTTCGCCCAAGCCATGCAAGAGTCGATGGTGCAGAACTTTGGCATGTCGGCCGACCAGCTGGAGCAGATGCAACAGATGCAGGGGAGCCAACAGGGCAGCCTGCTGTGGATTATTGGAGGCACGCTCTTCAACATGGTGCTTTTTGCCGTCTTCGGCGCCGTCGGGGGCGCCATCGGCGCGTCGGTGTTCCAGAAGGGCGACGGCCCGCCGGCGGGGCCGCCCGGCGGGGGCGGCGTGGCCACGACGCCGTAGCGATCAGTTGAACGGCGTCAGTCAAACAGCGAGGGCTCGGTCTGCCGCCGCTCCAGCTCTTCGATGAGCCGGCGGTTGGCGCGGGGAAAGGCGTAGTCGTCCAGCGCGTCCACGGGCACCCATCGGAGGGGCTGGTCCAACTCGGGTGAGGGCGTGCCGTCCGTGATGCGACAGCGGAACGCGTGCATCGTAATCTTGAAGTGCGAGTAGGCGTGCGAGAGCGTGTAGAAATGGTCCTGCACGTCGACCTCGATGCCGAGCTCCTCGCGCAGCTCGCGCCGGCACGTGGCAGACAGCTCCTCGCCCTCTTCTTGCTTGCCGCCCGGAAACTCCCAGAGGCCGCCGAGCAGCCCGTCGTCCGGGCGGCGCTGGATGAGGAGGCGTCCGTCATCGTCGAACACGAGACCGACGGCGATGTCGTAATGCGGGACGGGTTTTTTGTCCGGCGTCACCGGGTAGTCCTCCGGGTTGCCGTCCGCAGCGGCCTGGCACGCGGGCTGCACGGGGCAGTCGCCACACGACGGCGCACGCGGCGTGCAGATCGTCGCGCCGAGCTCCATCATCGCCTGGTTGAACGCGCCGGGCCGCTCCGGGTCGATGAGCGCATCGGCCGCCTCTTGCAAGCGCCGCTTGACGGGAGCCGACTTCACGTTGTCCTCGACGGCGAACACGCGCGACAATACGCGAGTGACGTTCCCGTCGAGTACAGCATGTGGTTTGTCGTACGCAATCGACAGGACGGCCGCCGCCGTGTACGGGCCGATCCCTGGGAGCTCGCGGATGGCGTCGTACGTATCGGGCACCCGGCCGCCGAACGCGTCCACGACGCGCTGCGCTGCCTCGTGGAGATAGCGGGCGCGCGAGTAGTAGCCGAGCCCTTCCCAGAGGAGAAGGACCTTATCGCGCTCGGCTTCCGCCAGCGCGTGCACGGTGGGAAACGCCTCCACGAACCGCTCGAAGTACGGCCGGGCCTGGTCGACGCGGGTCTGCTGGAGCATGACTTCCGAGACCCAGATGCGATACGGATCGTCCGTGTCGCGCCACGGCATGTCGCGCTTGACCGCTTCGTACCAGTCGAGAAGATCGGTGCGGAAGAGGTGGCGCTGCGCCTCGGTGGGGGAGAGGGATGCGTCGTCGGACAACGGTGGGGTGGTGGCAGTGAAGGAGCTACGGCGTCACGTCGACGAGGATGGTCAGCGTGTCGGGCGGTGTACCTGTGAAGGCTGCATGGACGAGCAGCGCGTGAGTCCCGACGTCAGCCGGGCGGGGGCGCCACAAGAGCGAGCGATCCACGAGCCAGCTCAAAGCCGGCCCGCGCACGAGGCGATAGGTCGTCACGGGGCGGTCGGAGAGCGCGTCGGGCAGTGTCATGATGAGCGGTTCCCCGACCGTCGCGCGGCGTCGCAGCGTATCGGCCGGAGGCGCATGAGCAACATGGGCTGCGAGCGGAGGTACGAGAAGATCCGGCTCGGCGGCGCCCCCCGAGGCATTGGCGGGCCCGGCGGCCCCGACGAGGACGGCGAGTGTGGCCCCCATCACACCGAGAAAGATCGTTCGTTCCATAAACTGAACCCGCTGTTGCACGAATGCACCCGAGGCGACCAAGCACATCGCCTATACCATCCGGCCGAGTCAGTGTTGCTCGGGCGTTGGGCGTGGTGTTGATGCTGTGCAGCATGGCCGGCCCCGGGCCGGTGGCCGCGCAGGCTGATTCGTCGTCGGCCCACCCTGCTCGGCCCACGTGGCAGCTCATTGTGGAGGGCGGAGCGGCGGACTGGGACGCGCCAGCCTGGCCGCTCGACAGCATGCAGGCCGCCGCGCGCCGCGCGCTCGCCCACGTTCAAGCGGGCGGCTACTACCACGCCCGCGTCGATTCCGTGGCGAAGCACTTGAACCGCGCGCAGCCTGTCGTAGAGATCTTTGTGCGAAGAGGGGCGCAGATTCCCGTGGGAATGCTCCGGATCGAGGGCGCCGACGCCGTGCCCGCATCTTCGCTTCGCGCGCTCATGGAGACCACCGTGGGCGATCCGCTCGATCCCGCCGAGCTTGAGGCCGACATCGAGGTGCTGCTGGCTCGATACGAAGCGGCCGGCTATCCGCTCGCCCAGATTCGCGTGACCGAAACGAACCTTCGCGATGGTGCCTCACCATCGCTGGATCTCACGCTCCGCGTGGAGGAGGGGCCTGCCCTCTGGCTCAAACGCGTGCGGGTTCCCGACGGGGCCCGCACGGCGCCGCACTTTGTGGCGCACGTGGCGCGGCTGGATCGCGGCGCGCCACTGACGGCGTACGATCCCGACGCCATCCGGGAGCGGCTTCAGGACACTGGGCTATTCCAGGAGGTGGGCCGCCCCAAGCTGCGCGTGGACGACGACGGCGGGGCGATCGTGGAGATCCCGCTGGAGGAGAACGCCCCGGGAACGTTCGACCTCGTGATGGGCTACCTGCCGCCGGCCGCGCAGCGGAGCTCCGGACAGCTCGTGGGGAGCGGACATCTCCAACTGGACAACCTGTTCGGCGGCGGCCGTACCGCAGGCCTGGCGATCGACCGCCGCCCCGGCCGCGTCAGCACGGCCGACGTGCGGCTGGCCGATCCGTACCTTTTCGGCACGCCGCTCCGGCTAGCGGGGCGTTTCACCGGCGAGCAGCGCGATTCGACGTACAGCCAGCAGGCGTATCACCTCGCGATGGGGTTCATGGTGGAGGTGGGGACCGAGGTGTTCGGCTCGCTCACGCGCGAGGGGACGCAGCCCGGGATGGCCGGCACGGCCCTCCGAGATGGCACGCAGCAGATTCCGCGCGCGTCGATCTGGTTCACGGGACTCGGTGTGCGCGTCCGCCGGGTGGACCGCGCCGTCAATCCGCGACAGGGGTTTTGGCTGGAGACGACCCTGGAGCGGGGCCGAAAGACCCGCCGCTTCCGCGCGCTCACGGCCGACGGCGACACGACGCGGCAGCGGGATGACGTGCGCCAAGAGCGACTTCGGTTGAGCAGCCGCGTCTTCGTGCCCACCTGGGCCGGGCAGCTCATCGCGGCGGGCGTGGATGCGTCCGTGCTCCGCAGCGATACGTTCGATCGCAGCGACCTCTTCCGGATGGGGGGAGCGAGCACCCTGCGCGGCTACGACGAGGATCGGTTCCTCGGCAACGTCGTGGGCCGCGCGCTGCTGGAATATCGCTATCAGATCGACCGAGCATCCTTCGCGTACCTGTTCGGCGACCTGGGATTCGTTTCCACGCCGGCGCTAGGCGAGGCGGAGGCCCGGCGCGGCTGGCATCCCGGCTATGGCCTCGGCATTCAGGTGAGTACGGATCTGGGGCGGGTCCGGGCTAGCTATGCGCTCAACCCGGACGATCCGCGCCCCAGCGACGGGCGCATTCATCTCGGCCTCTCTTTCGGACTCTGACCGCTTTCAACACAACCTGCTTCCCGCCATGACCACCGCCTTTTACGCGCCGCCCTCGTGCATGCACGGCGAACGCGTGATCCTTCCGGACGACGAGGCGCGTCACGCGGTGCGGGTGCTCCGCAAGCGTCCTGGCGATGAAGTGATCGTGGTCGACGGCGCGGGCGGGTGGCATCGCGTGCGGCTCGATCAGGTGGGCGACGAGCGCGCGGCAGGTACCGTGCTCGAAACGCGCCGCGAGGTGGGAGAGCCCGCGTATCAGCTGAGCATCGGATTTGGCCTCATCAAGAATCGAAATCGGTTTGAGACGTTCGTCGAGAAGGCCGTCGAGTTGGGGGTACGCGAGATCGTCCCGCTCTACACCGTGCGCACCGAGAAGGAGGGCGTCAAGACCGAGCGCACGCGCAACCTGATGATTGCGGCCATGAAGCAATGCGGGCGATCGCGGCTGCCGGCGCTCACCGATCCGAAGGCGCTGTCCGAGGCCCTCGTGACCGCCGAGTCGTTCGACGCCGTCCTCGTCGCGCATGAGCAGGTGGACTCATCCCAGTCCGTCCCGAAGGCCCTGGCGGGTGTGCCGGATACCGCTCGCGTCCTGGTGCTGATCGGGCCAGAAGGTGGGTTCACCGACGACGAAATCACGATGATCACGGAAGCACGGGGGACGACCGTGTCGCTCGGTCCGCGGCGGCTTCGGGCGGAGACGGCCGGGATCGCGGCGGCGGTCGCCGTTCAGGAGGCGCTCACGTCGGCCCGCTCTCCTCATTCTCTGTGAAATCAGCATCCGGAGCATCGGGACGTGGAGCAATCTGGGGGACCGCTCGTTCGGAACCAAGCTATACCACCGATTCCCACCCCCATGGCTGATCTCACCGAAAAGCAATTGCGTTCCGAGCAGCTGGTCGACGGCGCGTTGCTGAAGGTGTATCGCGATCAGGCCGAGATGCCCGATGGCAGCACGGCCGTGCGCGAGTGGATCGACCATCCCGGCGCGTCGGCCATCGTGCCGCTCTTTGACGACGGGCAGACGGTGCTCGTCCGGCAGTTTCGATATCCGTCGCGGCGCGTGTTCTGGGAGGTGCCGGCCGGCAAGCTCGATCAGGACGGCGAGTCGCCCGAGAAAGTAGCAGCGCGCGAGCTGGAAGAGGAAACGGGGTGGCGGGCTCACCGTTTTGAACATGTGGGGTCGGCGTATCCCTGCATCGGGTACAGCAATGAAATTATTCACTTTTACGTGGCCCGCGACCTGGAGCCAGGCCAGCGCGAGTTAGGCGAGCACGAATTCATGGACGTCGAGAGGATGCCGTTCGACGAGGCAGTGGCCATGGCGCGCCGCGGCGACATCCTCGACATGAAGTCGGTGACGGCCCTGTGGTTTGCGGCGGCTCACGTAGAAGCGGCCACCGACCAGTCGTAGGCTGGTGCGTGGCAGATTATAGCACATCATCTAGACGACGGCTTCGAACCGAACTAGCGAGACGGCTTATGTTCACCTTTACGATCGTATTGATCACGCTCATTGGGTTGCTCATGACGTTGGTTGTGCTTCTCCAGAGCGGCCAGGGCGGCGGCCTGGCCGGCATCGCGTCGGGCGGCGCGGCGCAGCAGGTGCTCGGCACGCGCCAGTCGCCGGACACGCTGGAGAAGGCCACGTGGACGCTGGGGACGCTCTTCATCGTGCTCTGCGTGATCAGCAACTTCTTCATCGACACGGGGCAGCAGCAGGAGAGCATCATCCAGCAGCAGGCCCAGCAGGAGCAGACGCAGCAACAGCAGCCGCTGCCCGCGCCGGGCGGCCAGCAGCAACAGGCCGAGCCGCTTCCGGCCCCCAGCGGGAACCAGGGTGGCGGCTCCGGAAGCGGCAGCGGATCCGGAGGCCGCTGAGCGCTCCGATTCCGAGACGAAATTCAACGAAAGGCAGCGTCCACGATGGGCGCTGCCTTT
>CAYFRX010000124.1:0-8792 GCA_964345515.1 uncultured Rhodothermales bacterium
GGCGCTGACGGTCGAACGCGAAGCCCCCGCGGGGGGCGCCTGAGTTCGGCATCCGCCTTGCACGCTTCAGTGCGCTACGGGCCGGCCCCGCACTATGCCGGGCCCGATCGTACGGACGAATGCGAATGATGCCCGCTACATGGCTTCATCGGACAACGATGCCACATACGTACGCCGCGTGCGAGGTGGCGACCGCGCGGCCTTCCGCGTGCTCCTGGACCGGTACGAACGCATGGTCTTTAGCATCACCAACCGGTTTGGCGACACGCCCGCCGACGCTGAAGATTTAGCTCAGGATATTTTTATGAAAGCCTATCGCCGACTGGATCGATTGCGGAAGCCGGAGCAGTTTGCGTCGTGGCTCTACGGCATCGCGCTGAACCACTGCCGCGATTACGCCAAAAACGTGCGGCGCGACACCCACGCGTTCAGCACGACCGAGCGGGTCGATTGGGAGGTGCCGGCCGAGCACCGGTCGCAGGACGCCGCCCTGGAGCGCGACGAGATGAGCCAGCAGCTCTGGCGTGCGCTCGACCAGCTTTCATCCACGTACGCCACGCCGTTTCTTCTGAAATACCGGGATGGCATGACGTATAAAGCCATGGCCGACCGGATGGACCTTTCGGTCAGTGCGCTTAAAGTGCGCGTCCATCGCGCCCGCAAAAAACTCCGCGTCCTTTTGGAGGAGGCAAACAGGGATCCATCATGACAGACGACTTTGACACGCTCGTGCGCCGGTACCTCGACGGCGAGTTGCCGCCGGGCCAAGAGCCGGACGTGCTGCGCCGCATCGCCGATGACGCCGAGGCGCGGGCGCTGTTGCGCCTCGAACTCCAAACACAAGCGGCGTGGGCGGATGCGCCCGACGTGCCGGCCGGGTTCGCCGATCGCACCATGGCCGCCATCGAAGCCGCCGACGTGGAATCGGAAGCCGATACCACGTCGCTCGACGCGTTCGTCCAGCGGGTGGGGGCGTGGCTGATGGGCCCGCAAACCATCCAGGTGCGCCCGGGTCTCGTGGCCGCGGCCGTTGTGCTGCTGGTGGGGGCGGCGGTGACGCTGTGGCCCACGCCCCGTTCGATCGCCCCTTCCACCGAGCCGGTCGCCCAGACGGCGCCTTCGGCGAGCACGTCCGCAGCGACCCCCGTCGCGCAGAGGGAGGTGGTCTGGACGCGGTTCATGTACGCCAACGACGAGGCGTCGTCCGTGGCCGTTGCCGGCGACTTCAGCGAGTGGGAGCCCATCCCGATGTCCGAGGAGACGGTGGACGGGCAGACCGTGTGGACCGGCATGGTGCCGGTGCCGAAGGGCGAGCACCAGTACATGTTCGTCATCGACGGGTCGCGGTGGGTGACCGATCCGCTCGCGCCCGTGCAGCGCAGCGATGGATTTGGTAACACGAACGCTGTGCTTCAGCTATGAGAAAAGCCGCGATCGGATGGATGGTGCTGCTGGGGTGGGGGCTGCTCGCAGGAGGAGCGGCCGGCCAGCACGTGTCGGGGGCGCTCTCGCTCACCAGCCTGGCGGGGTACCAGACGAATCCCTACCTGGACCCGATGCTGGGCGAGTGGGACCCGAGCGTCGCGCCGGGGTTTGTGGCCGTCGACCCGGCCGTCGCGCTGCGCTACTCGACGCCGAGGGTTCAGTTAGACCTCGCCGGGCAGGCGCGTCTCGATCCGGGGCGCCCGGAGCAGGCGACCGTCCCGCTGGTCCGCCTGAGCGGTGCGGGTCAATACACGCTGGCGTCGCAGTGGCAGATTGGGCTGAACGGCGGGCACAGCTGGTACCGGCTCAATGCCGAGCGCGACACGTGGTGGGCGCTCCCTGCCTTGACATGGCAGCCCGGTGCGCGGTCGGCACTCACGGCGCGCGCCGGATGGGCCGGACGCCGCAACGCCTTGGCGTCGGGCGGCACGTCGCGCCAGACGAGCACCGTGGGCGTGCTGGAAGGAAGTACGTGGCTCACCGATCGGTGGCGCGGGCAGCTGAGTGTGTACCGGAGCAACAGCCGCACGACGACGGGCACCACGACGTACGGCGGAACGGGGATTACGGCCTCGACCACGTACTGGTGGACGAACCGCCTCGCGCTGCGCGGGCACGCCACCTTCGAACGGGTCGACTATGAATTCGCCCAGCAGGCCGAGGAGCCCAGGGGCGGACCGCCCATTCCGATCGGCGGCCCGCCGGGCAATCAGACGACGACCACGGTGACCGTGTCCGACCGGTTGTGGCGCGGCGGGGGAGAAGTGAACTGGACCGTGCGCGATCACGTGACGCTGTTCACGCGCGTTCAGGCCATGGTCGCCGATCTGCAGCAGTCCGGCACGACGTCGTTCGACGTGCACGTTGGCGCCGGGGTGCGATGGAGCCTCGGGCGCACACTGGCCGGGCGCCGGGCGACAGCGGCGCGCGGGCTGTGGCACAACGCCGACGGCGGGCTGCGCTTCCACGTGCGCTACGACGGCGGCGGGCAGCTGTACGTCACCGGCGAATTCAACGACTGGGCCGATCCCGGCGTCCCGCTTCGCCCCGCCGGGTCGAATCGGTATGCCGCGACGCTCTCGCTCCCGCCAGGCCGGTACGAGTACCGCATCCGCATCGTGGAGGATGGGACGACGCGGTGGCTGGAGCTCCCGGACGATGCGCGCACGGTGCGCGACGGGTTTGGCGGGGTTAATGGCGTATGTATCGTCGAGTAGCAGAGGTGGCCATGCAATATCAACCAACAGGCACTATGATGAAGCTCTCAGCGTGGCTTAAACGCGGAGGATTTTGGCTGGCGCTCTTGCTGGTGGGCCCCGTTGTGGGCGCCACCGCACAGCCTACGCCCTCCGTGGGTCAACTCGTCGCGGAGGGCAGCCAGGCCGGCGTCGATCCCGCGTTGATGGAGCAGGTCGTTCAGCGGGCTGAGCGGGCCGGGTACACCCCGGACCAGACGGTGCAGTTGCTGCGTCCGGCCGTGGGGCTCGCCCAGGAGCAGCTGCCGTCGGCGGGGGTGCTCCAAAAAGCCTTGGAAGGACTGGCCAAGCAGGTGCCGCCGCCGCGCATCCAGCCGGTGCTCCAGCGCATCCAAACCAGTACGCAGCAGGCCGGCGCCCTCATCCGCACGTGGACGCAACAGCCCGCGGTGCAAGCCATGATGGGCGACGGCGCGGCCCCCGACCCGGCGGCGCACGACCAGCTCATCCGCAGCGCCGCGCAGGCTCAGGTGCAAGACGTGCCCGCCGACGTGGTGCAGCAGCTGCTCGACGCCCTGCCTACCCAGACGAAGCGCCGCCCCGTGGCTCCGGACGAGGTGGCTTCCACGATGCAGGTGCTGCCCGAGCTTATGGGCAACGGCGCCTCGCCCCAGACGACGATCGAGCTGCTCACCAACGCCGTGGACGCCGGCTACGGGCCGTCCAATGTGCGCCAGCTACCGACGGCCGTGCAGGCGGCCCGGCAGCAGAACCAGCGCCCGACGGATGTGCTCGTGCGCAACGCGGCTCGTGCCATCGCGCAGGGCACGCCGGCGGCCGACGTGTTGGGGAGCCTCTTCGACGGCGGCTTCCCCGGTGGACCGCCCGGCGAGGTCGGTGGGCCGCCGGGCAACGTGCCCGGCCAGGGCAAGCCGCCGAACACGCCACCGGGGAAAGGACCGCCCGACCAGGGAGGCGGGCCGCCGGGCCAAGGGGGAAGCAGTGGAGGATAAAGCGGGCGTTCAGGTCGAGCCCGTATGCCGGCAGTGCCATCAACGGCGCTGCCGGTTTTTTGGTGATCGCGGAGGGATCTACAATCTTTTGGTGTGATTTCGCGTGTTTATCACATTATCTGGAACAAGCGCAGCGTGATGGCGGTGCTGGGCGGAGAATTCTTCGTAGTGGGACGCTAAAGCATAGGTCCTGTGCGTGCGAAAAAACGCTTCCGCGTTACGCGAGCTTTACCTTACGAAAAAGATTTGGTAACGTGCGTCTTGTCAACGCGCCATTTGCCTCCACCAGGCAAGAGGATCGCGTCCTAGCAGATGGTGGCGAGCTGCCTTCCCACCGGCATGAAGTCGCCATCAATCCCACCCATCATACACCCTTTCGCTGCTACCGAAGAGGACCAATGATCTCCAAAGCTACTACCTTTTTACGCCGCATCGCGCTCGTCAGCGCGTGCCTGCTCATCGGCTGGACGATACCGGCTGCAGCCCAAGGCACCATCGAGGGCACCGTGACCGAGCAAGGCACCGATGATCCCCTGCCGGGCGTGAACGTCGCTATCCCCGATCTGAACGTCGGCGCGGCCACGAGCCTGGATGGCACCTATCAGATCGCAGACGTCCCGGCCGGTGAATACACCCTGCAAGCGCGCTTTGTGGGCTTCCAAACCCGAGAGCGGACCGTTACCGTTGAGGACGGCGAAACCGTCACGGTGAACATTGCCCTGCGCGAGGCCACCATGGAAATGGACGAGGTGGTTGTCACGGGCACGGGCGGCAACGCGCGACGCCGCGAGATCGGCAACAGCATCACGCAGGTCAGCGCGGCCGACATCGAAGCGACGGCCAACACCAACTTCAGCGATGTGCTCCAGGGGCGGGCCGCGGGCGTTAGTATCATCGAGAACTCGGGCCAGGTCGGCGCCGGGAGCTCCATTCGCCTGCGGGGCAATAACTCGGTGTCGCAAGGCAACACGCCACTCATCTACATCGATGGCGTGCGCGTGGACAATGGCAATGTCGCGGGCGATCCGGAGACGAACCAGGGCGTGAACCCGTTCGATGACATCAACCCGCAGGACATTCAGAGCATCGAGGTCATTAAGGGGCCGGCGGCCACCACGCTGTACGGCACGGAAGCCTCGGGCGGTGTGATTCAGATCTTCACGAAGCGTGGCGCCCAGGGCGCGCCGCAGTTCGACTTCACCGTGCGGCAGGGCATCAACCACATGAACCGGCTCGGCACGCAGGACTTCCACGAGGAGCTCGGACCGAACAACTGCAGCGACGAGCCCGGGTGCCCGTCCGATGGCGACTTCTTGCGCGCCGGCCACACGCAGAACTACAACCTCTCGGTGCGCGGCGGCAACGAGGACCTGACGTACTTTGTCTCCGGGAGATGGTCGTCGGAAGACGGCGTGATTGCCCCGCAGGGCAGTGACGGCTACGCGATCCGCGGCAACTTTGGCTTCACGCCGACGGACGACATGCGGATCCAGTTCAACAACTCGTACACCTACCGGGACATCACCTGGATTCCGGACGGCAACAACGCCGAAGGCTTCCTGCTGAATTCGCTCCGCGGCGAGGCTGGCTACACGCCGGATGGCAACGACGCCCTCGTGTTCGACATGAACCTCGGCACCGCCACGAATCACTTTACGTCCGGCATCACCTTCAACTGGACGCCGCTGTCGAGCCTGAACCAGACGGTCAACCTCGGATTGGATTACGTGAACTCCGAGTACACCGAGGAGCGCCCGTTTGGATTCTTCTTCGAGCCACTGGGCGACCGCGAGAACGACACGGATACGCGCCGCCGTCTGACGCTGGACTACAACGGCACGTACAGCACCGATCTGACCGGCGCGATCAGCTCCAGCACGACCTGGGGCGGGCAGCTCTTCCAGGATGAGTTCATCAACCTAAACGGGTTTGGCTTCGAGTTCGCCGGGCCGGGCGACAAGGTGCTCGACTCTGGCGCGCGGACCGAGTCGTTCGAGTCCCGCGTCAGCGAGACGAGCGGGGGCTTCTTTGCCCAGCAGCGCTTCGGATGGAACGACCAGGTATTCGTGACGCTCGGCCTGCGCGTGGACGGCAACAGCACGTTCGGCGAGGACTTTGGGCTGGCGCCGTATCCGAAGGTCTCGGCGTCGTACCTTGTCTCCGACCACGGCTTCTTCCCCGAGTGGTGGGAGACCATGAAGCTGCGCGCAGCGTTCGGCGAGTCCGGCCAGGCGCCTGGGCCCTTCGCTTCCCTCCGGACGTACGAATCCGTCTCCGGGGATGAAGGGCAGCCCGGCGTGACGCCGGCCCAGGTGGGCGCGGCTGATCTCGGTCCGGAGCGCTCTCGCGAGTACGAGGGCGGCTTCGACATGGCCCTGCTCGACAGCCGCGTGTCGGGGACCTTCACCGCCTACTACCAGAAGACGTACGACGCGCTGCTGGCGGTTCAGCCGACGCCGTCCAACGGCTTCACGGACACGCAACTGCGCAACGTAGGCACGTTCCGCAACCAGGGCATCGAGATCGATCTGGGCGTGGATGTGCTCCGCCGCGACAACGTCGAGTGGAACGTCGGCGGTTACTTCTCGACGAGCCACAGCAAGGCGCTCGACCTCGGCGACGCCGGGCCCGCCATCCAGGTGGGCTGGCGCAATGAGGTGCGCGAGGGCGGCCCGATCCCGGGCTTTTACCAGGACGTCGTCGTGAACCCGGACCAGATGCCGGAAGACCCGACCAATGTTGAGTTCACCGATGACACGTTCATCGGCCCGGTGTATCCGACGCGCTCCTTCGGCATCAACACGTCCGTGACGCTCTACGACGTCGTCACGCTCGACGTGGTGGGTGAAGGAAACGCCGGCCATGTGTTGTCCTCCGGGACGGCCTACCAGAACACACGCCGCCGGGCCTGGCCGCAGTGCTTCGCCATCCAGGAGCAGATCGACAATGGCGGCAATTTCGCGGGCCTCACGGCGGGGCAGATTGGCAACTGCGATCCGAATCAGACGACGTACGGCATGTGGACGCGGGCGGCCGACTTCTTCAAGATCCGCTCGGCCTCCCTCAGCTTCCGCCTCCCGCAGAGCTGGCTGCCGTCCGGGCTGCGGAACGGCACGCTGCGCCTGCAGGGCCGGAACCTGTTTACGGCCACCGACTACCCAGGCCTCGATCCGGAAGCGTACGAGGATGGCAACCGTCCGGGTGCGCTCTACCGGCAGGAGTACTATAACATGCCCCCGATCCGCTCCTTCACCTTCTCCATGCAGGCCGGATTCTAAATTCAACTCCACCCCCTGCACGGAGTCAGGACACTCATTCAGACGGATCGGACATCTATGAATCAATCAGTATCTATGACACACACGACCACGCGTATCACCCTCAGCAGTCTCCTCATCGTCGGCCTGCTCGTTCTGGCGAGCGGCTGTGATGGTCTCTTTGACGTCAAGAACCCCGGTACCATCCAGGAAGTCGACCTGAACAACCCTGACGCGCTGAGCGCGGTAGTCACAGGGATGTCGGCAGATCTCTCCGCCACGCTCGACGACATCGGGTTCGTCGGCGCCCGCCTGTCTGACGAGATGGCGGCCAGCGGTAGCTACTTCATCAGCACCCGCGCGCGCTTCGGCTTCATCGACCCCGAAGACGTCGACGGCCAATGGGAAGGCATCCAGCGCGCCCGCTTTGCTGCCGAAGATGGGCTCCGCCGCATGCGCGAAATCCTGGGCGAAAACTACGAAGGGCAGGAGGAGCTGGCCGCTCGGGCCCACCTCCTGGCCGGCCTCTCGAACCGGGTGCTGGGCGAGAACTTCGTGCAAGTCGCGTTCACTGGTGGCGCTCTCCAGCCGCGCAGCGCTGCCTTCGAACGGGCCGATTCGCTGCTGCAGCTCGCTGTCCAGTGGGCGGGTCAGGCCGGATCGAGCGAAATCGAGACGGCCGCCATTGGGGCGCGGGCGCAGGTGCAGGCCAACCTGGGGAACTGGGATCAGGCCCGCGACCTGGCCGCGCAGGTGCCCACTGATTTCGTGTACAACGCCTTCTACTCGAACAACTCGGGCCGCGAGCAGAATGAGATTTTTGACGAGACGCATCAGCGGTTCGAGATGTCGGTCTTCGGCACCATCGCTGCGACGGACCCGCAGGACCCACGCGCGCCGTACACGGACTGCCGCAACGCCAACCCCGAGTGCAGCGCCGAGATTGGCGCCGACGGGCAAACGTTTCACCTCCGCCAGGAGAAGTACGCTGACCTGGGCGCCGACATCCCGCTCGTGAAGGGCACGGAGATGCGCCTGATCGAGGCTGAGGCTGAGCTGGCTGATGGCAGCCCCGACGCCACGGCGGCGATGGCTGCCATCAACGAGGTGCGTGCCTTCCACGAACTGTCCGACCTCTCCGCGCCGAACGGTGTGGGCTCCACGGGGCCGGACGGCTTCCAGCCCGGGACGGCCTGGTATCACCTCGATCAGGAGCGGTTCTTCACGCTCTGGCTCGAAGCCCGTCGCCTGAACGACTTGACCCGTTGGGACCACCCGTTCCAGTACGGACCCGGCGAGGTCGACGTGGTGTACGAGCAGAAGCCGTCGGTGCGCGCCGTGATTCTGCCGGTCGCCGAAAGCGAGTGCAACAACAACGGCAACATCTCCGATTCCGAGTGCGCGCCCACGTACACGCAGTGATGCTGTACGGACGGTAACCCGTCGCACGCATTGTTGCAGCTGTCTGTGATGGACTGTTTGCTGTAAATCATCTGCTACCGCCCCGCCGATGTGTTCGGCCGGGGCGGTGGCTTTTGAAACGCCCTGTTTCCTTTTCTCTTCTCGACGATGCCTTCCAGACGCATGGCTACTTTGTTGAATGTTTTCCCCTCCTCACGTCACCTGTTGGGTGTGATGCTCGCGAGTGCGCTGCTCCTCGGCGTGCCCACGGCAGACGCCCAACCTACGTCCATCACGCCGGATGCCTTGAGCGGGCTCGACTTCCGCAGCGTGGGCCCGGCCGTGACCGGCGGGCGCATCCACGACGTCGAGGCGCTGCCCGACGACCCGTCGACCCTCTACCTGGCGACCGCCTCCAGCGGGCTCTGGAAGACGACGAA
>CAYFRX010000125.1:0-8763 GCA_964345515.1 uncultured Rhodothermales bacterium
CGCAACGCACTCAGTGCAGGATGTTCTTCTTGCGGAGGTACTGCATGACCGGGTGAATGATGAGCGGGCGCAAGCGATAGCGCCGCGTGGGCTCGATCGTGGCAAAGGGCGACTCCGCATCGAGGTGGTTGGCGTCGGCGGGCTGGATGAGCAGCGCGTTGCCCAGGGACTCGAAGAGCTCCAAGCTCGTGTCGAGAGGCAACTGCGCCACCTCGCTGTACTCTTCGATGGTGAGCGTCGCATGGTCGAGCAGCGACTTGAGCGTGAACGCCTGCTGCATCGAAAACTGGTCCAGAAAGCTGAAGTCGAGCGATTTCACCGGGCGCACGTGCATCACGAGGTCGTCCTCGTCGAGGTCCACGGAGCGGACCCAGTAGAATAGGGCCATCATGATGTTGGATCCGCATTGGGCATGCAGCCGGTCGAAGTATTCCGCGCGCAGGAGGTCTTGCCGGGCCGCCTCGGACTCTGCTTTGCGGAGGCGCTGCCGGAGGAGGGAGCCCGGTTCGTCGGGAGGAGCAAACTGAAGCTGCAGGCCGCTGCGCTGGTGGCGGAGCAGGATCAGCTTCTCCAAGTCCGCACGGTCGAGCGGCGTGAGGCGATGGCGGAGCACCAGGCCCGAGGCGGCCGACTCGGCGCGGTCCAGCAGCTGCCAGCCGTGGTCGGAGAGGGTGGCGAGCCAGAGGATGCGCGAGTCGGTGCGCGACATGAAGGTGAGCACGCGGCTGACGAGGTCGGTGCCGCGGACCGCGCGCAGGAACAAGTGCTCGAGGTGTTCAACGATGCAGACGCGTGGTGCATCCGGGCGCGGTTGTGCAAGCACGTGCTCGCGCACCTGATCGAGGGTCAGGTCGCCGTTCTCGGGCGACAGCGGCAGCTTGAGGGCCCGCACGATGTGCTCGGCGAATTCGGATTCGCTTCGCAGCCGGTGGTTCAGCGATACCCACCGGACTTCGCCCTCGTCCAGGCTCGTCCGTTGCACCACGTTGAGGAAACTCGTGAGGCCGCTCCCGTGGTGGCCCGTAATCACGAGCGCATTCGATAGGCCACGTTGCCACTGGTCGATGTGGCGCTGGACCCGCGAGAGGCTCGTCTGCCGGCCGACGAGCAGCGACGGGTCCACCACCGGCCGGAGTGAGAAGAGCCGACGGTACACGAGCGGCAGATCGGCAAGGACGTGGTCGAGGCTGGCGAGCGTTTCGAGCGTCTCCAGAAACGCGTCCTCGCTGAACGCGCCCGCTCCCACCGCCGTGCGGCCCATCTGAACGAGCTCCTCGGCGCGTCCCCGTCCGAGCCGGAACGCGCGCTCCAGCCGGATGCGGGCCGCGCGAAAGCGGCGCTCGGCGCGCTCGGTGGCCTCTTGCGTCTCACGATTGACGAGCGTGCGCAGCTCCAGCAGGTGCTCGCGGATACGGCTCTCCACCCGGGCTCGATCGTGCAGGGCGGCCCACGCCCGCGTGAAGGTCGTTGTCGTGGCCGTTGCCAGGAGAGGGAGCGCCGGCCGCGCGCGCTCGATCTGGTCTTCGAGGGTGTCCGCCGAGCGAGCGAGGCCGGTGAGGGCCAGTTCCCGCGCAGCGGCGACGGGGTCCGACTCGGCGTCGGTGGGCGTCGCGAGCTCCTCACGCGCAGCTTCCAGACTGAACTGGAGAATGCTCGGCACTTCCTTCGCCTCGGTGAGGATCGTTTCGATGCGATGGTGAAGCGGCTGAAGGCGCTCGCGCAGCGCATCGGCAAAGAACGCGTCGAAGTGTTCTTGGGCGATGGCGCGGAGGTCGATCTCGCGCGTGTCCGTGTCGGGGGCGATGGCCTCGGGATCGGGTGGGGCCAGCGCATGCAGCCGAAAAGTGGGCGCCCGGTCCTCGAAGAACGCGTCGATCGGCATTGGCCGCTCATCGATCTGTGTGTCGATGGCGCCTAGCAGGCGCGCCTCGTGAAGCGGTTCGATCAGACCATCCTCAACGGCTTCCAGGGCGTGGTCCAGCACGGACTGCAGCTTCTCGTCGATCGCCTCGGACGCAGGGGCGTCTGCGAAGAAATGCGTGAGCTCATCGTGGAGATCGTGGAGGCGATCCGTCGCCTCCCCGTGGAGCGTGAGAATCGGTTGCACGCTGGAGGTGATGAGCGCCTGGAGCAACGTCTCGCAGTGCTCGTACGACGCATCGCGCAGGTCGGCAAGGGTGTGGCAAAACGCGAGCCGATCGGTCGCCTGGTCGTACCAGGCAGGCCAGTGGGCCGTGGTCGCATCGTCCCGCTGGTCGTGGGGGGCTGAGGGGGAAATCGCACGATCGTCTTCGTCCAGCAGGAACGAGTCGGAGCAGTCGATATCGGAGTGCAGGTGCTTCCAGCCCTCCTGCAGGGCGTCGTAAGCACCGGTCGGGTACTCCTCGAAGCTGAGCGAGGCCATGGCGTGGAGGTGGGTGTTGAGCGCATCGGCCTCGTCGCCCACGTTGGCCCACACCTCGTTGGGGGGGAGCGTCTCCGCGGCGGGAGACGACGACGCCGTCTCATCGTCGGGCAAGTCAAGCTCCCCGGATTCGACGTCGTCGGGCAGGTGATCGGCGGGGCGGTTGAGGTGGCGCTCGGCGTCGAGCAGGCGATGGGTCCACGTCGTGACGGCCCGCTCGAACGACGCCACGGCCCGCGCAAACCGCTGATGGATGGCGGCTTCGTGGGGGGCGAGCAGTCTCGGAAGGCGCATGCGCACGTGATACGCAGCAAGCACGCGGAGCGGAATATCCTGGGCGTGGTGAACGCCATCCGCCGCCGTGGAATGAAACCGAAGCCCGCGCTGGACGCGGACCCAGCGCTTGCGGAGCCGCACAAGCAGCGAATCGCCTCGCGACGGGGTGTACAGGTGGTCCGGCTCGGCGCGGGTGAGGGTGACCGGCAAATCGGAGGGGAGGGAGGCCAGGTCATCCCAGAACGCGTGCCACCGGTCGCTCAGCGTCGTGCCGATGTCGATGTCAATCAGCGTCTGACGAAGCGGGGCGATGACGCGCGCCAGCGTGTCACGACGATAGTCGCGCACCCGCTTCCAGCGCAAATCCGCAGGAATCTCGTCGATGGGATTCTCGAAGTGGGACGTCTTGACGAGCGCCGCGTGGATGGCGGCTGCCTCGTGCGCTGCCGCCTGCAGCGGATCGAAAAGGTCGGCCTCGATGCTTTCGACCAGCACGCGGAGCCGGTCCTCAACCTCGTCGCGCAGCGTCTGGAGATTGGCGTCCAGTTGCTCCTCGGCGGCCTGCCACTCCGAGGGGGGAGCGGGCGGTGCGCCATCGGAGGAAAGATCTGCGGCCTCGTCGCGGGAGACGCTCGGGGGCGGTATGGTCGGGGCCGGCTCGCTCATGACGGATCGGCTGAAGTCGAGGAAGAGGCGGCGCCCGGGTCATCCGAAGCAGCGGCGCGGCCGTTTCCGTCCGGGGGCGCCAACCCGGTGAGGTCGACGTACGCCCGCGCACCATGCATCGGGCGGAGGAGCCCTTCGTCGCGGAACGCCTGGCGCGCCCGCTCGGTGATGTCGCTCACGAGCAAAAACTCGTACCGCGCGTCCAGCACATACGCCTTGACCTTGAGGTGGGTGACGAACGTCTCCTTAAATTCATCCTTGACGATGACCACGATTGGCTTCTCAAGATAGACGTATTTCGAGCTGGCGGCGGCTTCGCGGGCGATCTGCTTGGCGCGCATCTCGTCCACCCAGCCGGGCAAGTACAGGTCGGTCACGACCTGGCAGTCCAGTGCGCCGGCGTTGGCGTTCGAGACCTGGCCATCCACCACCTGGGCGTTAGGGACGGTGACGAGGTTGTCGTCGGGCGTCGTGATGCGCGTCGACCGGAGGCCGATGGATACGACCTCGCCGTAGGCGCCGCCCACAGAGATCTTGTCGCCCACCTGGAAGGGCTGGTCGAAGACGATCACCAGGCCGCCGAATATGTTCTTCAGGATATCCTGCGCTGCAAACCCGACGGCGAGCCCAATGGCCGTCGCCGCCGCCACCAGGCTGGTCGCGCTGAGGTTGAAGATACCGCGTAGGATGACGTACACGGCCAGCGCCCAGAGGAGGATGCGCAGGATGGGTAGGAGGCGCTTGAAGAAGAGCCGTCGTCGCGCGCTCTGCTCGGCCAGCGATTCGAGGACGTAGCCCACACCGCGCACCAAGAAGAAGGTGAGCATGAGGACCAGCAAGGCCCCCACGGCGCGCAGCCCAATCGATTGCACGGCCTCACCGGTGACTTCTAAGCCTGATGCGGTGGCCTCGTCCAGCGCGGTGCGCAGGCTGTCGTTCTCCTGCTGAAGCTCCTGCACGGCCGCCGCGGTGTCGGGCGCGTCCTGGGCCCCGCTCAGGCGTGGCGTGGCCAGGCTGGTAAGGCCCGCGAGGATGACGACCGCGAGAACGCCCCGTATGATGGCCGATCGATCCATGAAAAAAGCTAGCTATGGCACACAGACTCGCATGCTACCTAATATATTCATGGTAGCAATGAGGACCCGTAGAAAGCAAGCCGCATCGGGGGCTTCACTGGCGCGTCGTGCCGTTCATCTGGCGGTATTTCCGCACGATGCTAAAGGCCACCTCCAGCGATTGCTCGTAGTTGAGCCGCGGATCGACGTGCGATTTGTAAGCGCGCTCCAGGTCGGTCTCGTTCAGCCCCCGGGCACCGCCGATGCATTCGGTCACGTTCTCGCCCGTGAGTTCGAAGTGGACGCCGCCCAGGTGCGAGCCTTCCCGTGCGTGGATCTCGAGGGTCTGATCGAGTTCGGCCAGGATGTTGTCAAAGTGCCGCGTCTTGACCCCAGAGTCCGTCTTCTCGGTGTTGCCGTGCATGGGGTCGCAGCACCAGAGCACGGACTGCCCGGTGGCGCGCACCGCCTCGATGAGCATGGGCAGGCGATTCTCCACCTCGTCGGCGCCGAGGCGGGTGATGAGCATGAGGCGGCCCGGCTCGTCCTCGGGGTCAAGGGTGCGGATGAGCCGTTTGAGGCGCGAGGCCGTCATCGTTGGGCCTACTTTCAGCCCTAGCGGATTGGCGAGCCCGCGCATGTACTCGACGTGTGCTTCGTCGGGATGCCCGGTTCGCTTGCCGATCCACGGCAGGTGCGTGCCCAAGTTGAAGATGCCGGGCTGGTGCGGTACCGTGCGTGTCATCGTCTGCTCGTAAGGCAGGTGCAGCGCTTCGTGACTCGTGTAGAACGGTGCGCGCTCCAGGCTGTCCACCGGCCGGTCGGTCACGGCTTCCATGAACGAGAGCGAGTCCTCGATCGCATCGACGATTGCGTGATACTCTTCAGCGAGCGGCGACTCCTGCATGAAGTCGAGGTCCCAGTATTCGGGATGATGGAGGTCGGCAAAGCCGCCTTCGGACAACGCGCGGACCAAGTTGAGCGTCGCCGATGAGGTGTGATAGGCCTGGATCAGCCGCTGCGGGTCCGGACGGCGCGTTTCGGGCTCGAAGGCCGGGCCGTTGACGATGTCGCCGCGGTAGCTGGGCAGCGTTTGGCCGCTGCGCGTCTCGGTCGGTGACGAGCGCGGCTTGGCGTACTGGCCGGCGAACCGGCCCACACGCACCACGCGGGTGTTGAGCCCGTACGTAAGCACCAGCGTCATCTGTAGCATAATTTTCAGCCGGCTCGTGATGACGTCCGCCGTGCAGTCGTCGAACGCCTCGGCGCAGTCGCCGCCCTGGAGGAGAAACCGTTCGCCGTTGGCGGCCAGAGCCAACTGCTGCTTCAGGCGTTTCACCTCCCAGGAGGTGACCAGCGGAGGGAGCGCGGCCAGGTGGTCGAGCGTGGTCTCAAGCGCTTGCTCGTCCGGATACTCCGGAAGCTGGCGCGCTTCTTTCTGCGTCCATGAGGAGGGGCTCCAGTCTTTGACGGCCGAGGCAGTAGGCATAAAAAAGCAACGTTTCACAAATAATCGGAAGGAGGCAGCGTGCAGGGTGGTGGGCCCTACGACGCTGCGGAGAGCGGGTCCGCTAGATCATCCGGTGTATGCATGGACTGAGCTTCAGTTTCAGCCCGTGCGTAACAAAAGCAAGGGGAAGAGACACAATCAACAACCCTTTCGGGTGTGTTTCGTAGTATCAACCTCCGGACGGCCAAGGTACGCATGGGCAGTATGACTTCCATTCTACTCGTCGAGGACGACCCCGACATTGCCAATTTGTTGGATCTCCATCTTTCGGATGAAGGGTACGAGGTCGACATTGTTAGCGAAGGCGACGAAGGGTTGGAGCGCGCGCTCAGCGAGGACTATGCGCTCGTCATCCTCGACATCATGCTTCCGGGCATGGACGGGTTTGACATTTGCCGAAACATCCGGGCGGAGAAGCGCTCGCTGCCGATCCTTATGCTCACGGCCAAGACAGAGGAGGTCGACAAGGTGCTGGGCCTGGAGCTCGGCGCCGACGATTATATCACCAAGCCGTTCAGTATCCGCGAAGTGCTGGCGCGCGTGAAAGCCATCTTTCGGCGCATCGAATACGACCAGCAGGCCGTGCAACAGCCCGCACAGCGCGTCCGCGTGGGCCATCTCGTTGTCGACCCGGAGAAGCGGAAGGTCATGCTGGATGGCGACACGCTGGATCTCACCAACAAGGAGTTCGACTTGCTTCTGTTGTTTGCGCGGCATCCCGGGAAAGCGTTCAGCCGGCAGGAGCTGCTCGAAGAGGTATGGGGCTACCAGTACAGCGGATACAGCCACACGGTGAACACGCACATCAACCGGTTGCGTAACAAGATTGAGGGCGATCCTTCCGACCCGCAGTACGTCAAGACCGTGTGGGGCGTTGGGTATCGATTCGCCGAGCCCGAGGAAATGCCATCGCACTAAGTGGTTTCAGGTTGAAAGGGCGAAAGGGTGCAGGTTGAAATCGGCCGATACGATGTGGTGGCGCATCGGGCCCTTGACAAGCCCAACGTTGGATGATTGCACTTAGCACCGCGTACTGCTCATCGATCGTTGGACGGCTATGACGTTTCCCCAGAGCTTTTACGCGAAGCTTTCCGCGCTCTTTCTTCTGCTTATCCTCGGGCTCGGAGTCATTCTCGCGGCTCTGGGCGTACGTGCGGCCGGGCGCTACGCCGATGAGGTGGAGCAGAAGCTCAATCGTACGCTGGCACAAGATCTGGCTCCGCAGTTTCAACCGCTCACCCGCGACAGCATCCACCACGCTGCGCTCCGCGATCAGATTCGCGATCTGACCGGCATCAACCGGCGCATCGAAATCTACCTCCTGAGCGGGGATGGAAGCATCAAGGCTTCCTTTGCAGAGACCGGGGAGGAGATTGCGCGGCCGACGGTCGACACCGGGCCGATCCAGCGCTTTCTACAAGGAGACGATCTGCCGATTTTGGGCGACGATCCGCTGCATTCCAATCGGCAGAAGCCGTTTACCGTGGCACCTATCACGATTTCCGGCAACGGGGGATGTTACCTGTACATCATCCTCGGGAGCGAGCAGTACGCCTCGATGGCCCGAATGGCGGGCGACAGCTACATCATCCGGACGGCGCTGATTGGCCTGGGGCTCATTCTGCTGGTGACGGCCGGTGTCGGGCTCGTCCTCTTTCGGCGATTGACCCAGCGCCTGCGGAGCATGCTAGAGGTCGTAGCCTCGTTCGAGCAGGGGAACTTCTCGAAGCGCATGAATCCGGGGTCCAACGACGAGGTGGGGCAGCTGGCCCGATGCTTCAACCGAATGGCCGACACGCTGAGCGACACGATGGATGAGCTGCGCAGAGCCGACCGCATGCGTCGCGACCTCGTGGCCAACGTATCGCACGACCTGCGTAGTCCGCTGGCCTCCATCCAGGGCTACCTGGAGACGCTGCTTATGAAGGACGACTCGCTCGATCCCGATCCCCGGCAGCGTTACCTCCGCACCGCGCTCAAAAACGCACAGCGGCTCAGCAACCTGGTTAGCCAACTCTTCGAGCTGTCGAAGCTCGACGCACAACAGGTCGAGCCGCGTCGCGAGCCGTTCCCCATCGCCGAACTGGCACAAGACATCGTCATGCAGTACCGTCCCCAGGCCGAGGCCAAGGGCATTGCGCTCCAGGCTGATTTGCCAGAGCAGCTCGCCAGCGTCCATGCCGACATCGGGCTCATGGAGCGGGTGCTGTCGAACCTGATTGACAACGCCGTTCACTACACCCCGTCGGGCGGGCACGTCAACGTGTCGCTCATGCGGCACAACGGTCAGGTCCGGGCGCAGGTGCGCGACACCGGGCCCGGCATCCCCGAAGACGACCTCCCTCACATCTTCGAGCGCTTCTACCGGGTGGAGAAAAGCCGCGACCAGGACCGCGGCGGAGCCGGATTGGGCCTCGCCATCGCCCAGAAGATTTTGGCCCTTCACGGCAGTCAGCTGACCGTCGAGAGCACGTTAGGGGAGGGCACGGCGTTCGCCTTCGAACTCCCCGTCGATCCGCCGGAAGACGCAAGCCATTAGTTCGCCAGGCCCATCTGCCCCGTCTATCGGGCAATAGTACACGCTGGGGGCGCCCCGAGCCCGCAGCGGCAGGCATGTCCCGAATCGGTGCTGACGCGGTGAGGGACAAAAAGAGGGACAGCAACCCACCAAAGGAGATAGGGAGAGCAAGTCTATTGTTGAGGTGAAGATGCCCACTGGCGGGGTTTGTGTATCTCGCTTCGTGTATCTTTGAAATCCCGCCAGATCAGGCCCATCTCACGTTTCGTCCTGTAATCAAGCGAAATCTACTGATCGAATGTTAGCCAGTGATTTTTTGCGCTGCGTCTCTTTC
>CAYFRX010000126.1:0-8629 GCA_964345515.1 uncultured Rhodothermales bacterium
CAGGCTGAGCGGGATCGGCGGTTCGCACGGGGGCTCTGAAACGGCGAGTCGGCCGCGTTCGGTCGCCTCTACGCTGAGCCTGAAAGCGACCAGCGAGCGGAGGCCCCGCGTGTTGTCGATGGGGGGTCGGTCGATTGTCGAGCGGCGCTGGCCTCGATTTTGCGCATGCATCTCTCGAACGAGGGCAAGCGCACGTCGAGGACAGCAGGATGCCTACACATCACGTCGAAGCGAATACCGTGTCGCTCGGGGCTGCCGCAAGAAGCGGAATCCCATGGGGGCTAGCCGTGCTGGTCATCGTCGGCCTGCTAACGCCGGGTCTCGGATGGGCTCAGCAGGCGGCGCGGCACGTGGACCGTCCGATCTGCGTGCTGCCGGAAGCGCCGTTTCGGGGCAAGAAGATACGCCCGGCCCCGGAAAAAAGTGCACGCCCGAAGGCGACCACCATCACCGTCAACTATCTCTCCAGTGGCGACATCTACGGATACAGCTGCAGCGCGTGGCCGCAGGATGCGAAGGATGCGTTTAAGCGCGCTGTGAGTACGTGGGAGGGGCTGATCGATTCGGGATATCCCATCGAGATGGATGCCTGCTGGAGTTCGGCGCTCCCCAGCGGTACGCTCGGCTCAGCGGGGCCCGTGACCCTGCACCACAGCTCCACCTTCACCGGAGCCCCGCAGTCCGAGACGTGGTACCCGGTCGCGCTTGCCAACTCACTGGATGGTGCCGACCTCAACGGCAGTAGCAACGCGGAGATTCAGGCGGTCTTCAACGCCGGCAAGTCCGATTGGTATTTTGGGTCGGATCCCGGTGCCGTACAGGCCGGGGAGCACGACTTCGAAACCGTGGTGCTGCACGAAATCGGACACGGCCTTGGCTTTGCCGGATCGGCCAACGTGGATGACGGCGCGGGAGACGACGAGTGCCGCGGAACGGCCGATGAAGGATGTCTGGGCATTGGAAGTCCCGAGGGGCCTGAGGCCTACGATCACTTCGTCGAGGACGACGCGGCTGTGAGCCTCCTCAATTACACCGACCCCTCGGCCGATCTGGGTACCGTGCTGACGGGCGGGTCGATAAGCGGAGGCGGGGGAGGGCTGTTCTTCAACGGGAGTGCCGTGGTCGCAGCGAATGGGGGGCGAGCCATGCTCTATGCACCGTCGTCGTGGACCGCAGGCTCCAGTTTTTCGCACTGGGACCAGACTGCGTTTCCAGATGAATTGATGAAGCCCCAACTCCCGCGCGGGCAGGCGCTCCGCGATCCCCAACTTGCACTTTCCTTGTTGGAGGATCTGGGTTGGAATCAGACAATCCCGGTCGAATTGACCACCTTTTCTGCGGTAACGGAGCAGGGTGACGTGGTGCTCACCTGGCAAACGGCCAGCGAGACGGCCAACGCCGGCTTCCGCGTCGAACACCGACCGCGCGGCGATGGGGCCTTTGCCGTCCTCGACTTCGTGGAGGGCGCGGGCACCACGACCGAAACGCACGCGTACCGCTACCGCGTCACCAACCTGCCGCCGGGCCCGTACGACTTCCGGTTGAAGCAGATCGATACCGACGGCGCTGCGTGGTACAGTCCCACGGTAGAGGCGACCGTTGCATTGCAAGCTCCGTATCGTCTCAGCCCGGCCTACCCCAATCCCATGCGCACCGCGGCGCGCCTTGAGCTCTGGGTGCGGGAGCCGCAGACCGTGCACGTGGTGGCGTACAACACGCTCGGCCGGCAGGTGCAAACGCTGCACGCCGGGCCCGTGGCAGCGCACACGGCGATAGGGTTCACCCTGCACGCTGAGCGGTTGCCCAGCGGCGTGTATTTCGTTCGCGTCGAGGGCGAGACCTTTTCCGCCACGCGCCGCGTTACACTGGTCCGATAAACGTGCACTCGTTTGACCGATTGCAATGCCCCATTCCGTTGTTGCACCGTGTTCGGCCGGACGAGGCCCAAGCGCACGGCGCCTTGTCGTCGGACTGCTGTGCGCGCTGCTGCTTGGTCCCTGGTATCACGCAGCAGGACAGTCCGTCAACCCGGACGTGCGTCAGCGCGCCCTCGAGGCGTTTCACGGGCCGGACCAGGAAGGCAAAGACGGCCCCCTCGCCAAGGCCGGATTCGACCTTGCGCTCCTCTATTACGAGTGGCGTGCGTATCAGGAGCAAGGGGCCGAGGAGGCGTTTGCGCCGAGCGGCGCGCTCCCCGTGCGCGACGGACGCGTCACCATCGACGCGACGGCGGCGCAGGATCCGTCGGCGTTGCGCGATAGCCTGGAGGCGCTGGGACTCACCGGCAGCGCCCAGGCCGGGCCCGTCGTCTCGGGCCGGCTGCCCATCGCGGCGATTCCGGACGCTGCGCACCTCGCCCATCTGCGTGCTATGCGCCCTGCGCGCGCCCGAACACACACCGCTCCAGCGACGCCATCGGCCCGGCCCGATACAGGTCTGGGAGACACCATGCAGGTTGGGGACAATCTGGCTCCGGAGGACATCGATCCGGCGTCCGGCGAGGCATCCCAGCCGGCGTACTGGATCGGAGGCATCGTCATCCTCATTTTGGGACTGCTCTTTTTCCTGTTGCGTCGCACGCCGTGAGGCATTGGCGCACCCAATGATTGGGGAATGGCGCACTGCTTGCACCCAGTCTGGACAATGGCCAATGGGGGTCCTGATTTGTATAATCTATCCCCGCAGTGCAGTAGGTCGGGGAATTTGACCGCGCTGCATGGCGATCCAACCGATCCTCATGGACTCAACAACGGTTTCGTATGCGCTGGTCATTGTCTTCGCGTCGCGTCGTCCGCTCGCTCGCTGGCTGGGGAGCGCTGATACTCGCTCTCTGCATCGCGGTGCCCGCGGCACAGGCCCAGTCCCCACTCCACGGCGTGCAGCAGCGCGCGAACGCGGCCTTTCACGGCGCCGATGGGCAGGGCAAAGATGGTCCCCTCGCCAAGGTAGGCGGGGACCTCACGCGGTTGTACTACGAGCACGACGCGCACGTCGCCTCCGGGGCGAAGAGCCCCTTCGTGCCCCGCGTCCACTCACTGCCCGTACGCGACGGGTACGTGACCATCGACGCCGTGGCCCAAACCGATGCAGCAGTGCTGGTTGCCGATCTCCAGGCGCTCGGACTGCAAGGCGCCGCCGTGGCCGGGCGCATAGTGTCCGGCCGCCTGCCCATCGCCGCGATCCCCGAGGCCGCCGCCCTCACCGACCTCCGCTTTGCCCGCCCGGCCCGGACGCTGCTGCTCCGGGGAGATGCTACCACGCAAGGAGATGCGGCCATGCAGGCGGACGAGGCGCGCATGCTATACGATGTGAATGGGAGCGGCGTCAAGGTCGGCGTGTTGTCGGACAGCTATGACGATCACGATGGCAGTCCCGCCACCACAGCATCTGATGACGTAACGAGCGGCGATCTGCCCGGAGCGGATAACCCAGACGGCTTCACGACGCCCGTCGAGGTGCTGGATGATTCCGGCGGACCCAAAAAAGAAGACGAGGGGCGAGCGATGATGCAAATCATCCACGACATTGCGCCGGGCGCGGCGTTGTCGTTCCACACCGCGCTGGGCGGGCAGGCAAGCATGGTGCAGGGGATTCGCGACTTGGCGGCTGCCGGCGCCGACATCATCGTGGACGACGTGCTGTATTTGGCGGAGCCGATGTACCAGGACGGCCCGATCGCGCAGGTCATCGACAGCGTGAAAAGCGAGGGCATCGCGTATTTCTCTTCGGCCGGCAACCTGGCCGATCAGTCGTACAGCAGTGCCTTCCGCCTCGAAGAAACCGCGCATGACTTCGATCCCGGAGCCGTCGTCGACACGCTCCAGTCGATCAGTGTGCCGAAGGAAACAACGGCCGTCATGATCGTGCAGTGGAGCGACCCGTTCTTTTCCGCAGGCGGGGCAGGGGCCGATACGGACCTGGATATCCACGCCATCGACGTAGCTGGAGACTCCGTGGCCGCGTCGTCCACCGATCCGAACATTGGCGGGGGCGCCGGGGAGATCATGAACGTCGAAAACACGACCGGTTCGGCGAAAGAATTCCAATTGCGCATCGAACTCGCTGACGGGCCGGCGCCCGATCGGGTGAAGTATGTGTATACGCCGGATAACGTGAGCTACGTAAGCGGGGACGACTATGGCGACGCGAACAAACCGACGCTCTACGGGCACGCCAACGCAAAGGGCGCCGAGGCGGTCGCGGCGTCTTCGTTTGGTAGCAACAAGTCTCCCCGCTCGTACACATCGCTGGGCGGCGTTCCGATCTTGTTCGATACTGATGGAAACCCGCAACAGGATGACGCTTCCCGGCAGAAGCCCGGCATCACGGGGCCCGATTGCGTGGACAACACGTTTTTTGGGAACGGAAACACATTCTGCGGCACATCGGCAGCTGCACCGCATGCAGCCGCCGTGGCGGCGCTGATGCTCGAAAACCGCTCTGCCCTCACGGTCGACGAGCTGTACGGTGAGTTACGTGCCACCGCTGAGGATATTGGGCCTAGCGGCGTCGACGACCTGTCGGGTGATGGCTTCATCAACGCGCTGGACGCGGCGCTGCCCGTCGAGCTCGTGGCGTTCGAGGCCGTAACGGATGGGCGGGACATCGTACTGACCTGGCAGACGGCCACCGAGACGAACAATACCGGCTTCCGCGTGGAAAAACGCCGAGGCCGCGGTACGTTCGAGCGCGTCGCGTTCGTGCCGGGAGCCGGCACCACCACGGAGGCCCAGACGTACCAGCACCGCCTCGCCGATCTGACGCCGGGGACGTACGCGTTTCGCCTCCAGCAGGTCGACACCGACGGTACGGTGCATCCGAGCCCGGTGGTCGAAGCAACCATTGCGCTGGAGGACGCGTACCAGCTCGGCACGGTGTACCCGAATCCGGTACAGACGACGGCGACGTTGGAGCTGCTCGTACGCGAGCCGCAGACGGTGCGGGCCGTCGTGTACGACGCCGTTGGCCGCCAGGTGCAGGTTCTTCATGACGGCCCGGTGGCGGCCTCCGAGCCCGTGTCGCTCACAGTGGGGGCTGACAAGCTGCCTAGCGGTTTGTATCTTATTCACATACGCGGTGAAGCGTTTTCTGCCACGCGGCGGGCCACCGTCGTGCGCTAATACCGCCCGCGCTCTATCGGTTCCAGTTTGGCCATGATGTTTGCCCGCTTCGCGTCTCCTCGCGCTGCCCCGTTCATGATTGGGCGCCCGTGCGCGACCGTGGCCGTCCTGCTGCTTCTTGCATGCTGGGGGACGGCGCCGGCAGCCGCCCAGCAGCTCCCCGACCCGCCCCGGATTGTCGACTATCGCCCGATTGCCGCGAAGGCGCTGCCCCAGCCAGGCGACATCTGCACGCTGCATCCGGGCTCGATGCACGCGAAAATGCGAATCATTCCGGCGCGCCCGCCGCGCGGTAAGGCGGCGAAGACGGCCAACATCGTGGTCGATTACAACGGATTTACCCCGGAGGCGCGCGCCGCGTTTGAACGGGCCGTCGACATCTGGGAGACGCACATCCGATCGGACGTCGTCATCAAAGTGCGAGCCAACTACGGCTCGCAGGCGGGAGACAACGTGCTCGCCAGTGCTGGCCCGGTCAACCTTTGGTTTGGCACCACCGACGACGGACAGCAGAGCATCTATCCCGACGCGCTGATCGACGCCCTGTTAGGTGAAAATGCGGTGGCGGATGACGGCGATCCCAACAACGATGACGAACCGGATATCCGTGCAAACTTCAGCAATCAGATCGATTGGTACTTTGGCCCGGCTCCGCCCGAGGGCCCCGGCCCCAGCTCGGGGCAAATCGACTTCACCACGGTCGTGTTGCACGAACTCGCCCACGGACTCGGCTTTTTTGGGTCGATGTCCGTGGATGGCACGCAAGGGAGCTGGGGGTTCGGGACCTCAGATCCTGCAGTCCCGGCCATCTACGACCGGTTCGCCGAAAACGAGGATGGGGTGGAGCTCACCAACACGAGCCTCTATCCCAACCCGTCGACCAGCTTGGCAAACGTCCTGACGAGCAACGAGGTCTTCTTCAGCGGGCCGGAGTCGGACGTGGGCGCTGCGGTGGAGCTCGGCCCCATTCCGCCGAAGCTCTATTTGCCTTCCCCGTGGGAGCAGGGATCCAGCTACTCGCATGTCGACGAAGCGACGTATCCCTCCGGTAACCCCAATGCGCTGATGACGCCGCGGATTGGCGGCAATGAGCTCATTCACCAGGCCGGCTCCATCACGTGCGGTATGTTTGCCGACATGGGATGGCGCCTCGGGCCGGACTGCGCGGCGTATTTCGACGTGGAGGTTCTGGCGTTCGAAGTGGAGAACACCGGAAACCGCCAGTTCGAAATCAGTTGGGCCGAGACGCGCACCGCCAACGTCGAGCAATACGAAATCCAGAGCAGCTACTTCGGGAGTCCGTTTGCGCCCGACACGACGATCAGCAGCGAAGGGGCTCAGCGGTACACGGTGTCACTGCGCGAAACGACCGTCGGCAAGCGGCATGATGTGGGCGAGTTTGCCTTCCGGCTCGTCTTCATCCGGCCGAGCGGCGAGCGGGTGCCGGTCGGAGAGGGCGAGGTCACCGTCCGCCTGCGAGAGCCCTTCGAGCTGGCTGAGATCTATCCCAATCCGTTTTCGGACCAGGCGAACATTAAGCTGACCGTGCGAGAGGCGCAGACCTTCCGCGTCGAGGTGTACAACGCGCTCGGGCAACGGGTCGCCGTGCTCTACGATCGGCAGCGGCCGGCCAACGATCCGCGTCCCATCACGTTTGATGCCTCCAAGCTCGGCACGCTGCCCAGCGGACGCTACTTCTTCCGCGTCGTCGGCGAGGAGTTCGAGCAGACCCGGTCGGCCGTCTTCGTGCGGTAGGAATCACGGGCCCGAACGCAAGGGCCGGTTGCCTCTTTTCGGGCCGGCCCGTTAGTTGGGGGCACGCATCCCACTCTGCTGACCGGCCGACGTTCATGATTCGTTTTTGTCGCTTCCTCCGCCTGTCTGTCTTCCACGTGATAGGTGGTGTGCTGGTGGGGTGTCTCCTATGGGGAGGGGCAGCGCCCCGGGCCGGGCAGGCGCAGGCGATTGCTCCCGATCTCCGGCAGCAGGTGGAGCGCGACCTCCGGGGTGAGGACCTGCGCGGAAAGGACGGCCCGCTGGCCAGCGTGGGCTCGCATCTCGCGCTGATGTACCGCGCGTTTGAGCGGCACCAGCGGACGAAGGCGGGGCAGCCCTTCCGGCCGCAGCGGTTTGCACGCAGCGTCACCCCCGGCGGCTTGGTGGCCATCGACGCCATCGCCACGCGCCGCCTCGCCGCGCTCCGCGCCGATCTGGAGCGGATCGGGTTGCAGCGCGCCGCCACGGCGGGCCGCGTGGTGTCGGGCTATCTGCCCATCGAATCCATCCCCGAGGCCGCGCGGCTCACCACGCTCCGCAGCGCACAGGTCGCCGTCGCCCAGGTCCGCGTTGGGGCCACGACCACCCAGGGCGACGTTGCGATACAGGCGAACAGTGCGCGTAACAACACAGGAGCGACCGGCAGCGGCATCACGGTCGGCGTCCTCTCCGACAGCTACGACATGAATGTCGATGCCGCGACGTCGGCGATCGATGACATCCAGAGCGGAGATCTGCCGCCCTCCGATCGCATCGCCGTCCTGGAAGACGCAGGCGGCAGCGACGAGGGGCGCGCCATGATGCAGATCATCCACGACGTGGCGCCGGGGGCCGATCTCGCGTTTCAAACGGCCCTGGGCGGGCAGGGCAATTTTGCGCAGGGCATCCGCGACTTGGCCGCGGCGGGAGCGGACGTGATCGTCGACGACATCTTCTACCTTACGGAGCCCATCTTTCAGGACGGCATTATCGCGCAAGCCGTAGATGAGGTCGTGGCGGACGGGTTCAGCTACTTCTCCGCGGCGGGCAACAGCGCCGACGAATCGTACGCCAGCGCGTTCACTGCCGCCGCCGAAACAGGGCCCGGCGGCGGTACGCTTCACGACTTCGGCGGGGGCGACACGCGGCAGCAAATCACCATCCCGGAAGGCGACTCCGTGTCCATCTCGTTCCAGTGGGTAGATCCGTACGCCTCGGCCGGCGGCGAAGGGGCCCGCAGCGACCTCGACATCTACCTGCTGGACCAGAACGGCAACGAGGTCGCCAGCAGCATCTTTGACAACAACGGGAGCCCATCGCGGGAGGCGTCCGACCCGATCGAGCTTCTCCAATACAAAAATGAGGGCGAGGTCGATGCTGACGGGGACGGCACGCCGGACGCGACGTTCGACCTCGTGATCGAGATCGTCGATGGGCCGGAGCCCGAGCGCATCAAGTACATCTTTTTCCCCGGCGACGCCGATCCGGACGATGGAGCGACCGTCCGCATCGACGAGTACCTGACCGGAAGCCCCACCATCTTCGGCCATTCCAACGCGGCGGGCGCCGGCACGACGGGCGCGGTGTTCTGGTTCGCCACGCCGGCCTTCTCTGACGAGTTCACCAATCCGTTCGCCGTGAATCCGTTCTCGTCGGTCGGCGGCACGCCCATCTACTTCCGGCCCGACGGCACGGCACTCGTGACGCCAGAGGTGCGTCAGAAACCAGACGTCGTGGGGCCGGACGGCGGCAAC
>CAYFRX010000127.1:0-1740 GCA_964345515.1 uncultured Rhodothermales bacterium
GATCTGGTCGAACGGGTGTTCGCCTTCGGTCGAGAAGACGCGTTCGATGGTGAGGCCGTCCTCCAGGCGGGAGGGATCGGGCAGCTCCACCGCGGACGCGCCGTCCGCGAAGAGCGTATCGGTCTTCTTTTTGGACATAATCGTGCGTGCCTCCGGATATGAGATTCTCGTGCGTACTCTAGTGCGGCATCCGGACGTCGTCGCGCTTGTCGGCAGGGGTGGCCGGCAGTTACGAGCAATCGGAAGGGGACAGCACGCGGCGGCTCAAACACACACGCGCTTGGCGACGGTTGCAGGCGACGGCGCCCTCTATGCGGGAAAAAATAACGGTTTATCGCCGGGAGGCCACAAACCGTTGGATGCTCTCGTTTTTGCGCAATGCCAAGTAACCGAGCGAGGGACCGTTATGCAAACGGAATTATCCACAAACCATTAACGTTGCCATCGGTCGTTAAAACATAACGGAAATAGGGCCTGTGCGCATCCCAAGGGCCCATTATGCGTTGCTGTGCAGGGTGTAATCCGTTATTGTTAAACGCCGGAGAAAGAAAGCAGCTTTCCATCAGCTTATCCACAGAGCATGCACATCGCCCTGGAGTGCGCCCCCGCGACCACGAAACAATAACGGTGACCAAGGCAGGGCGTTTGTGCCTCACACAGCAAAGCCTCGCCCGCGCCAGGCGAGGCTTTGCACGTAATGTGAGCGGCAGCGGCGGGGCCACTGCATGGGGAGCCCTGCGGGCGTGTTAGTAGTCCTCCAGGTCGTCGCTGTAGAAGTCGTCGTCGAAGTACTCGTCCTCGCCGAGGTACATGTCGTCCTCCTCGTCGAAGAGCTCATCCTCCTCGCTGTAGAACTCGTCGTTGAGGTACTCCTCGTCGTCGAACTGGAAGTACATGGAGGGGTCGATGTCTTCAGAATACGGCGTGTAGTAGCTCATGGTCTCGTATCAAATGTAGGTCCAATATGGTCTTTTACTGTTCGTGTGGGCCGGCGGCTTTTCGGGGTCGACGCGCGAGCAGAGCCGGTGTTTCATGGTGCGCACATGTCCATGGGACGGTCCGGTAAAACGTCCTTCGCAGCGTTGCCAAGCCGTTCTTGCGGAGTGACGAGCCGAACGAGCGCGAGTTCCCGGGGAGGCCGAATCCGCCCAATCGCATGTTCATCATGAACACAAAGGGACGCCCGGCGGGCGTGAATCCTATCGCCGTAGTGCGAGTTATCATGCGTGGTCCGGCGGGGTGCTTCGCGCCCGTGCCGCCTCGCCCTCTTTTTGCTGACCTTCCAACCAAGCAGCCCGCAACCGATGGCTCAACCTGATGCAAGCGCCTATCCCGAACCTGAGGACTTCGCTGTGAAGCGGCCCAACTACCGGGAGAAAGACGACGGCATGTTCGAGGCCACGATCGAGGTGGCATCCTTTCGCGTGAGCGGGGAGAGTGCCAGCAAGGCCGGCGCGCGGCGCGCGGCCGTCCATGAGGCCAAGAAGACGTATCACTCGTACCACCCCTCGTACAAGGTCGAGAACCCGTACCCGGACACGTTTACGGACCGAGAGGGAATGGAGTGGCGCCGCGTGCCTCGGAGCAAGCGCGATCAGTTAGGCGACTACATCTTCGTCGACGAGCGCGGCGACGAGGACTACGTCGACATCGAAACGATGCTGATGTGGGACGTGCGTCCCGTGGAAGTCACAGAACAAGCGGAGTAAGTCCCCTGCTGCTCCAGCGCACCACAGCGGA
>CAYFRX010000127.1:1840-8589 GCA_964345515.1 uncultured Rhodothermales bacterium
CCACTGCACGTCCATGAACACGGGCAGGTGGTCGGAGATGCGGCGCGCCTCCCGCAGCGTCTCGAACGACGTCGTGAAGTCGATAATGCCGGCCCGCGTGGCGCGGAGCGGCGCCACCTCATAGAAGATGTTGTCGTATTCGTTGGCGAGGTGGCCGTTAGGCTCGTCGCGGCGTTTGCGGCGCAGGCTCGTCGGCTGATCGTCCAGCACCTGCGCGTAGCCGAGCGCGCGCAACGCGTCCCACGCCTCATCGTCCTCGTCCAGGTTGAAGTCGCCCAGGATGATGACGTGGTCGTCCGTATACTGCTGGTGGAGCGTATCGAGCAGGATGATCTCGCGCTCGGGGTCCTTTGCGGTGGGCACGGCGTGGAGGTTGGCTACGAGGATGCGCTGCCCGGAGGATCGCTGCTCGAAGCGGGCGAGGTACGGCTCGCGGTCGATCGGGTCGGCGAGGGAGGGCTCCAGCCAGGCCTGCCCCACGAGCCGCACGCGCGAGGGCTTCCAGAGGAAGGCGTAGCGCTCGGTGCCGTCGCCCGTGGTCGGATCGCTGAGGCGGTAGTCCCACTGGAAGCCCATGCGGTCGAGTGCGGCGTCGAGCCGGCCGATGGCCTGTGCGCCGGGCGGGCTCGTCACGATCTCCTGGATGGCGACGATATCGAAGTCGCGGAGCTGCTCGGCCATGAAGGCGATCTCCTCGTCGTTCTTCGTGCGTCCCAGGTTGTACAGGTTCCACGTCACGAGCCGAATGCTCGGGGTTTCTGTCGGGTCGGCCGGGGCCGTGGTTGCGGCGGTCGACGACGCGGCCAGATCGGGCGTGGGCTCGTAGAAGGTGATGTAGAGCGCCAGCGCAACGGCGGCGATCAGGACGAGGACGGTGAGGATCGTCTGCAGGCGTTTCATCGGCACGGGGTATACAGCAAGGGAGCAAGGGGACGCGGAATCCCAACATAAAAAAGGCCGCCCAAAGATGAGCGGCCCGTTGGCGCCATGCCGGTGAAGCGTGTAGATCAGCGGCGCGCGAGGATCCACACCGCATGCACGAGGCCCGGCACGTAGCCCAGGATCGTCAGCAGCACGTTGATCCAAAAGTGCTTGCCGAGCCCTTCCTGGAGAAACACGCCCAGGGGCGGAATGATGACGGAGAAGATAACGCGGATCAGGTCAGCAGTGCTCATCGAGGCATTCATGGTCGGGTCCAAGGCCGTGAAACGATGCTCACCATACTCTACGAGGCACCCCGGCCCAGTGTTACCGGCGCGCGTCCAGCACGGCCACGAGGCCGAGCGTGAGGCGGGTCTGGTAGGTCTCCGCTCGCCGAGCGCGCGTCACGGTGGCGTTCAGCTCCAACCAGTCGGGGCCGGGCCGGACGTGCAGGCTGGCCTGAGCGCCGGGCGCGGACCGCCCTGTCCCGAACACCTCACCGATGGCAATGAAGCGATCGGTGAGCCGAACGTCGGCCCGGAGGCCCCCGGTGAGGAGGGACGGACCGTTACGTGCGCGGCTCCATCCGGCATTCGCGTAAAGCGTCAACTGCTCACCAAGGAGAGACAGGCCCGTCGCGCCATACGCGTATGTCGCGGCTAGGCGCGCGGCCCGGCCGTCGGTGGTGGGCACCTCTGCGGTGGCGCCGGCGACGAGAGCCGCGCTCCAGCTGCGCCGCGGCGGACGCACCTGCCACTTGCCTTGCAGATCGAGCGCCATCTGTTCGGCGCCGAATGGCGCGACGTGCAGCAGCGCGATACCACCGACCACGTCGAGGCCGCGTGTCACTTGCGCGCTTGGCACGAGCCACGAGGCATCGCGATGGTGCCACGACTCCACCTGCACGGCGCCCTCGGGGGCCAGGCCGGTGTCGTCTACCACGAAGGGTTGCGCCGTTGCCGCACTCGGTAGCAGGCCGCCGGCGCCGAGCAGCAGGGCGATGAGGCGGATCGGGGCGAACGAAGGCATGCGCAGTGAGGACCAGTGCGTGGGAAAGGTAGAGAGCCCGCAGCGGGTGGGCGCCAGGGCAAAATAGATGCCCGCTACGCCTCCACCTCGCCCTGCTGGCGTTTGGCCAGCGCGTCGCGCTTCACGCGATTCAGGTACTGCAGCGCCGCGTCGCGCTTGTCCGGCAGGTCCGGGTCATTGAAGATAGCGTCCTTGATGGCACCGGTGGCCGCGCGCTCAGGGCCTTCTAGGCGGCGCACCATCGTGTCGAACAGATCGCCGCGGCGGAGGGCTTCGTCCTTGATCTCCATCAGATACGCGAACGCCGGATCGTGTTCGTTCGGGATCTCGCCGTCGAGGATAGCCTCGCGGATCCACGTCTTCGCGATGCCCACGGCCACGCCCTCGTCGATGCCGAGCGTCTCCATGATCTCGTAGCCGTCCACGGGCGGCTCGAACTGGCGCAAGCGGTCTTTCTCCTCGACCTCCGCCATGCGCTCCTCCACGTGGTCGAACGCGTTCAGGTAGCGCTGCACGCGCCGCGGGTTCTTGGAGGTGATGTCGGCGCGGACGAGCGTCATCAGGTCGTCGATGGCGTCGCCGGCTTCGTAGAGCAGGCGCCGCACGGCCGAGTCGGTCACGTCGTCGTCCACGAGCGCCTGCGGGCGCAGGTGGAGGTACACCAGTTTCTGGACGTACTTCATGCGCTCGTCCATCGGCAGCTTGAGGCGGCGGAAGAGGTCGGGCACCATGCGCGCGCCCTTATCCTCGTGGCCGTGGAAGGTCCACCCCGTGCCGGGCTTGAACCGCTTCGTGGCGGGCTTGGCGATGTCGTGCAGGAGCGCGGCCCAGCGGAGCCAGCGCGTCTCCTCGCCGGGCCGGTCGGCGGTCATCTGCGCGAGGTTGTCGAGCACCTGCAGCGTGTGGTAGAAGTTGTCCTTGTGCCGCTCGCCGTTGATCTCGTCCACGCCCTTCAGCTCCACGAGCTCGGGGAAGATGCGCGCCAGGATGCCGGCGGCCTCCAGCATCTTGAAGCCGATCGACGGCGTGTCGGCCACGATGATCTTCTGCAGCTCGTCGGTGATGCGCTCCTGGCTCAGGATGTCGACGCGGTGCGCCTTGTCCTGCATGGCCGCGAAGACGGGGTCGGCGACGCGGAAGGCGAGCTGCGTGGCAAAGCGCGCCGCCCGGATCATGCGCAGCGGATCGTCCTCGAACGTAGCGTGCGGGTCGAGCGGCGTGCGGATCGTCTCGCGCTCCAGGTCCTCCAGCCCGTCGAACGGGTCGATCAGCTCGCCGTAGCGGTCGGGTGCGAGGTGGATCGCCATCGCGTTGATCGTAAAGTCGCGCCGGTGCTGGTCGTCCTCCAGCGTGCCGTCTTCCACGATGGGCTTGCGCGAACTCGTGCGATAGCTCTCCGTGCGGGCGGCCACGAACTCCAGCACGAGCGGCTCGTCGTCCTCGCTGTCGGGGTCGACGTCGTCGCGCACGGCGGAGAGGGGGATGCGGATGGCCGCCGTGCCGAAGTTGGGGTAGACGTGCGCCGTCGTGCCGCCCAGGTCGTCGGCCAGCGCCTCGGCCAGCTGAATGCCCGTGCCGGGCCCCACCGTCACGAAGTCGAGGTCGGTCGTCGCGCGGCCGAGCAGCACGTCGCGCACCATGCCGCCCACGGCGTACGCTTCGATGCCCTCGCGTTCAGCCACCTGCCCGATCCGGCGGAGCACCGGCTCGTACGGTTCGTCTCGAAGGGAGTCCGTGAGGTTGATCGCCATGAGAAGCGTAGTGAGTGAGGCGCGTCGTGGAAGGAGACGGAGACAGCGCTCGACGTTTAACGCGTCAACACGCGACCCATAACGCCTAACGCAGCGGCCCGCCGCACAGGTTCGGTTCACAGCGTTTTCGCGGAGCGCGTGACGGTTTCACCGCAGTTGCTCCATCAGTCGCTCCACGAGGCGCATCGTGTGGAGGCCGTCCAGCACCGTGACGGGCGGAATCTGACCGGCGACGAGGGCGTCGAGAAAGGCCGTGGTCTCCTGCTCGACAGGCAGGGGCACATCAGTGGCAGCCTCATCGAGGGCCGGCCGGCCGTGCAGGTCGGTGCCGTCGAGGGCCGACTCCAACTGGAAGTCGGCGCCGGCGACGTATAGCAGATCGTCGCCGGGTTGCTGGCGGCGGTAGAGGCTGACCTGCGCGTACGTCCCGCTGTGGAAGCGCAGTGCAAAGGCGATGGCTTCGGGCCAGGCGGCGTGGCGCGGAACGGCCTCCACGTCGATGCGCTGGATGCTGTGGCTGCGGGCCAGGGCGCAGCACAGGTCGAGCGCGTCCGCGCAGCGGGGCGGCCAGAAGGCGGGCGTGCTGGTATCCACTTCCTGGCGGAGCACGATGAGGTGCACGCGCTGGTCACCGAGCGCGTCGAGGAGCGGGTGGAAGCGCAGCGGGCGGCTGATGCCGACCTCCACGCCGGCTTCCTCGGCGAGCTGCACGATCGATTCGCACTCCCGGATCGACGTGGCGGGCGGCCATTCCAGGAAGAGATGGACGCCGTGCCGGGCCGCCGCCTGCGCCACGTAGTAGTGCGACGCCGTGGGCACGGTGACGAATGCCACGTCGGTGTCATCGAAGAGTGCGTCCGGGAGCGCTGCGGCCGGATCCTGCTCGGCCAGGTCGGGAACGCGCGCATGCTGGACGAGCCGGGCTGCGTCGGATCTCGCCTCCACGACGCGCCGCCGCACATCGGCATGCTGCCCGCTTCCGATGATCGTGACGTTCATCTCGTAGCGCCCATCTTCTCATCAGTTGCCATCAGGCCGTTGAACAACGGGTCGGGTACTCTGCTCCCTCAGCGCCCTGGCAAGCAATCTACCCGAGAGAAGCTCATCCTGCTCGTCGCGCTCCCACACTCACAACACCCGCCCCCGCGCATCGACCGGGAGCGTCTCCAGCACCGCGTCGCCGTCCGTGCGGTGCATCGCGTCTTGCGTGTTGACGGTGACGCACGCGTGGTTGGGGACGAACTGGATGCGGTCGCCGACCTGCAGCGGGGTGCCACCGGCCGTGCGCACCCAGCCGTGCTCTTCGGACATGCCGGTGATGACGGCGTCGGCCAGCGGGGAGCGGGTGAACGGGTCGCTGAGCAGGATGCCGTACCCCTCGGTCTGCGCGCCGGTGTCGGTGGTCGTCACCTTCTTGCCGGCGTCCAGGTAGAGGCGCGTACCGTCGGCGTCTTCGCGCTTGCTGACGACGGTTGTCAGCACGGTGAGCGCGCAGTCGTCGAGCGCACAGGCGCCGAGGCCGACCTGCGTAGCGTCGAAGAAGACGTAGTTGCCGGGGCGGATCTCGGTGATGCGGAAGCCCTTGTGCGTGCGATTCTCGAAATAGCGCATCGAGGGCGTGGAGCCGATACTGATCGTGAAGCCGTCCGGTGTCACGCCGGGCACGTCCGCCGTATGAAGCTGCGCGGCGATGTCCAGCATCCGGTCGCGCTCGTGGGCGGCGACGCGCTGCAACGCTGCTTCGGGCGACTCGCCATCGCGCGGCCCGTGGTAGGCTTGGCCTGCGTGCGTCAGGATGCCCGTCAGGCGCAGGCCGGGGCGCGCAGTGATGTGCTGGGCGAGAGCGACGGCCTCGTCCGCCGCATCCCACGGGACGCCGCAGCGCCCGTGGCCCACGTCGATCTCCATCAGCACCTCCGCCGTTTCGTCGCGTGCGTCGTAGAATGCGGATGCCGCCTCGGCGCCGGCGCGCGTGTCTACGCAGAACGAGATGCGGGCGCGATCCATCAGCGCGAGCAGCCGCTCGTGCTTGTCGGCGCCCACGACGGGGTACGCGAGCCGCACGTCGTCGAAGCCGGCGTCCACGAACGTTTCGGCCTCGCCCACCTTGGCCACCGTGATGCCGCTTGCTCCCTGCTCCACCTGGCGCCGAGCGATGGGGATCGACTTGTGCGTTTTCGTATGGGGGCGCAGGCGCGCGTCGTTACCCGTCGCTTTCTCCTGCATCTGCGCGATGTTGCGCCGCAGCCGGCGGTCGTCGATGAGCAAGCAGGGCGTGGCGAGGGAGGCGAGGGCAGGCATCAGCGAGGCTGGAGATGATGAAGAGAGCGCGCCAGAGCGAAGTCCGTCAGCCAAGATGGCGCGGGTGCGCCACAAAAGTCAATCGCTGGTAGCGCAGCACGTCCGGATACACACAGCGGCCCGGCGATGGGGAAGGCGCCGGAGTCACTTGCGATTCACGCACCGCAATAGAAAACGCCCGACATCGGGAAGATGCCGGGCGCTGCTTCGTGCACTGCCTGCGTGGGCGTTTACTGCGAGGCCCCGACCTTGCCCATCGCTACGCGCACGCGGTTGCGGGCGCGCTCCAGCGCCTCCTCGGCGCGGCCCTCGTCGACGGGTTCGTCGCGGTGCAGCCGCTTGATCGCGCGCTCCTCCGCGTTGCGCGCCCGGTCCACGTCGATCTCGGACGCCGGCTCAGCCGTTTCGGCCAGCACCGTGACTTTATTGTCGAGCACCTCCAGAAACCCGCCGCTCGTCGCGAAGATGATCCGGTCGTCAAACATGTCGGCGTAGCGATGGGCGTTCTCGGTCTTTACCACGAGGGTGCCGATGCCGAACGCGGCAATCATCGGCGCGTGATCTTTGAGCACCTCGAACGAGCCCTCCACGCCAGGCGCCCGCACGATCTCGGCGGTGCCCTGAAAGACGTGCTGATTCGGCACGACGATGTCGACAATCAGTTCTTCAGCCATTGTGTCTGTGTGGTGAGTTGAGGGTTATGGGTTGCGCGTCACTTCACGCACAACCCGTTACACACAACGCGCA
>CAYFRX010000128.1:0-8571 GCA_964345515.1 uncultured Rhodothermales bacterium
CCGATGCCTCGCCGCTCCCTTTCTCCGACTCTCCAATTCTCCCTCTCTCGTTTTCCAACTTAATCTTCCTGTCTCACCCCTTCTCACCATCCGCTGCGAGGGCAGCCTGGGCAGCGGCGAGGCGGGCGATCGGTACGCGGTACGGAGAGCACGACACGTAGTCGAGCCCCACGTCGTGGCAGAAGGCGACCGACGAGGGCTCGCCTCCGTGCTCGCCGCAGATGCCCACTTTCAGGTTCGGCTGGGCAGCGCGGCCGCGTTCGGTGCCCATTTGCACGAGCTGGCCTACGCCCTCTTGATCGAGCACCTGAAACGGGTCGTGCGGGAGCACGCCGTCGTCAACGTACGCGGGGAGGAAGGTGCCCACGTCATCGCGGCTGAAGCCGAAGGTCATCTGAGTAAGGTCGTTCGTGCCGAACGAGAAGAAGTCGGCCACCTCGGCGATGTCATCGGCTAGGAGCGCGGCGCGCGGGATCTCGATCATGGTGCCGATGCGGTAGTCCACGGTGGCGCCTTGCTCGTCAAACACGGCGGTTGCAGTGTCCTCGATCACCCGCTTTTGGTCTTCGAGCTCGGCGCGCGTGCTGATGAGCGGCACCATGATTTCGGGAAGCACCTCCGTGCCGCGCTTCTGCACGCGCACGGCGGCTTCGAAGATGGCACGCGTCTGCATCTCAGTGATCTCCGGGAAGGTGACCCCCAGCCGGCAGCCCCGATGGCCCAGCATGGGATTGACCTCGTCCAGCCGCCGCACTTTGGTCGCCACCTCCTCCACGTGCATGCCCACGTGATTGGCGAGGCGCTGCAGGCCGGCCTCATCGGTGGGAAGAAACTCGTGGAGCGGGGGATCGAGCAGGCGGATGGTGACGGGCCAGCCGTCCATCGCGCGGAAGATGCCCTCGAAGTCGCTCCGCTGGTGGGGAAGCAACTGGTCGAGCGCCGCGCGCCGCTCCGCTTCCGAGCTCGCCACGATCATCTCGCGCATGGGCTGGACGCGCTCGTCGCCGAAGAACATGTGCTCGGTGCGGCAGAGGCCGATCCCTTCGGCGCCGAAGTCTGCGGCCTGCTGGGTGTTTTCCGGCGTGTCCGCATTAGTGCGCACGCCCATCGTGCGGAGGTCGTCGGCCCACGCCATGAAGGTGGCGAATTCGTCGCTCATCTCGGGGTCGACGAGCGGCTGCTTCCCCTGGATGACCTCGCCCGTGGAGCCGTTGATTGAGAGCCAGTCGCCCTCCTCGACCGTAACGTCCCCGTTGGTAAACGTCTTTTGCTCGTAGTTGACCACGATGTCGCCGCATCCGGCCACGCAGGGCTTGCCCCAGCCGCGCGCCACGACGGCCGCGTGGGAGGTCATGCCGCCGCGCGAGGTGAGAATGCCTTCGGCCGCGTCCATACCGCCGACGTCTTCCGGGCTCGTCTCGATGCGCACGAGGATGACGTCTTCGCCGCGCTCGCGCCACGCTTCGGCGTCGTCGGCGGTGAACACGACGCGGCCCACAGCCGCACCCGGAGAGGCGGGAAGCCCTTCCCCGAGGACGTCGTCCTGATAGCTATCGCGGTCCTCGAAACGCGGGTGGAGAAGCTGGTCGAGGTGATTCGGCTCGACGAGGTCGCCCACGGCCTTCGCCCGGTCGATGAGTCCGTCCTCCACCATGTCGACAGCGATCTTGACGGCGGCCGTCCCGGTGCGTTTCCCATCGCGGGTTTGCAAGAGGTATAGGGTGCCTTCCTGGACGGTAAACTCCAGGTCCTGCATGTCGCCGTAATGATCTTCGAGCGTGTGCCGGATGTCCTGCAGCTGGGCGTAGATGCTCGGCATCACGTCTTCGAGCTCCTGGATGGCGCGCGGCGTGCGGATGCCGGCCACCACGTCCTCGCCCTGCGCGTTCTGCAAGAACTCGCCGTAGAGGGTATCCTCGCCGGTGGCGGGGTTCCGGGTGAAGCAGACGCCCGTGCCGCTCGTGGCGCCCATGTTGCCGTACACCATGGCCTGCACGGTGACGGCCGTGCCGCGCAGCCCCGTGATGTTGTTGATCTGCCGGTATTTCACGGCGCGCTCGTTCATCCACGAGTCGAACACCGCGTTGATCGCAAACGTGAGCTGCTCGAACGGATCCTCGGGAAACATGCGGCCGGTCGCTTTCCGGTAGATCGCCTTGTAGCGGTCAACGAGCACGCGCATGTCCTCGGCCTTGAGGTCGACGTCGTTCTCGGCGCCGCGCTCCTTCTTGAGCGCTTCGATCGCTTGTTCGAAGCGGGTCCGGTCGATGCCCATGACGACATCGCCAAACATGTCGATGAAGCGGCGATAGGCGTCGTAGGCAAAGCGCTCGTTGCCCGTCTTGCGCGCCAGTCCATTCACCACCTCGTCATTGAGGCCCAAGTTGAGCACGGTGTCCATCATGCCCGGCATAGATACGGCTGCACCGCTGCGCACGGAGACGAGCAGCGGGTTGCTGGAATCGCCGAACCGCTGGTCTATGATCGACTCGATGTGCTGGATGCCATTGCGGACCGTGTCGTCGAGTCCTGCGGGCCAATTGCCGCCATGGTCCACGTAATGCTGACACACCTCGGTGGTGATGGTGTAGCCTGGAGGCACCGGCAGGCCAACGGCGCTCATCTCGCTCAGATTTGCGCCCTTTCCGCCGAGCCGTGCCTTCATCTGCTTGCTGCCCTCGGCGTCCCCGGCGCCAAAGCGGTACACGTACTTCGTTTCGGTAGTTACGGGTGATCCGGCCATGGCATGCGGTCCTTGTCTGATTCACGAACCAGTAAGTCGGGCACCTCAGCGGCCGAGCGCACGGATCCCTCGATACAGCGTCAAACCCACCACGGCGCCGGTGCCGGCGGCCAGGGCGACGCCCTCGACCATGCCGCCCTGCGTCAGCTTGCCGAGGCGTGACAGTGCGCGTGTAACGCCCGGAGCGCCGCGCGTGTCGCCGCGTGCCCACAGGGTCAGGCCAGCCGCGGTTCCAGCAGTGCCCACAACAGCAGCAGTAACTGCTACTCCTTCAACCAACGTGCGTTTTGACATGTTGCACCTGAATGTTTGTCTGGAAAAGAGAAAGGTGAGGCAGGACGGTAGGGTACAAGATGCGCAACAAAAGAACGAATGCCGGTAGAGATGTTACGGCCCTGCGACGTTGTAACGTGATTGATATCAGCCTCCGCTGTGCGGCGCTACGAGGATCGTGGCATCGGGTTTGTCCCAATACTACAGTGATACAAGACATGGTGGGTTGCTGCCAAGCTGTCAACCGACGCGTTGGCGGCAGGCCCCCGACACGATAGCTCCTTCGAACCAACGGCACTCCACCAATATGAGCACGACTCCGCAAACGACGACTGAGACGCAACGTGGGCCGCAAACTGAACAGTCGCAACCGCAGACTGAGCCCACGTATCGCAACGATCACATGAACGGCGCGCAGACGCCGACGCAAGACGACCGGCGCAGTGTCCATGGCACGCCATGGCGACCGCAGGAGACGATCGAAGACAACCCGATTGGGTTGGACGACGAGGTCGTGGAGCAACTCCTGCCGAAACTCGACGAACTCCAGGCTACCATGTGGACCCTTTACCACCAGTACCAGAAGCATCACTGGCTTGTGGAGGGGCCCCAGTTCCGCGATCTGCACCACTTCCTCGAAGAAAACTACGAGGAGGTGCACGAGTACATCGACCGGACCTCGGAACGGATGACGGCGCTGGGTGGCATCCCGACGAGCAGTCCGGCCAACCAGGCCAAGCTGTCGCACGTGGAGCACGAGCCGGAAGGCACGTTCCGCGTTCGCGAGATGCTCCAACACGACCTGGCCGCGGAAGGGACACTGACCGCGATGGTCCGCGACGCCATCGAGCTGGCGCTTGAGTTGGGCGATCACGGCACGAAGCGTGAGCTGGAGAAGGTGCTCACAAAGGCCGAGAACCGAGCCCATCACCTCGACCATTACCTGGGCGAGGACTCGCTTGAGATAGGCTGGACGGCGGGCGATGACGAAGGATCGGCCTGAGCCGCCGAGTCCACAGATCGACCGCACGGCATGGAGGCCTGCTCCCACCTCGGGGGTGGGTCTCCATTAGTTATTACCGTCTGCTAACATTCCGGCACGGAACGACTCCTGGAGTCCGGACGTGATAGTTGCGCCGTTGCATATGGTCCAGCGGCGGTCCTATCTGCACACACGTCCATGACTTTAAACCTTACCGTAGTTGTATGAAGCGTCTGGTTGTGGTAGAGTCGCCCACAAAGGCTCGCACCATTCGGGACTTTCTCCCGCGTGACGGATTCGACATCGAGGCGAGCATGGGGCACATCCGGGATCTGCCTGCATCAGCGTCCGAGATCCCCAAGGAGTACAAGGGCGAAGATTGGGCCCGGCTTGGCGTCAAGATCACAAACGACTTCGAGCCGCTATACGTCATCCCGTCCGACAAGAAAAAAGTCGTGCGGGGGTTAAAAAAGGCGCTCAAGGAGGCCGACGAGCTCTACATCGCCACCGATGAGGATCGGGAAGGCGAATCCATTGGGTGGCACCTCGTAAAAGTGCTCAATCCGAGTGTGCCCGTGCGGCGCATGGTCTTTCACGAGATCACGCAGGAAGCCATTGAACAGGCGCTGAGCGACACGCGTGACATTGACCAGGACCTGGTGGAGGCGCAGGAGGTGCGCCGCATCCTCGACCGGCTCGTCGGCTACAAGATCTCGCCGCTGCTCTGGCGCAAGATCAAGCCCAAGCTCTCGGCCGGGCGGGTACAAAGCGTGGCCGTACGGGTGCTCGTCATGCGCGAGAAGGAGCGCATCACGTTCGTGCCGGCGTCGTACTGGGACCTGAAGGCGCAGCTGGCAAAAAACGGCAACGGCTTTGAGGCGCAGATGACGCACCTCGGCGGGGTCCGTCTCGCTACCGGGCGCGACTTCAGCGACGAGACGGGGCGGCTCAAGGAGGACCTCGAAGAGGGCAAGGATGTACTCCTCCTCGGCGAGGAACGCGCCAAAGCGCTCGCGGAGGACTACCTCGCTAAGCCCTGGACCGTGGCCGACGTGAAGACGCGGACACGGACGCGTTCGCCGTACGCGCCATTCATCACCTCCACGCTGCAGCAGGAGGCGAGCCGAAAGCTCAGCCTCTCGGCGAGCCGTACGATGAGTATTGCGCAGCGGCTCTACGAGAACGGCTACATCACCTACATGCGCACCGACTCCACCAACCTGTCAGAGGAGGCGGTGCAGGCGTCCCGCAAGGCCGTGCGCGAGCGGTACGGCGAGGCATACCTGAGCGGCGGGCAGCGCAAGTACGCTTCGTCCAAGAGCGCCCAGGAGGCGCACGAAGCCATCCGCCCGGCCGGCAACCAGATGAAGACGAAAGACGAACTGGGGCTGACGGGTATCGAGGCGGCGCTGTACGACCTGATCTGGAAACGCACGGTGGCCACGCAGATGGCCGACGCGCGGGTCCGTTTTACGAACGTGTACATCGAGGTCGGCGAGGGCGACGATACGGCCCGCTTCCGTGCCTCGGGCAAGACGATCGAGTTTCCCGGTTTCTTCCGCGCCTACGTGGAGGGCAGCGACGATCCGGAGGCGGAGCTCGAAGACCGCGAGTACCCGCTTCCGCCGCTCGACGTGGGCGACACGCCAAGCTGCAAGGACGTCGAGCCCATCGGCCACGAGACGCAGCCGCCCTCGCGCTACACGGAGGCGTCGCTCGTGAAGACGCTCGAAGAAGAAGGCATCGGCCGGCCGAGCACGTACGCGTCCATCATCGACACCATCCAGCGGCGCGGCTACGTGCGGAAGCACGGCACCTCGCTCGTGCCGACCTTCACGGCGTTCGCGACGAATAACCTCATGGAGGAACAGTTCGAGCCCCTCGTCGATGTCAACTTCACGGCCGACATGGAGGAGGTCCTCGATCACATCGCGGAAGGGAAGGAAGACGCCACGCCGTATCTGAAACGCTTTTATCTGGGCGATGACGGCATCGAGACGCGCGTCGAGAAGGGCCTCGAAGCGATCGACCCGCGTGCCATCTCGGAGATTAGCTTCCCGAAGTGGGGCGACTACGTCGTGCGCGTCGGCAAGTATGGGCCGTACGTTGAGGGCCCGCTGGACGACGACACGGCCACGGCCTCGTTGCCCGACGATCTTGCGCCGGGGGACGTGACCGGGGAGAAACTGGAGGAGATTCTCGAATCGGCAAACGCCGGCGACCAAGTGCTCGGCATTCATCCGGAGGCCGACCAGCCCGTGCTGCTGAAATCGGGACCCTATGGGCCGTACATCCAGCTCGGCGACAACGAGCAGAAGGGGAAGCCGAAGCGCGTATCGCTCCCGCCCGGCGTGGAGCCCGAGGACGTCGACTTCGAGACGGGACTGCAGCTCATCAACCTACCCCGTGAGCTTGGCACGCACCCGGAGACAGACAACCCCATCGAGGCCGGCATCGGGCGGTATGGGCCCTTCGTGCGTCACCAAAAGCCGGGAGAGAAAGACACCTACGCCTCGCTCAAGAAATCGGACGATGTGCTGACCGTGGAACTCGACCGCGCGCTGGAGCTCATCGAGGCGAAGGAGGCGCGCAACCGCCCGGCACGTACGCTCGGTGAGCACCCGGAGACGGAGAAGTCGATCGAGGTGTGGAACGGGCGCTATGGGCCGTACGTGAAGCATAACAACACGAACGCCTCGCTGCCGGATGACGTCTCGATTGAGGACGTCACGATGGAGCAGGCCGTGGACCTCTTGGCCAAGAAAAACAAGAAGAAAAAAGCGTAGCGCTAGCTGGCCGCTTCGGCGCCGGAGCGCAGCGACTCGAGAATGTTGAGGTAACTCTCATACCGGCGCTTGCTGATATCACCGGCTTCCACGGCGTCCTTGATGGCGCAGCCGGGCTCGTGGTCGTGCGTGCAGTCGTCGAAGCGGCACTCGTTCAGGTACGGCAGAAACTCGACAAAGAAAAACGCGAGCTCGTCGGGTTCGAGGTCGAGGATGCCAAACTCGCGGATGCCGGGGGTGTCCACCACGTAGCCGCCGCCAGAGAGCGGATGGAGCGCGGCGTGGGTCGTCGTGTGGGTGCCCTTGCTCGTCTTCTGGCTGACCGAACTGGTCGTGATGTCGAGGCCCGGCTCGATGGCATTGAGCAGCGTCGACTTCCCGACGCCGGAGGGACCCGTGATGACGTTGATTTTGTCTTGGAGCGTCTCGGCAAGCGCGTCGAGGCCGGTGCCCTCGGTCGCGCTCGTCAGGAGGACTGGGTAGCCCAGTGCTTCGTACGTCTCGCGAAGGGCCATCACTGCATCCCGATCTTTGGGGCGCATGAGGTCGGCCTTGTTGAACACGAGTCCGGCCGGAATCTCGTACACCTCGGCCATGACCAAAAACCGGTCGATGAAGCCAGGGTTGAGCCGTGGCAAGCGCACGGCTTGCACACCCCACGCGTGGTCCACGTTGGCCACGATCACATGCTCGCGCCCGGCCCGGTGGCCGGCGGCGCGCCGACTCAGCTTGTTGCGCCGCTCGTGGATGTCGGTGATCAGCCCCGTGTCGTCCTCACTGAGGCGGATGGTGACCTGGTCACCCACGGCGACGGGATTTGTGACGTCCTGGTCCTCCAGCCGGAATTTGCCGCGGATGCGGGACGGGATAATGCGGTCATCCACCTTCACGTCGAGCCACTGACCGGTCGACCGGGTGACGAGCCCCTCCAGGTGAGAGGCGGCATCGGATGCTTCGACGTCGTCGGGCGAGGGGCTCATGCGAGGTGAAACGGGCGCTTAGTGAAACTTGCGAGAGGGTGTAGCGTCTATGTCAGCAGTGGTCACTTGTCGGTTGATCTAAAGCATTATTCCAGACACAGATCCGCAGATCATGGCTGAGTCGAACGGCAAGACCTCGTCTCATGATGCATATCGCCGCACGCGGGATACGTTCAACGAGATGAACATCGAGCAGCAGGCCACTTTTCTCGTCGAGGCAACCGCCTCCATGGTGGCGTGCGGCGTCGAGGAAGCGGGCCGCGTGGTGGCCGATGGGCTCAGCGACATCTTCCGGCCGCGGCAGCAGACGAAGCGGCGCGGCAAGGGGCCGCACGGGCCCGGGCCGGCCGAGCCGGAGACGGCGCAGCAGCGTCGCCCGCACGGCGGTACGTCCGATGCGGCCTCACACGAGTGACTTCTCTCACGCCAACCGTCAGCACCATGGATGATCCGGACCGTCGTCGCCCCCATTTCTACGAGTTGAACTGGTTGGGCAAGGCGGTCTATCTGGGCGGAACCGCGCTTCGGCTGTCGGCCAACCTCGTGGATCGCACGGTCGAACGCGCATCACTCATCATGGAAGAGTCGAAGGCGGCCTACCTGCGTGAAGTAGACCCCAATATCGAAGACGCCAAGATCATCGAAGAGCGGCACGACTCGGCGCCTCGGTCGTGAGCGTTGAGGGTGGGCGAAAAAGCTCGTACGTTGGGGTGTAGTAGCCACGTGAAGACAGAGGGGAGGGCGGCACAGGGATTGCGGGCTGCCACGCATTGCGCTGTGTCACCGTCAGGGTGGCAATGCTCCTAG
>CAYFRX010000129.1:0-8544 GCA_964345515.1 uncultured Rhodothermales bacterium
TACAGGTCCGGCCACCCGTCCCCGTTCACGTCCCCCACCGCCACGCCCGAGCCATTCACATAGTGACGGTTTGAGAGGAAAGCCTCCTGGCTCAGCGTGTTCACAAACCCGACGCCGGTACGCGAGGAGTCAAGGCGTTCGAACCCGGCGGAGCCGCCCGCTGGCCTCTCCAACGCCGCCCATCGAAATCCGTCCTCAGCGTGCCACGTCAGTTCGCGGGCAACGGGATCGCGCTCTCCGGCACAACGGCTCAGCACCAACACCGCGAGGATTCCGACGAGTGCGGTGCCGAGTGTTCGGTACATTACACGCATTACGAAAGACAAAAACAGTACAATTGGTGGGGAGACGCACGCGGCGATCGATTACGTCGTCTCGACGTGCTCTGCGAGGCGCGACGGACGGCGTGCCCCCCGACGCCTGAGTGGCCGCAGATTAAAATCCTGTTCTGATTCCTGCCCCGGGGTTCCGAGCGATTCAACATCACAGCAGGCTGCTAATAGGTACGCACGCCGCCTGCAATTTGGCTTTCGATATAATTGGAGATATCGGAGAAGTACTCCTCGCGCATGTCGGTCAATGTGGCCTCTTCCCAGGATCCTCCGCTCTGTTTGCGGACCTCACACTCGCCGCGGAATCGCGCCGTGTACGTGTTCGTCGTACGATTCTTGGGCCGGGCCGTCACAAAGATCCGCGTCCGCACCGCGGTGATGCCCTCCGCGCGCTCGTCCTTGAGCGGAGTGTGCTCAGACCACATCGTGATGTACCGGATGTCTTCCTGGGTCGAGACCTCACGGTCCATGCGGTATCCATATCGCGAGGCGAGCACGCGGCGCACTTCGTTATCGACGTTCTGCCGCGTCGTCGTGCCAATCTGCTCGCGGTACACGCTGTCTTGGCTCATGGATGAAGTGCCGGCACATCCCATCAAGGACACAGCAAATAGAAGCAAGGCGGCTATTTGGCTAAAGGTACGCATGATCTCGTATCAGATGGTCAATGATTGATGGTGCAAACGCTTCCAACCGAGTGCTTTCAAAAGTCCTGGGTATCCCTACCGAGGACGGTGCGATCCTGAGGGTGTCATTTTGAGTACGCACCGCCACGCCGAGACGCCCGCTTCAGGCTCTGTCCAGCGGACGGGGGTGAGACGTCGCGGCCGCGGCGCTCGGCTTGGGACTGCAAGACCGACCGACGGATGACAGGGCCTCGTGGAACCGGGCAGGGTGGCGGGGGCTCTGCAGGGGGCCGTCCACTCCGCAAAATGTGGTTATAATGGCCCACGTCGACCTTCAGATCTCAGGGTTGGCATACGAAGCATCGGGGATTCAGATCCCCCGTTGGAGCGCCAGGCCATCGACGGAGGGGGCTGCGCGCGACCTGCTGCATGCAAAAGAGGGCCAGCAGGTGGTGCTGGCCCTCTCGTGCTATACCGCTGAATGGAGGGATCCTGGAGCGCTACTTGGTGCTCCACGGTCGCCCAGCATTCAACTTCTGCTTGGCGGCATTCTGCTTGGCCGCGTCGAGGACGAGTGAGCTGCTTCCGTTGCCTCCGCCTCCGCCGATGCAGTTCGCCGCGTTGCCGGCCGCGCAGTCGCCGCCGACGCCACCGAACGTGTAGATCTGAATGTCCAGCGTCTCCAGTTCTTTCCCGGGTACCGGGAAGTGGAGCGGCGTGCCCTCGACGAGGTCTCCCCAACCGCGGTCGGCAAAGAAGACGGCACCGGACCCGGTCATCTGCACCTCCATGTTGAACTCATACTTCAGCATGGACCACAGCGTGACATCGCCCGGGGCGAGCGGGTTTGGCGCGTCGTCGATGCTTCCGACCGGCGTGCCGGCCGTCGCGGGGGACAACTGTCCGTTCTCCTCGCGGGTGTTGTTGATCAGCGCCGCCACCTGTCCGGGATCGCCCCCAGTGTGCAGGAGGGCTTCTGCCTTCAGCAGATCCATCTCCGGCTTCGTAAGGATGGGCATCGGGCCGTTGATCGTGTTAGCGTAGTACTCATACCGCTCGAACGTCCGGTCCGAGTAGTGATAGCTTCCGCGCTCGACGGGGAAGGCCGTGAAGGCCACGCCCTGGAACGAGTACTGCGAGCCGCTCGTCTCCGGATCGTCCGGATCGCCCTGGATGCGCCGATCCGACGTCTCCATGACAAACGGGTTGCGCTGGGCAACCGGGGTATCGAGCCAGTCCTCGTAGCCGCCAGATTCGTCGGCCGGGCCGATCGTGCGGTAGTCCGCGCGGGACCACGTGCCTTCCTGCGGGCCGACCCACTTCGTGCAGTCCCACTCCAGCGTACCTTGATCGTCGCCGATCGGCGCAAAGCCCAGTGGGACGTCTTGCAGGGACGGTCCCGCGGAGAAGGGACCGGCGTAGCCGTCCGCCTCCATGCCTTGCTCGATCCAGGTCAGCACTTGGCCCCAGCGAAGGCCCCCGCGTTCGCCCGGCGTGCGCGCCTTCCACGTCTCAAACCGTGCCTTGAACGAGTTCGCCAGTTGCACGAGGTCATCGTTCGTCAGCGTCAAGCCGAAGATCCAATCCCTGTCGGCCGGAATCTGGAAGCTACTGTTGTTGGCAACTTCGATCGTCTTATCCAGCTTGGCGATGGCAAAATCGAGCACCTGCGTGTACGGGACAAGCTCTAGTTCGACGTCCCCGCGAGCGACCGCTTCGAGGTCGGTCGTCTCATCCACGAGGAAGCCGCGGTCGAAGGTGGCCCCGATGTAGCCGTAGGAGAGGCCCATCGTGAAGTTGACGAGCGCCCGCAGGCGATTCGGATCCACGCCGGCGTTGGTGAAGGCTTCCTCGCCCCGGTTGCTGATGGAGTTCAGCACGTCGGCGGCGTTCGAGACCGTGACGTAGTGATCGAACCACGGGTCCTCGACGGACGGAGCGCGGGCGTACGACGGGTCGTTGTTCCAGGCGATGCGCGGCTCGGACGACATATCGTTCATGCCCCAGTTGGCCCAGGAGCACGAGTACGTGTCGGCCAGGGTGGCCAGCATGGGCGACTGCCCACACCATTGGGTGGCCTGCCAAAAGTTGAGGAATGTGCCGCCGGCCAGACTTTCCACATCTTCCGGGGCCGCGAGCACCTGCGCGCGGTCCGGGCTATTTTCGTTTTCAACGGCGAGGTCCTGGCAGCCCATCATCACCAGGAGCGCTCCCGACAGAAGGTAGAGTGCGAATTTGGGTAGTGGCGTAGTAAAAACGTTCATCACGTGTCGGGTAAGATTAACGGAAACTCAGGGATGGGGTCGTATCACAAAGCGCGAAGCGTCGTGCGGGACCGGGACCCCCGATCCCGCACCGCTTCAACGCGGTCGGGCTAAAACTGAAATTCGATCCGGCCCGTGAACGTCCGGAAGTGCGGGTAGTCGAAGTTGTCGACGCGGAAGAGGCCCGCATCGTCATTCTCACTGTCCGGATCCGTGTCACCGACCTCCGGATCAATCCCAGAGTAGTCCGTGAAGGTGAACAGATTGCGCCCTGTCAGGCTGAGATTGATGCGCTGAAGTATGTTTGCACTGCCGAGCAGGCTGTTCAGGAGCGCCTGGTCGAAGGTGTACTGCAGCGAGATCTCGCGGATCTTCAGGAAGGTGCCGTCCTCCACAAAGTGCGAGTTCTTGTTCGTCGCCTGATACAACTTCTCGGAGTACGAGTTGGGCTTCTTCCGGCCTTCCGGCTTCCCAAACTCATCCTGGTCGGCGTTGCGGCCGTCCCGGTAGCTCCACTGCTTCGTGAAGTTGTACACATCCGCCCCGTCCATGTAGCTGAGGAGGGCGTATGCACTCAGGTTCTTGAAGCGGAAGTTGGTGGAGAGGTTCGTATTGAAGTTCGGCACCGTGTTGCCAATCTGGACGAACTGGTTGCCATCGGACTCCGTGAACATGATCGGGTGGCCCCAGGTGAGCGCCTCCGTGCCATCGCCAGCCGGCACGTTGACGTTGGTGCCCCAGAGGTCCTTCTCGAACCCGTCGACCCAGGTGTTCCCTACGCCGACCGGCACCATGTAGCCGTCATCGTTCATCTGGAAGTAGTCCGGGTCGAGCCCCATTTCTCGCAGTTCGCTCGTGGAAGAGACCCACTTGTTACCGTACATGGCCCCAATGACCTCGCCAGCACGGTAGTAAAAGATGTCCTCGGGACCGGCCCGAAAGGCGTTCGCGTCGAACTCCGAGATCTCCTGACGCGTGCGGTCGAACGTCAGGCCGAGGTTCCACGCAAAGTCGCGGGTGCGAATTAGGTCTGCGTCGACGGTCAGCTCAATCGTGTTGGACTCCACCGTGCCCGCGTTCTGCCACTGGGCCCCAAACCCGAGCGGACCGACCAGCGGAATCTCGAGCAGCTGATCCTCCACGCGCGAGTCGGCGTAGGTGAAGTTGACGTAGACGCGATCGAAGAGGCCCACCTCCACGCCGTACTCCTGCTCGGTCTGGAGCTCGGGCTTCAGCTGCGTGTTACCGAGCGTGTTCTTCTGCAGGTTCCCCTGATTGAGCTCAAACGTCTCGTACTGGGCCTCAAAGTCAGGGCGTGCGCCGGCCGTGCCATACGAGTATCGCAGCTTGAAGGCATTCACCTGGTCCTGCAGCGGCCACCAAGACTCCTGGGCGACGCGCCAGGCCCCGGCCGCCCGGAAGTAGGTCTGCCAGCGCTCCTCGGCGCCAAACAGCGAGCTCCCGTCACGGCGCACCAGGAAGTCAAGGATGTAGCGGTCCAGGTAATCGCCTTCAGCCGTCGCATAAAAGCCTTCGGCCTTAATGAGCTCATTGTTGGAGTTGATAAAGATAGACTGCTGGTCACCCACATTCGCAAAGTCCGGAATGCCGGCCGCGACCAGGCCGTTGCCCTGCGTGAAGTTCGAGCTCAGCTCGGTGCGCTCGACCTGGTACTTGAACTGCGAGCGACCCGTGAAGTCGCCGAAGTCTCTGTTCAGTGAGAGCGTCGCGTCATAGTTCAACGCGCTCTGCGTGATGTTCTGCTCTTGGGTTTCGCCCGTGTTCTTCGGGCTGGACTCGACCGTCTTGAAGCCCTTCTTGTAGAACTCGCTGAGGTCGCGGTCCGAGCGGTCATAACTCAGATTTCCGCTGAACGTAACCCACTCGAAGGGGCTGTACTCGCCGCGCATGCTCCCTAGAAAGCGCGACCGCTCGTGGTTGATGTCTGTGTTCTCGACGATGTAGAGCGGATTCTCCTCGACGGATCGGGGATCGGGCTGGATGACGAGCTCGCCGTCTGCGTCCCGCTCCAGCAGATTGGACAGCGGGCTCGTAAACATCAGGCCAAAGAACGGATCGAAATCCGACGCGTCCAGGCGATCGTTCTGGGACTGCGAGTAATAGCCCGAGGCGGCGAACGAGACGTTGTCGGCCGGGCGGTGGTCGAGGTTCACGCGGAAGCCGCGGCGCTGGTACCCGCCGGACTCCACCGGCCCCTGGATAACCCCGCCCTGGACGTTGTTTTCGAACGACGCGCGGAAGTTGGTGCTCTCGCTGTTCTGGCTCACAGCGATGTAGTTCGTGAATGTGTTACCCGGCTCGAAGAACTGTCCGAAGGAATCGTTCAGTTGATACGGGCTGCCGTCTCGTCTAAGCAGTTCTGAGAACCGGTTGTCCCGGAAGCTCGTGCCGTTGGGTCCCGAGTTGTCCACCGCAGCCCCTTCGCCGTAATTGAGGGGCTCCCCATTCTGGTTGATGAGTTGCCCTTCCGAATTCGTCAGCAGCGAGTGCGAGCGGTTGTCGGTCGGCGTATTCTCGAGCGACTGGAAGCCGAATTCGTTGCGGATAGTAACACGCGTGGCGCCGAGCTGCGACTCGGATCCGCGCTTGGTTGTAATGTTCACAACGCCATTCTGGGCCCGCGAGCCATACAACGAGGACGCCGCCGCGCCCTTCACGACCTCGATATTCTTGATGTCGAGCGACCCGATGTCCACCTGATCGGCGCCCAGGATGACGCCGTCCACGATGAACAGTGGAGAGTTATCGCCCGTGAGGCTATTCGTAGCACGCAGCCGCACCGAGTAGCCGGATCCCGGCTCGCCGCTGGTCTGCTGGATCGACGCGCCGGCCAGCTTCCCTTGCAGGGCCTGCATCGCGTTCGACGAGGGCGCCCGCTCGAGCTGCTCCGCCGCCACCTGCTCGACGGTGAACGACAGCTTGGCCTTCGGTGTCTCCGACGTCACACCCGTGACGACCACCTCGCCGAGCTCTGCGGTGGACGGGCTCAGTTCGAAGTCGAGTGTCGTGGTCTCTTCAGACGCGATCTCCACCTCCTGCGTCACGGAAGCGTATCCCACGAACGAGGCCCGAACCTGCTTGGTGCCGGGGGAGAGGTTGATGCTGAAATCTCCTTCGATGTCCGTTGCGGTACCGATCCCGGTGCCGACGACTTGAACGGTGGCGCCGGGCAACGGCTCTTGGGTTTCTGCGTCAGTGACCGTGCCTTCCACAGTGCCATCTTGGGCCATGGCGAGACCCGGTATCAGTAGCAGAAGCGCGAGTCCGTTTATAAAACGTAATAGCGATGCTTTCATGGTAGGCTTCCTAGCTCCTGTTAAAACGGTTTGAGTGGTGACTTAGGGGCGAGGATCGACTCCTGAATACGGGTAGTCGCTGGTGGTGCCCCTATCATCGGCGCAGCAATAGGGGTTTTCTACAGTGCGCCTTCCTTAAACAGTAAGCTCAAGAGAACAGACAATTGCAAGTAACCTTTTTGCCCGTTCCTCCCGTCGTATTGAATTTGTAACAGGCCAGCTTCTTTGATGCGCATGGTGGACACTCGACTGTGCGCCTTTACACACGTGGGACATGCTCCGCATCAAAACTAGAGCGTAAACGGGGCAAAATTACCGCTTTGTCCGCACCATGATGGCACCGTGGGTGTGTCCTGTGCCGTAGCGGTTGGTCGCCTCTGAAGGGGACAGAAATCGCATCGATTCAACGGCAGTGACCGAAATGCTGCGCAAGTCATCGGGCGTCCCGTAACGCGAGCCGTCGAGATAGACGGCCACGTCGGTCTCGCGGGAAAAGCTCGTGGCGCCTCGTCGGCGCAGCCAAAGGGGGCGGAGATTCTGTACGACGTCGTAGGCCGTGCTGTACTGCGAGGTGACTTCTTCGATTTGTTCGGCCGTGATGCGGTTGCGATCGCCCGCGGAGCGCTGACTCGCGGTCGAGGCACACGCGGCCAAACTGACCCCCAGCGCGAGAAGTACGATTGCGTTGATGATATTCGGTTTTCGCATGGGCATCGCCGATTCCGAGCGGTCGGAGCAGCACGGGCGCAACTCTCTGATCACGTGCTAGGAATGTAACATACGCTGCCCGCGTAGTCAACCAGAAGGCATGGTTTATGCTGACGCCACATCTGCCCTGCGCGTGGAGAAATGACACCAGCGGACAAGCAACATGCCCTCCGCTCGCTCCGTTAAGAGAACCGCGCCGCCGGCTTCCTTTTTGTCCCCCTGCTGTACATCGTTCGCCCATGCCATCTTTTCCCCTTTCTTCGGACGCCCTTCAGACGCTTCAGCACACGCTGGGCCCGGAGCGGCTGCGCCGTGACGTTTCGCTCGCCCCCTTCACCACATTCAAAATTGGTGGTCCCGCGGATCTGTACTACGGGGCCCAGACGCCCGATGAACTCGCTCGGGCGATTCAGACGGCGCGCATGCTGGACATTCCGCATTTCCTCCTCGGCGTCGGCGCCAACATCCTTATTGGCGACGGCGGCTTCCGCGGCCTCGTGATTCGCAACGTAGCCGACCGGATTGCGGTGCGCCCGGATGCGCACCAGTTGAAAGCAGATAGCGGCGCCATCATGTATCCGGACGTGATCGACACGGCCGTGGAGGCTGGACTCTCGGGCCTGGAGCATTACGTCGGGATTCCCTCTACGGTGGGCGGTGCCCTCTGGCAGAACCTGCACTTCCTCTCGCCGCCGCCGGAGCGCGCTCGCACCATGTTCATCGAAGAGGTCCTCCACGAGGCCGACATCCTCACCGAAGAGGGCGATCGCCGCACCGTGGGCGTCGAGTACTTCGAGTACGGCTATGACCAGTCCATCCTGCACGTCCGCGACGACGTGGTCCTGTCGGCGACGTTTCAACTGGAGCCGGACGATCCCGAGCGGATGCGCGCAATCATGGACGCCAACCTGCAGTGGCGCGCCGAACGCCATCCGCCACTCGACACCGAACCCAGCGCGGGCTCAATCTTCAAGAAGATCGAAGGCGTCGGGGCAGGCCGGCTCATCGACGAGTGCGGGCTGAAGGGCACGCGCATTGGCGGCGCCGAGGTCACGCACCGCCACGCCAACATCATGATCAACCGCGACGGGGCTACCGCGTCGGACGTGCGTGCGCTCATCGATCACGTGCAGGCGGTCGTGGAGCGCGAAACAGGCTATGCGTTGGAGCCGGAAATCACCTTTATCGGCGAGTTTGCGCCCCCAACGAACGAAGCGCCCATCATCGTGCCAAAGGATCCAGACTTGGTCTCGGCTGAGGAACGGGCGCGGTCGGAGCAGGAGCGAAAGGGCGAGTT
>CAYFRX010000130.1:0-8529 GCA_964345515.1 uncultured Rhodothermales bacterium
CTCCGGGATCACGCCTCTGAGGGGCGGATGTCGGCGGGGCCAGGCTGCGGGAGCCAGCTCCAGTCGGGCAGCACGCCGCGGAGGCGCTGCGCGGTCAGCTCCACGCTCACGTACGCGACGGGGATGAGACCCAGCGTGATGAGCGTCGAGGCCGTCAGCCCGCCAATTACAACGCGCGCGAGGGCTGCCTGAATTTCTGCCCCCGCCCCGATGCCAAGCGCCAGCGGCATGAGACCCAACACGGTGGTCAGCGTGGTCATCAAGATGGGACGGAGCCGTAGGCGACCGGCCTCGGCCACGGCATCGTACAGATCGAGCCCGCGTTCGCGGCGCATCAGGTTGATGTAGTCCACGAGTACAATGGCATTGTTTACCACAATGCCGATTAGCATCACCAGGCCCATCACGCTCTGGATGTTAACGGTGGTGCCGGTGAGGAGCAGTGTTGGCACGACGCCAACCAGTACAAGCGGTACGCTGAACATGACGATCAGCGGGTCGAGGAAACGCTCGAACTGCCCGGCCATCACCATGTAGATGAGCACCAGCGCCATGATGATGGCGATCGTGAAGTCGCGCTGGGCTTCCTGCTGCTCGCGGTACTCGCCGCCAAAGACAATCGAGAAGCCCTCGGGCAGCGAGAGGTCGGCGAGCTCGGCTTGAGCGCGCTCCACCACCTCACCCAGCACAGCCTCGCTCGTCAGCGTCGCTGAGATGTAGGTGACGCGTTGGCTGTTGATGCGGCGGATCTCGGTTGGGCCGCGCCCGCGGTTCATCGTGATGAGCGTGGAGATCGGAACCGACTGCCCGTCCGGCGTGCGGACGGACACGTTGTCCAGATCCTGCACCGAAAGACGGTCTTCGGGGCGGAGGCGAACCACAATAGGAAACTGCTTGCCGCCCTGCCGGAACGAGGCGGCCCGGCTGCCGCCCACGTTGGTTTGCACGGCGCGCGCCACCTCCTGCGTGGTGAGGCCCAGCGACGAAATCTTGTCGCGCAGGAAGCGGATGTTTTGCTCGGGACGCCCCTCGCGCCGGCCGGTGCGGGCGCCGGCCACGCCCTCGACGGTTTCCAGGCGCCGCCGGATGCGTTGTGCGATCTGGCGCGCCTGCTCCAGGTCGTACCCGCGGAGCTCAATCCGCAGATCCTCGTTGCCGCCGCCGGAGCTGAAGATGCGGCGCAGAATCCAGAGGCCCGACTGCGCACGCACCCGGATGTCGGCGCCCGGCACTTGGCCCACGACTTCCGAGCGAATGCGGTCGGCCAGGGCAAAGGCGCTCACGGACCGCTCGCCTGCGGGTTTGAGGCGGATCTCCACCTCGGCGCCCCAGGGCTGTACTTGCTTGGCAAAGTTCTCCATTTCATCCTGCGGCAGCAGGGGCTCTACGCGCCGTTGGAGCTCCTCCAGATACTCCATCACCACGGCGATGTTGGTACCCTGCGCCATTTCCAGGTCTACATCGATTTCGTTGGCCTCCGTCTGCGGCGCCAGCTCCACCGAGATCATCGGCCATAGCGCGATGGCGCCCACAAGCAAGACGCCCGTCACGCCAAACACGGCCTTGCGGTGCGAGAGGGTCGAGCGAATCATCGTAGCGTACTGCTGCTCCAGCCGCCCGAACGCGCGCTGAAACCAGGACTTCTGCCTGTCCTGCTGGGCCTTCTCCTCGTCTGTATCAATGGTCAAGAAGCGGCTCGCCATCATGGGGACGAGCGTGAGCGCCACGAGCAGCGAGCAGGCCAGCGCGAAGACCACCACCAGGGCGAGCGACTGGAAGAGCGCCGCCGTCGTCGTCTGGGCAAACACGAGGGGCAAGAAGATGACCGACGTGGTGAGCGTCGACGCCACGATGGCGCCGGCCACCTCGCGGGTGCCTACTGAGGCGGCTTCGATGATGGAGAGCCCGTCTTCCTCCCGCCTTCGAATGATGTTTTCCAGCACCACGATCGCATTGTCTACGATCAGGCCCACGCCCAGCGCTAGGCCGCCGAACGTCATCTGGTTCAGCGTGAGATCGTTGAAGAAGAGCAGTCCGAACGTGGCAATGATGGAGATCGGGATCGACAGCGCGATGATGAACGTCGTCGAGCCGTTCCGGAGGAACAGGTACAGCACCAGGATGGCCAGCAGCGAGCCCCAGATCGCCGCGTTCTGGACGTTGTCGATCGACTTGCGGATGAAATCACTCTGGTCGCTCACCACAGTGAGGCGGACGTCGTTGCGCGTCTCGTTGATCCGGTCGACCTCAGCGCGGATCGCCTCGGCCACGGAGACCGTGTTGGCGCCACTCTGCTTCTGAATTTCCAGACGGATGACGGGCACGCCGTTCAGCTCGGCGATGCGGCGCAGGTCCTCGTAGCCGTCCACCACCTCGGCGACGTCCTCGACGCGCACCGGCGACCCGTCGACCATCGCCACGATGGTGCGGCGGATTTCGCCGAGCGACTGATACTCCCCCTGCGTGCGCACGTACAGGTCGTTCAGACCCTCCTTCACGTTGCCGCCCGGCAGCGTCACGTTCGACTGCGAGATAGTCTGCTGGACCTGCGAAGCCGACATGTCGTACGCCTTCAGCCGATCGCGATTAATGTTCACGCGAATCTGCCGGTAGATGCCGCCCTGGATGTTGAGCGTGCCCACGCCAGGGATCTGCTCGAAGCGCTTGCCGAGGTCACGCTCCATCAGCCGAGTGAGTGACTCCATGTCGCGCCTCGACTCAACGGCGATGGTGACGATCTCCTGGCTGTTCGGATCGAACTTCCAGATGCCCGGCGGCTCGGCCTCCACGGGCAGGTCGTCGCGGAGGCGGTCGAGCGCGGCGCGGACATCATTCGTGGCGGCGTCCAGATTGGTGCCCTGGGCAAACTCGAGGCTCACGCGGCTGCCGCCCTCGTCCGAGCGCGACGTCATCCGCTCCACGTTGGGCACGCCCGAGACGGCGTTGGCTATTGGATCAGTGATAATCTTCTCAATCTCCTCGGGGCCCACGTTCGGGTAGTTCGTGTACACGGTCACCCGCGGAAACTCGATCTCGGGCAGGAGGTCCACGGGCAGATAGCGGAAGCTAACAACCCCGATTACGATGACGGCGAGGAACGTCATCGCCGTGGCGACGGGGCGGCGAATGGAAGTGTCGTAGAGCGTCATGGATCGAAGGGGTCAGGCAGCAAAAGAGGGGAGGAGACAGCGTCGAACGAGCTAGTTGGGCATCGTCGTGAGGGCGGCGGGCCGGACTGTGGCGGATGCCGCGTCGGACGGGGTGGCGGCCTGGACGCTATCATCGGCCGTCGTGTCCTGGGGGCCAAACCGCTCCTCCGCGAGGCGCTGCTGGCGCTCCAGAACGCGGTACAGCAGGTCGGTGTCCTGCAAGCGCTGCAACGCCAGCAGGCGCGACCAGGGCATGGGGCGGACGCGGGCATCCATGCGCCCGCTGGAGTCGAGTAGATTCTGGCCGACGGTGACCACCCAGTCGCCCGGCTCAATACCGCGCACGCCGGCCGTCTGCTGGCCCTCTGCCAAGATGTCCACCTCACGGAATTCCGTGGGCGTCGGCTGCGTGAGGGGCGGCGGGTTCTCGGGGTCGAACGACTCGGGAATCTCTACCGGCACCTCAGTGCCCAGGGTGGGTGCGACGAAGATGCCCCGCTCGCCGGTGTCGGGGTTCTCGTACAGTGCACTCATCGGGACGAGCGTGGCTTGCTGACTCTCCCCATACGCCACGTCGACCTCGACGAACATGCCCGGGTTGAGGACGCGTTCTTCGTTCGAGACATCGATTTCGGCCTGGGCGCTGTACGAGCCTTCGTCCATGAAGGGCGATATCCGGGTGACCGATGCTGTGATGACCGTGTCGTCAGCGGGCACGTGGATGCGGGCCGTCTGCCCCACCTGCACGCGGCCAAACATCCGGTCGGTGACCTGAACCTGCACCCGCACATTGGTGAGGTCACCCATTACGAACAGGCGCGAGTTGCCGTCCACGCGCTGGCCGACTTCGACGTCGCGCTGGCCGACGTATCCGTTCAGCGGGGCCCGCACGATGGTGCGCCGCAGATCAGATTGGCGCTCATCGAGGGTCGCGGCAGCCTGATCCACCTGCGCCTGAGCGCGCTCGTAAGCGGCCTCGGCGCTCTGGACCTGCGCGCGCAACGATTCCAGCTGCTGCTGGCTCTGAAACTCTTGCTCGGCGAGCTGTTCGACCCGCTTCAACTGGGCCTGCAGCTCTTTCATCTCGGCCTCGGCGCCTTTCGCCTCGGCCTGTGCGATCCGGAGCGACGCCTCGGCTTGCCGGACGCGCTCGCGGTACGTGTCGTCCTGCAAGCGAACGAGCGGTGTGCCTTCCTCCACGTAGTCGCCCGTCTCCACCTCCACGGCCGTGACGCGAGCGCTCACTTCCGGGTAGATGGCCACCTGATTGCGGGCCCGGACGGTGCCGCTCATCCGCTCTTCGAGAGGAAGCGACCCAAACTGCGCTCGCACGGCCTCGACTGAGGGGGTAATTCCACCCTGCGAGCCGCCCCGCTCCTGGTCGCTCGACGACGTGTCCGAACTGCAGGCCACGCCGAGCAGGCTGAGGGAGAGTGCCAGGAGCACAGGAAGAACACGTGATATCATAAGTTCGACAACTGAACGAGGGAGGACGGCGAAGCCGATTCGGCTGTGTATAATAAGAGCGACTTAATCAACGAGAGGCGTACGTATTTGATTTCGACAATGTTGTATGATCGCACGAGTTGCACGTGGATGAAACGAACGAGCAGCACCGCGTCACGAACGAGCGCGTGAGGCTCGCAGCCTGACAGGACATCGACCCGGTGGGCTCAGGAGCCGAAGGTCCCCTTCGTGAGCGGTCCGAGGGCACACGCAGAACGACCCGGTCCAGTGGGGGTTCGAGGCGCGGCGCTCATGTTGAACAATTCTTTTTTGCTCGCATGTCGGATACATACCGCACGCTGGAGGCTCCAGCACGCATCAGCCAGAAGGTCGTCGATTCGCGGTTCATCGCGGATGCGTTGCCGGTACGTTCGGAAGAGGACGCCGAAGCACGCATCGGCGCCGTGCAGGAGCGTGAACCCAAAGCGACGCATCACTGTGCGGCGTACCGGGTTGGCGCAGCGGGCACGACGTTTCGCTACAACGACGACGGCGAGCCGAGCGGCACAGCCGGCCCGCCCATCTTGCGCCAGATCGAGGCGCGCGACCTCACGAACACGCTCGTCGTCGTGACGCGCTACTTTGGGGGGACGAAGCTGGGTACGGGCGGCCTCGTCCGGGCCTACGGCGACGCAGCCGCCGCCGCGCTCGATGCCGCGCCCATCGTGGAAGCGGTGCAGCGCGTATCCGTCCGGATCCGCTTCGACTACGATGACACGACGCCCGCCCGCCAGGTGCTCCGCCGGTTCGACGTGGACGTGGAGACAGAAGACTACACCGACGTGACCGAACTCGTCGTCGGTGTGCGACGCTCGGAGACGGAAGCGTTCGTTGAGGCCTTCACCAACGCCCTTGGCGCCCGCGGCGAGATTGTGCGGATGGGGAAGGAGGAGTGGGGGAGTGGGTGAGAGGGGGAGCGAGAGAATGGGAGAATGGATGCGCGAGCGGTTGAACCGACGAATCGACGAGGCGAAGCGCTCCCATCTCTCCGATTCCTCGTCTCCGCGATCCCCGACGCTTCGGCTCACATGTACGGCTCCATGGCCGCCACGGCGAGCTCGTCGGCGAGGTTGTTAAGCTCGTTGTCCGCGTGGCCTTTCACCCAGATCCAGTCGATGTCGTGCTTGGCATCCAGCTCGACGAGCTCCTGCCACAGCTCTTTGTTCTTGACCGGCTTCTTGGACGAGGTGCGCCAGCCGTTCTTCTGCCAGTTCGTGATCCAGTCGTCGTTGAACGCGCGGGACAGGTAGGCGCTGTCGGTGTGCAACTGCACGCGGGCGAGGGGGTCGAGCCGGCGGAGCGCCTCCAGCGCAGCCGTCAGCTCCATGCGGTTGTTCGTCGTGTGGCGGGCGCCGCCGGTTAGCTGCTCTGCATCCTCGCCCTGGATGATGATGGCTGCCCAGCCGCCCGGTCCAGGATTGCCACTGCACGCGCCGTCGGTGTAAATGGTCACATCGTCCATGAAAGCCTGGAAGTTGGTGAGAAAACGATTTCAACGTAGACGGTGGCGGCGTGCAGTGCCACTCCCTGCGTTCAAGCGCTGATGAAAACCTTGTCTCGGGGCAACCCGTAAGCCGACAGTCCAATCCAGTTGTACGCCGTCTTGGTCCAGAGCCTGTCCGGCGCACGCTCTACCCACGCAAAGCACCCTGCCGCCATGAAGTTTCTCGATCAAGTTGAAATCAAGGTCCGCAGCGGCGACGGCGGGCGTGGGCTCGTCTCGTTCCGACGCGAGAAGTACGAGCCGAAGGGGGGACCGGCCGGCGGCGACGGTGGCGACGGCGGCTCGGTGATCCTACGGGCCGATCCGCACCTATACACGCTCATGGACTTCCGCTACAACAAGCACCACGAGGCGGAGGACGGCAATCCGGGCGGGAGCTTCAACAAGAAGGGCAAGAGCGGGGACGACGTCGTGCTGCGCGTGCCGCCGGGGACGGTGGCTAAAGAAAAGCGCACCGGCGCGGTGATCGGCGAGGTCATGGAGGAAGGCGAGGAACTCGTCGTGGCGGAAGGCGGGCGCGGCGGGAAAGGCAACACCTTCTTCAAGTCGTCGACGAACCAGGCGCCGCGGCACGCGCAGCCCGGCGAATCCGGCGAGCAGAAGGTGATCATCCTAGAGCTCAAGCTGCTGGCCGACGTGGGGCTTGTGGGCTTTCCGAACGCGGGCAAGAGCACGCTGATCTCCGCGCTCTCCGCCGCCACGCCCGAGACGGCCGACTACCCGTTCACGACGATCAACCCGTCGCTTGGCATGGTCTACGTCGAGGAGTACGAGTCGTTTGTGATGGCGGATCTGCCGGGTATCATCGAGGATGCGCACAAGGGGAAGGGGCTCGGCCTGCAGTTTCTGCGCCACATCGAGCGGAATGCCGTGCTTCTCTTCGTCATCCCAATCGACGCGAAAGATCTGGCCGGCGAGTACGAGGCGCTCCTGCACGAGCTGGAGGAGTACAAGGCATCGCTGCTCGACAAGCCGCGCGTCGTGGCGCTCACCAAGATCGACTTGTTGCCGGCCGAGGAGCAGGGACTGCTTCCCGACGTGGTGGCGCCCGAATTCCCGGATGGCGTGGAGCTCATCCCCGTGAGCGCGGTAGCGCAGATTGGGCTGGAGCGGTTCAAGCGGACGCTCTGGACGAAGGTGCAGCAGGTGAAGCGCCTCCGGGCGGAGGTCGGCGGATGAGCCGCGATGCCGAGGGAAACGCCTATCGAACGAGAGGGAGCAATCCGGATGAGCAGCGCGCCCTGATCGGGCTGTCGCTCGTCTCGGGCGTCGGCGCGAGCCGGATCCGCGCGCTGCTGGCGCAGTTCGGGTCGGCTGCCGCCGTGATGAGCGCGTCCCGCACCGCGCTCACCCGTGTCGATGGGGTGGGGCCGCAGACGGCCGCCGCCATCACGCAGTTCGACGACTACGCCGCCGTGGACACCCAGCTGGAGCGGGCTGCGCAGATCGGCGCGACGCTCATCATGCCGTGGGACGAAGGGTTTCCCACGCGGCTCCGTCACATCTACGATCCGCCCGCGCTGCTCTGGATGCGCGGCACGCTTACGCCGGCCGACGACCGGGCCATTGCCGTTGTGGGCACGCGCCGCTGCACGGACTACGGAAAGCGCCAGGCGCATCGGCTCGCGCAGGACTTGGTGCGCGCTGGCTTCACGGTGGTGAGCGGCCTCGCCTACGGCATCGATGCGGCAGCGCACCAGGGTGCCCTCCACGCTGGCGGACGCACGCTGGCTGTGCTGGGCTCGGGCGTGAATCGCATCTACCCGTCTAAGCATAAGGGGCTGGCCCGGTCGATCATCGAGCAGGGGGCGCTCTTGTCGGAGTATCCGCTCGACACGCCGCCCGACGCGTCCAACTTTCCCGAGCGCAACCGCATTGTGAGTGGGATGACGCTCGGCACGCTCGTCGTCGAGTCGCACCACAAGGGCGGGGCGCTCATCACAGCGCGGCTGGCCGTCGAACAGAACCGTGAGGTGTTTGCCGTCCCGGGGGATGTGGGACGCCACGCTGCTGTCGGCACGAACCAACTCATCCAGCGCGGCCACGCCAAGCTCGTCCTCGACGTGGAGGACATCCTCGACGAACTCGGGATGGAGCCCGCCGCGACGGAGGCCACCGGCGAGGCGCCCGCCGAGGACCCAGTCCCTGAGTCGCTGAATGCCATCGAGCAGCAGCTCTACGAGGCACTCGACAGCGATCCGGTGCACATCGACACGCTCTGCGCCGACACCGGCATCGACCCGTCGACGGCACTCGTGTACCTCCTGAGCCTGGAGTTCAAGGGTCTCGTCCGACAGATGGCCGGCAAGCAGTTTTACCGCGTCTGACGATCTGTAGGCTTCGCTTCGTGATTTTCTCCGGCCGATGCCG
>CAYFRX010000131.1:0-8470 GCA_964345515.1 uncultured Rhodothermales bacterium
ACCCCTCGCCCAGCAAGATGTGAGAGGTCGACCTCCCCTTCGGTCCCGTCCGCATAACGGATCCAGAGGCGATATCTAGAAAGGGCCTTGACTTCGAGCGGCTCAAACACGTTTACGTTTGCCTTCAGTATTGAGAGCTTACGTAAGCATCACGTCAGAAACGCACCGTGCCATCGCCTCGTTTCCGGAACGTCAATTCCGTTTCGAGACATCCCAACGTAATTGAGGCATCCGTTCTGCGCCGCAGGCGCACAATCCAGTGGCTGACCATCGTGGAATGTCCAGGTCCCAGAGAACGTCAGGGATGACAAAAAGCAGCAACGGCGCGCTTCTCTAGTGCAGGAATGATTTGGCCGCTGGAGATGCCTCTCGACTCCGCCGGAAGCCCCGGCTCAAAACGCCAGCAGCTGTTCGAGGGCGGGGCGGAGTTTGTTCTGCGCGGAGAAGATGTCTTTTTCCAGCGAGCGCGAGAAGGGGACGGGCAGGTCCTCGGCGGCCACGCGGGTGGGCGGCGCGTCGAGGAGGGTGAAGAACTCTTCGGCCACCGACGCGGCCAGCTCGGCGCCGAAGCCGCCCGTACGCGTCGCCTCGTGCAAGACGAGCAGGCGGTGCGTCTGGACGAGCGAGCGGCGCACCGTCGCCCGGTCCCATGGGAGCAGCGTGCGCAGGTCGATCACTGCCACGGAGACGCCGTTCTCCTCAGCCTGATACCGGGCCTCTTCCAGCGCCCACTGCACGCCGATGCCATACGTCACGATGGTCGCGTCCGTCCCGCCGCGGGCCACGCGCGCCTCGCCGAGCGGCAGCTTGTACGGCGCGTCGGGCACGTCGCCCTTCAGCGAGCGGTACAGCTTCTTGTGCTCGAGGAACAGCACCGGATTCGGGTCGTCGAGCACGGTCATCAGCAAGCCCTTCACGTCGCGCGGCGTGCTGGGTACGACCACCTTCAGCCCCGGCACGTGGCAGAACCACGCTTCCATCGACTGCGAGTGGAACGGGCCCGCGCCCACGCCGCCGCCAAATGGCGCGCGAATGGTGACGCCCACGGGCTGGCCCCAGCGGTAGTGCGTCTTCGCCAGGTTGTTCACGATCTGGTTGAAGCCGCACGTGATGAAGTCGGCATACTGCATCTCGACGACGGGCTTCAAGCCCTCGATGGCGAGGCCGAGCGCCGCGCCGATGGCGCCGCTTTCGATGATGGGTGTGTTGCGCACGCGCTGCGGACCGAAGCGGTCGAGGAAGCCCTCCGTGACCTTGAAGACGCCGCCATACTCGGCGATGTCTTGCCCCATGAGGAGCACGGACTCGTCGGCATCCATCGCCTGCTGGAGCCCGTCGCTGATGGCGTCGATGAAGCGTTTCTCGCTGGATCCGCCCTCCGGCCCGTCCTCGGGCAGCGGGGGCGCCGTCGCGTACACGTCGTTGCGCTCGGCCTGCGGCGTGCTCTGCACGGACGGCTGCGACAGGGCGTACTCGGCGGCCTTGTCAACCTGCGCGTCTAACTCCTCCCGGATCGTGCCGAGCGTCGTAGCCTCCAGTACCCCTTCCTGCTGCACGCGCTCGGCGAAGCGGTCGATGGGATCCTTCTCTTCCCACGCGGCAATCAGTTCGTCCGGCACGTAGGCCGTCCCGGAAGCTTCTTCGTGACCGCGCACGCGGAACGTTTTCATCTCCAGCAGCGCCGGGCCGCGTCCGCTGCGGACGTACTTCGCGGCCTTCTGCACATTCTCGATCACAGCGAACACGTCGTTCCCGTCTACCGTGTCGCTCGGGAGACCGTAGCCGGCCCCGGCCTCGGCCACGTCGTCGACGGGCAGCGCTTCGTCGGCCGGCGTCGAGAGGCCGTAACCGTTGTTCTCGACCACGAATACGACGGGCAACTCCCAGACCGCCGCCAGGTTGAGCGCCTCGTGGAAGTCGCCCTCGCGCGATCCGCCCTCCCCGGTGAAAGCCAGCGCGATGAAGTCGTCATCGTTGTACTGCGCGGCCTGCCCGAGGCCGCACGCCACGGGCAGCATGGCCGCCATGTGCGAGATCATGCCGATGATGCGGCGGTCCGGCAGGCCGAAGTGAAACGTCCGGTCGCGGCCTTTCGTAAAGCCACCTTCCTTTCCCATCAGCTGGCAGAAGAGCGGACGGAGCGGCACGCCGCGCGTCGTCCACACGCCGAGGTTGCGATGCATCGGTAGCAGGTAGTCATCCGCCCGCAGCGCCCATGCGGCGCCGACGGAGATGGCTTCTTGTCCGTAGCTGCTGAACCACTTCGAGATGCGCCCCTGCCGGATGAGCCGCAGCATCTTCTCTTCGATGGCGCGGGGCAAGAGAAGCGCCTCGGCCAGGGCGTGCACGTCGAGGTCGGTCTGTTCGCGCGTGGGAGCGGTGGGCATATTGTGGGTTGCGCGTTGGAGGGTTAAAGGTTGGAAGGTTGCAGGTTAGGGAGCGCGCGGCTAAAAGGGAAAGGCATGCATCGAAATGACGCGTTGCTCGGTCTTCACCTCGCGGCGCCTCCCTCTCCCCCTCTTCCCCATTCCCTACCGTTCTACTGCAGGCGGAAGCGGAAGGTGATGGTGCCGGTCTGGGTCTCCTGCGGGGCATTGGCGGGCAGCGCGTTGAAACGCCAGCGTTGGAGGGCGTCCATCACAGCGCGTTCGAGCTCGGGGTTGCCCTTCAGCAGCGGAATGCGCTGGACGACCCGGCCGCGCGGGTCGACGGTGATGCGCACGCGGATGGTGGCGTCCACCTTCTCGGCGTACTGCGGAAGCGGTGAATACACCGGGTCGCGGTCGAGGCCCTCGATGTTGTACGGGGCCGATTTCTCTTCCGTCGCGCCTTCGCCCTGATCGCCCGACTCGGCGCCCGACTCGGCTGTGGAGGTGTTTTCTTCCTGCTGGGTGGCCTGCTGCTCTTCGGGCTGCGGCTCGGGCGGGATGGTTTCCTCGTCGGGCGGGGGCACGCTCTCCGGGTCCTCGACCGGTTCCTCCTGCTCGGGCAGTTCGACGGGCTCGGTCGCTTCCTGGGTGGGCGGCTCGTCCTGGGGCGTCTCGGGCTCGGGCTGCGGCTCCGTCGTCTCGCTGGCTGCCTCTTCGGTGGGCTCCGGCGCGGCCTGTACGGGGCGCCCTTCCGCAAACTCACCGAACTCGACCTCGACGAAGCCGAGCGGCTGGGGCTGGGGCCGGATGGCCGTCAGCAGCGAGAAGATCACCAGCAACGCCACATGCACGCCGAGCGTGGTGCTGAGCCCAATCCAGTCGCTTCGATTCATGGCGGGGAGAGCGGTTGCGGAAAGACAGAAAACGCGTTCTTCAGATCAACGCGCCGTCGGGTTCATCTATTGCCGAACGCGCGTTTAGTTCTCCCCGCCCCGCTTGAGGCCGGGCTGCTCCAGGCGCAGCTGCGCCGAGATACGATAGCTATAGCCCAGGTCTTCGGCCGTCAGGCCCGTGAAGTCGCCGAAGCTGACGTCGATCGAGAACTGCTCCAGGGTGAGCCCGGCCCCCACTGACGGCGTCACGTCGAGCCCGATGTCGTCGCCAATCTGCACGCGGTTGGCGCCGGCGCGCAGGGCGACGACGTTTTTGTAGCTGTACTCGCCGCCGACGCGCGGGTGAAAGGAGACGTCGCCCACGTTGGGCACGAACGCCTGCTGCCCGTCGAAGGCGAGGTCCACGTCGAGCCCGAACGACACGCGGTGGGCCGTGCCGATGGGAAGCACGACGCCGGATCCGAGGCGCGCCACGGGCAGGACGAGCGCCGTACCGCCCTCGGGAATTTCCTGCCCGAAGGCTTCCTCGAACGGGATCGGGTTGCCGTCGCCGTCGGTGGCCTGGAAGGCGTCCGGGTTCACGCTCCAGCTCTGCAGCATGGTCGACAGATCTTGCACCGTAGCGCCGAGGCGAACGGGCCCAGTACGGTACTGGAGGCTCACGTCGAAGCTGTACCCCCAGGCGTCAGCAAAGTCGCCGATGGTGCGGCGGATGATCTTGCCCGTGAAGCCGAGTGTCAGATCGCCCGAGAGGTGGCGCGCGTAGCCGAGGAAGAAGGCGTAGTCGGCCGCCGAGAAGCGGGTGATGTAGCTTTCGTAGTTGGGCTTTGGCTGGCCGAGGGACGGATCCCATGCCTCCAGCGTGTTCACGATATCGTTCACGCCACTGCGGAAGAACGAGAGGCTGACGGTGGACCGCTCCGAGATGGGCAAGGCGCCGGCGCCATAGTCGAACGAGACGGCCCCGGCAAAGCGCTCGACGTGCATGTATGCAATCTCGGGATACTGCAGGCGGTGCAGCCCGGCCGGGTTCCAGTAGCCTGCCGTCACGTCATCGGCCAGGCCGACGTACGCCCCGCCCATACCGAGCGCCCGCGCGCCCACGCCACCCGCCAAAAAGTCGGCGCCGTACTTGGCGATGCGTTGGCCATGAGCCGCGGGCATGCTTCCCGCCCATGCGACGAGTGCGATGCCCAGCGCGAGCACGACGCGCCGACCCACCCGGCGCCTCAACCTCTCCCATGCGGGATATTTCATGCGTTCAAACAACATGCGAGGTAGAAAGAAAGGCATTCCAGTAGAGGCGGACGCAACCGATGTGCCACGACGCCTCACGCGGCATCACTGCGGCGCAGGCGGGCTGCGAACGCCCCATCGACCCCATGCTCGTGCGGCAGGGTAGTAAAAACACCCTCCGCCGTTACAGTCGCATCGGGGACCGTCTCTTCTACCGATTCGAGCGTAAATCGATCGTCGCGCGCCAAAAAAGCGGCCACGCGCTGCTGGTTTTCCTCCGGCTCGATGGTGCACGTGCTGTAGACGAGCGCCCCCCCGGGGCGTACGAGCTGCGCCGCCGCGTCGAGCAATGCGTCTTGGAGCGCGGTCAGCTCGTCGAAGTCATCGGGGGACCGCTGCCAGCGGAGATCGGCGCGCTTGGCGAGGACGCCGAGGCCTGAGCACGGCGCGTCGAGCAGCACACGGTCGGCCTGCGGCGCGTCGCTCGTTGCCGCCCACGTGCGGAGGTCGGCAGCCACCGGACGCACCATGTCGTCGATGCCATGGGCGGCGGCGCCTTCGGTGACGAGGCCGAGCCGCGCCTCGTTCACGTCCACGGCGTAGATCGTGCCGGTGCCCTGCATCCGCAGGGCGGCATAGATGGTCTTCCCCCCGGGCGCTGCGCACGTGTCAATCACCGTCTCGCCGGGCTGCGGGTCGAGGACGCGCACGACGAGCCCCGCGCTTTCATCCTGCACGGCGCACTGGCCGGTGTCCAGCCACCCTGCCTCGACGATGGGCTGCAGGCCCTTCACGCGTACGAAGTCGTCGAGATGCGGCGAGGCAGCCCACGTCACGTCGTGGGCGTCGAGCTGCTGCTGGAACGCCTCGACGGACGTGGCCAGCGTGTTGATGCGGACGCCGTACGCCGGGCGCCGGTTGTTCCACGCGAGCAGCTCCTGCGTGGCGTCCAGGCCGTAGCGCTCGATCCAGCGGCGCACCATCCACGTGGGATGCGACTGGCGGATGGCGAGGTCCTCGGCCGGATCGCCCGTGCCGGGCGTCGGCAGATCGTCGCGCTGCCGATCAATGGAGCGCAGCACGCCGTTGACGAGGCCCGCTGCGCCGGGCCGCACGTCCTGCTTCGCAAGCTCCACGTTCTCATGTACCGCGGCGTGCGTGGGTGTGTGCAAGAACAGCAGATCGTACAGCCCGATGCGAAGGATAATCTGCAGCGTCCGCTCCATCGCGTCGAAGTCGCCATGATAGAACGACGCCAGCAGAAAGTCGAGCCAGCGCCGCCATCGCGTCACGCCGGCCACGTAGTCCTTCACCTGCCGCCGCGCGCGGGCATCGAGCGCCTCGTTGGCGCCCTCGACATCTAGCTGACTGATGTACGCGTCGTCGCGTTCGATGCGCTCCAGTTGACGGAGGGCGGCGCGTCGGCTCGACATGGTGGACGGGGCAGGGCTCACAGGTGAAAAGTGGATGGCAAGAGACGATGCTTCCCCGGAGTCGGCCGGCACCGGAATGGCGATTAGGCCGACGGCTCGAAGGTGCGCAGCGGATCGGTCGGCTCCTGGAAGTCCTCCGGGTGGTACGTGTCGTGGGCGACCGGTTCGAGGTGGGCCGTCACGTGGACGTCATCCTGGGGAAAGAGGCGATTGACGGCCTCCTCCACGAGATGCGACCGATCGTGGGCTTCGGTGATGCTCATGTCTTCCGGAAACAGCAGGTGGTACTCGACCCACACCTGATCGTTGACCCGGCGGTGGCGCACCTGGTGGAAGTTTTCGATGACGTCGTGCGCCATGGCCCGGTTCAGGGTGTCGAGGATCTGCTTCGTGGCCTCGGTGTCGGCGCGTTCCATGAGCCCGCGCGCCGACCGGCGGATGAGCCGACCCGCCGTCCACAAGATGTTGATGGCCACGGCGATGGCCACCACCGGGTCGAGCCAGACGATGTCGGTCAGCCACACGAGCGCGACGCCACCCACCACGCCCACGCTCGTCCACATGTCCGTCATCACGTGCTGGCCGTTCGAGACGAGCACGAGGCTGTTGTACGTCCGCCCCGTGCGGATCAGGTACCACCCGAGTCCGGCGTTGACCACGCTGAGCACCGCAATCACGATCAGTCCAGCGCCGAGTTGCTGCAGCTCCGGCCCCATCAGGAGATCGCGCGCGGCCGAGTAAATGATGCTGAGCGCGGCGACGAGAATGAGCCCGCCCTCGAAGCCGGAGGCGAAGTATGCGATCTTCCCGTGGCCGTACAGGTGATTCGTGTCGGGCGGCGTCGCGGCGTACCACAGGCTGAAGCCGGCGAAGGCGGTAGCAAACAGGTGAATCACCGATTCAACCGCATCCGAGAAGATGGCTGCACTGCCGGTGACGTACGCCGCCCCGATCTTTCCGACCAGCATCAGAAACGAGACGAGCAGACTGACGATCATGGCGCGCCGGCGCATCTGCTTCGCCCGTTCCGATGTTGCGTGCGCTGATGTTTGAGATGACCCATTCATGGCATAGCACTGTACCTTCACGGCCGTCCAGGGTTCGTGATCGACTTGATCCCCGGTTCTTTTCACCGCTTTTTGTGATCCCATCGCCATGGCCGCCCGCTCGGGACCTTCGAGCATGCCACTCTTGCTCACCCCCCGATCCCGCATGATGCCTATCCTGGATCACCTCGGCATTGCTGTTGACGCGCCCGAACCCGTGGCTGCGCTATTCGAGACGCTGCTTGGCGCGGCACCCTACAAGCGCGAAACCGTTGCGCGTCAGGGCGTGCGGACGCACTTCATCGCGACCGAGACGGCGAAGCTGGAGCTGCTGGAAAGCGTGGACGACGCGTCGCCGATCGCGCGGTTTCTGGAACGGCGCGGGGAAGGCCTGCACCACGTTGCCTTCGCGGTGAACGACCTCGACGCCACGATGGCCCACTGCTGCACGCACGGATTCACCCCCCTCAGCGAAACGCCGCAACCCGGCGCCGACGGGAAGCAGATCTTCTTCTTGCACCCCAAGGACACGCACGGCCTCCTCGTCGAGTTCTGCCAGTCTATTCCGACTTCACTCACGCCGACGTACGTGCCCTACCGCAACGGGCGGCTGGCCCTGTATACGGCGGGCGCCCCTGATGCCTCCCCGCTGCTTCTGCTTCATGGCGCAGCCGGATGCACGCAGCTCGAAACGGCCCCTTTGTTGCGGCGCCTGGAGCCGCACTACCGCGTCATGGCCTTCGACTTCAGCGGCCACGGCGCCTCCGAGGATGGCGCCGCGTTTTCGGCCGATTTGTTCGCGGATAACGCCCGCGCCGTACTCGACTACGCCGACATCGAAACCGCCGACGTGTTCGGCTTCTCAATGGGCGGCTACATAGCGCTGCACTTGGCCGACCGCCATCCGGACCGCGCGCGCCGACTGGCCGTCCACGGCACCAACATCGAGTGGGGCGACGCGCGGGTGGAGGCCATGCATCGCCGGCTGAACGTGGACGCCATCCAGGCCCGCCATCCCCAGCGGGCCGAACAGCTCGCTACGCTTCATACCAATTGGAAGCGTCTCTTCCGGCGCATGCGCGCCTTCATTTCGGAGCTTCCCGACCGATCCCCTCAGATGGCGCAAGCCGTCTCGATCCGGGACCACCCCACCCTAGTCAGTGCCGTCGACCAAGACGACCTTTTCCCGCTCGACGCGCCGCTGGGCCTGCACGGCGTGCTTCCCAACAGTCACCTCGCACTTATTCCGGGCCAGCGCCACGCGTTACAAAATGTTAACTTGGATACGCTGGTCCCGTTGCTGCGCCAGCATTTCGACGCGTGACTCGGCTCCGAAGTAGCCCCTCGCGCCGCTGAGCACCGAAATGGCGCGCGTTCCTCCGCTTTTCAGACGCCTTTTAGGCGATGTCATCCAGAGGATGAGGCGGTAGACTGCTTTTAGCCTGTCCTACAAATGTACACATTAATCCCCATGTGCTGCTTGGGATCGGTGT
>CAYFRX010000132.1:0-8423 GCA_964345515.1 uncultured Rhodothermales bacterium
TTAATTTCAGCAAGAAGGGCGAGAACCGATGAGCGAGAAGAATATCGTCGTACGAACGCTCGGTGATACACAAGGAGACCGGACAGACTGGGATCGGGTTGATGCACTGACCGATGAGGAGATCGAACAGGCCGTCCGGGAAGACCCCGACGCCGAGCTCTTGGATGCGGAATGGTTTCGTACAGCCGAGCTCGTGATCCCATCTTCAGAAAAAACCCGAATCAACATCCGACTCGACGAAGACATTGTAGATTACTTCAAGTCGCAGGGGCGCGGCTATCAAACGCGCATCAACGACGTGCTCAAGGCCTACGTTTTGGCGCAGCGCCTCAAAGAGCAACGCGAAGCGATAGAGGGGGAGGACGCTGACGGACAAGGCGCGAACGGATAATACCGGCTTCGTTTCAAAATGTCTGGGTCTCGTGGGACATCCTCCATCGCATACTGCCGTGGATCATGCGCAAGAACGCTCAACGTTGAACGTTTCGGCGCCTCGGGCTGTGACGCCCGACCCGGTGGACGCGGGGTGCACCCACGTCTGGGGGTGGACGGATGAACGTGTGGACGTTCTGACCTTCCCGGGGATTTGCGTCCATCTCACTCGGGGCCGGGCACCGTATGCCGCGCCTCGTGAGCATCCAACCCGGGATGAGCCGACGTGAGAAATCGCGAGACGCGTCGGTAGAACCTGGGGTGCGCTGTCATCTGGCGCCTGCTTCAGCTTACGCCTGCCACGTCCGATGATTAGGCCTAACAGGCTGGTCTTTTCATCTTACGCGAAACCGGTATGCGCAGCGTGGTCCTACGGTCTCTATCCCTCCCCGTCCGTGTCCTCTCGGTCCTTGTCCTCCTCGGTGCGGCCTCTTTCCCTGAACCTGCCCGGGCACAGTCGTCGCGCCCGGCGTTTCGGTCGGTCACCTGGGGCATGAGCCCCCGCACCGTACGGGCGGCCGAACCGGGCACGCGGCTCGGGCCAAGGCCGGTTGTGAGCTCCAGCCTGAGCCACGTGGAAGCCTATTTCGACGTCGTGCACGGAAAAGTCGCTGAAATCACCTACGGGTTTGCCGCGGGGCAGCTCGTCCACGCCGCCTACCGATTCACGCTCAAAGAGCACGACCGCCCGTTTTCCCAGAAGGTAGGCGCACACTTGCGATCTACCTACGGCGAAAGCGACAAGGTTGAGGTATCCGGCGAGGGCCGGGTCCTCCGGTTCCACTGGTCGACGCCCCGGACCACAGTGATCGCCCGGTTTGCTCCGGAGTCGCTGCGCATCCAGTTTTGGGAGACGGCGCACTGGACACGAACCGCCGACCGACCGGCAGGTGCGGAGCATCCGGAGAGATAATGCATCGGAGTGGGCATACGGCGACGATCCGCAGACCCTGTTGCCTCTCGCTGTCCGGTGCCCATGGCGCTCCCACAGGCGGCTGTTCTCACGCGAACTGCTTGGACGCCCGCTTTAGCTGGTCGACGCGGTTGAGCTGCTCCCACGGGAAATCGTCGCGCCCGAAGTGGCCGTAGGCCGCCGTCTTCTGGTAGCGCGGCTTCAGCAGGTCCAGGTCCCGGATGATGCTGGCAGGATCGAGGTCAAACACCTCGCGGATCAGCTGGCACAGCTGCTGGTCGGGCATGACGCCCGTGCCGCCCGTGTTGACGTCGACCGACACCGGCTCGGACACGCCGATGGCGTAGGCAATTTGCACCTCGGCCTCTTCGGCCAGCTCGGCGGCGACGAGGTTCTTCGCCACGTGGCGCGCGGCGTACGTCGCGCTGCGGTCCACCTTCGACGGATCCTTGCCACTGAAGGCGCCGCCGCCGTGCGCGCCCTTGCCGCCGTAGGTATCCACGATCACCTTGCGCCCGGTGAGGCCCGTGTCGCCGTGCGGCCCGCCAATCACAAACCGCCCCGTTGGGTTGACGTGCAGGATGAGATCGTCGTCGATCATCGCATCGGGGAGGGCCCGCGGGATGAGGATGTCGCGCACGTCGCGGTGAATCTGCTCCTGGCTCACCGCAGCGTCGTGCTGCGTGGAGACGACGATCGTGTGCACGCGGCGCGGCGTCATCCGGTCGTCTTCGTACTCGATGGTAACCTGGCTCTTCGAGTCGGGCCGCAGGTACGGCATCCGGTCCGTGTTCTTGCGGATGTCGGCCAGCGTCTCCATCAGGTGATGGGCGTACGTGATGGCCATGGGCATGAGCTCGGGCGTCTCCTGACAGGCGTACCCAAACATGAGGCCTTGGTCGCCGGCGCCCTGTGCCTCCTGGCCGTCGACGCCCTGGCTGATGTCCGGGCTCTGCTCGTGGATGCTGCTCAGCACTCCGCACGAGTCGCCATCGAAGCGGAGCGCCGGATCGGTGTACCCGATGTCACGGATCACCGCGCGAGCAATCTCCTGCACGTCGACGAATGCCTTGGTGGTGACTTCGCCGGACAGGACGACGAGGCCCGTGGTCACGAGCGTCTCCACGGCCACCCGGCTGTTCGGGTCCTCCGCGATCATGGCGTCGAGAATAGCATCAGAAATCTGGTCGGCGATCTTGTCGGGATGGCCCTCCGACACCGACTCGGAAGTATAGAGGTAGGACATGAAGCGACGGGGTTATCGGATAGTTACGTGCGCGGATGCGAGCAAATTTCAAGCGAATGACGTAACGAAACGCCGGAGCGATGGTTCACGGAGGCGCCGCGTACAGGCCCGCCTCTGCAAGATGCGAGATCAACATACAAACAGCCGTCCAGCTTTTCTTCCCTTTTTGGAGGCGGCATGCAGGCTTTGAGAAGTCTGCATCAAACAAAAAGGGCCCGTTGCTTCTCGGAAGGCCTTGCCTTAGATTTTGATGTTCGAATACACCGTGCAGCAAATCACGGCCGGCACGGCCCGTCCGCGCCGTCGATTCTGCGTTTCGTGCGCAGTTTCGATGTATCTGTCTTCTTTTTTCAACCCTTTGACCACCACACACGAGGATTTCCCCTATGGCTAACGATATTGAGTCCACCGTCACATCCATCATCGTCGAGAAGCTGGGTGTCGACGAGTCGGACGTGAACCGCGACTCTTCGTTTACGAACGACCTGGGCGCCGACTCGCTTGACACCGTCGAGCTGATCATGGAGTTCGAGAAGGAGTTCGACATCACCATCCCTGACGAGGAGGCGGAGAAGATCGCCACGGTGGGCAACGCGATCGATTTTCTGCAAGAGAAGGCGTAAGCCATCGCGACACGCGACCCGGCGGGCCGAGCCCAATGCTTAGCACGCCGGGTTTTGCGTTCTGATCGCTCCACCCGGGCCTGATACCACCCCTCTTACGTTATGCAGAATGCACCGCGCAGAGTTGTCGTGACCGGCATGGGGGCCCTCACCCCGATCGGTCTCTCCGTCGACGAGTTCTGGGATGGCATGATGAGCAGCACGAGCGGCGCGGCCACCATCCAGTCGTTCGACCCGGGTGAGTTGCGCACCCAGTTCGCGTGCGAGCTGGACGGGTTCGAGGCGGAAGACCACCTGGACCGGAAGGAAGCGCGGCGCATGGATCCGTTTTGCCAGTACGGCATGGCCGCCGCCGATCAGGCCGTGCACGACGCCGGCCTAGACCCGGAGACGATGCCGCAGGAGGAGAAGGACCGCACGGCTGTCATCTTCGGCAGCGGCATCGGCGGCATCCACGTCTTCCGCGAGCAGGCCAAGGCGTTCGACGATCACGGCGAGCGCCACGTCTCGCCCTTCTTCATCCCCATGCTCATCCCCGACATCGCCGCGGGCCGCATCGCCATCCGGTACGGCTTCCGCGGCCCCAACTACGCGATCGTCTCGGCCTGCGCCACGGGTAACAATAACATCGGCGACGCCTACAAGCTGATCCGCGACGGCAACGTGGATGCGGCGCTCACCGGCGGCACCGAAGCGTGCATCGATCCGCTCGGCATCTCCGGCTTCAGCTCGATGCGCGCCCTCTCGCAGCGCAATGACGACCCGGCCCACGCGAGCCGCCCGTTCGATGCCCACCGCGACGGCTTCGTGATGGGCGACGGGGCCGGCGCCCTCTTCCTCGAAGAGCTGGAGCACGCCAAGGCGCGCAGCGCCACCATCTACGCCGAAATCACCGGCCTCGGCATGTCGGCCGACGCGCATCACCTGACGGCCCCTGACCCCGAAGGCGGCGGCGTGCAACTGGCCTTGAACAGCGCGCTGCGGAACGCCCAGCTTGACGTTGAGGACATCGATTACATCAACACGCACGGCACGTCGACCCCACTCGGCGACGTGGCCGAGACCAAAGCCGTGAAGGCCGTCTTCGGCGACCATGCCTACGAGATGAACCTCTCTTCCACGAAGAGCATGACAGGGCACCTGCTCGGTGCGGCCGGCGCGGTGGAGGCCATCGCTACGATCCTTGCCATCCGCAATGACGCGGTGCCCCCGACGATCAACTTCGAGGAAGCCGATCCGGAGTGCGACCTCAACTATACGTTCAACGAGCCGCAAGAGCGCCCCGTCCACGCCGCCCTTAGTAACGCCTTCGGCTTTGGCGGACACAACACTTCCCTGGCGTTCCAGAAGTACGACGGCTCCTGAATACGATCTGGTTTTTGCATGCTCACGCGAAGGCTCGGCCCACTCGGTCGAGCCTTTCCTGCGTGAGGCGACCGGCGCTCCGCAGGGCTCAACGAAAGACGAGCTCTTCAACGAGCTCTTCGCCCAACTCGTCGTTGAGGCGCTGGCGCCATTCGCGGCGGCGCAGGTGCAGCTCTTGGCGCCACGCTGCCGACCGGATCTTCACGAACAGGGTGCGTCCTTTGAGCCACACCGAGCTCGTCACGCCGTTCACCTGCGGGCCGGCCAGCGACGCCCACGTTTCGATGATGCGGGCCTCGTTGATGTGCTGGCGGAGGCCTAATCGATCAATCACCAACTGGATGACATCCCCCAAAGGCTGCGGTCCTTCTGAAGCAGGCATGCGGTCGTGGGGTTCCGTTCCTACGGTAATGGACGCTTTAACGCTCACCCGGTAAACGGATTGTGCCGGTAACGGTTTACGTCCCCGTTTCGTCGTGTAGACCCGCACCGGCCCGACGCGGCGCCCCCCAGGGCGCCGTTCCGGACTCCACCGTTACTTTCCGACCGCATCGTGCGACTTCCATGCTCGTAGGACTGCTGTGCGAATTTTGCTCCCTCCGATCTATGCCCCCGTCCCGCACCCCCACTCTTGCCCTACCCCGCGCTGATAGGACGCGCCCTCGGCCGTTTCTGCGCGCCGCCCTCGCCAGCCTGCTCTTCGGCCTGCTCCTGGCCGCTACGCCGGCCCACGCGCAGCCGACGCCGAACGCGGCGCCCGACACGGTACGGCTTCAACTGACCTCCAGCGTACAACGGGCGCTGCAGACAAGCCCCGAGGTGGACCAGGTCCGCACGCAGCGCCGCCGGGCCGCGGCCCGTCACCGCGAAGCCCGGGCGAGCCGCTTGCTCACCGACGTCTCGCTGAACACAGCCCACTCGTTTGCCCCCGGGCTCACCAACACCGGAGCCACCGAGAAGGCCCCATCCGAATATTACTTGGACCCCACCATCGACAACGACTGGTCGCCAGGCGCCCTCCGGCCGTTCAGCGATTTCTCGATTGTCGCGCGCCAGCCCCTCTGGACGTGGGGCGAGCTCTCCGGCAACCTCCGTGCGGCGGATCACGCCGTGGACGTGGAGACCGCCCGGGTCGACGGAAAGGCGCTGGAGGTCGCCTTCCGCACCGGCGAGATCTACTACAACCTGCTGCTTACCGAGGCGCTCGACCGCCTCGCCGCGCGCACCGGCGACGTCATCGACCGAGCTCAGCGTGAGGTGCAACGCCTGCTCGACGAGGGCAGCGAGGACGTCGACCAGGCTGATCTCTTTCAGGTGCGACTGACCGAACAGGAATACCGCCGCCGCCTCGTCGAGATCGACCAGCGTCAGGCGACGGCCCGCTCAGCTTTGCGGCGCCAGCTATTTCTGGATGATGCGACGACGATTCAGATCGCAGCGGACGACCTGACGCCGATCGACTTCAGCCTCCATCCCGATTCGCTCCCGCACTACCTCGCGCTCGGCCGGCGCCAGCGGCCGGAGCTCGACCAGGCTGAGGCCGGCATTGCTGCCCGCCAGTCGCTCGTCGACGTTGCGCGCTCCGACTACTACCCGAAGCTCGGCTTCCAGGCGACGTACGGCTACAGCTTCACGCTCCCGGAGCGGCCGCGCCAGGACAACGCCTTCATCGGCGACCCGTACCGCGGCAGCCGCACGCGCACCGGCTTGGGCCTCCAGATGAATCTCAATTTCAAGCAGACGGCGGCGCGCGTGGAGCAGGCGCAGGCGCAGCTCAACGAAGTGCGCTACCAGGAGGAGGCCGCGCAGCAGCTCATCCGCTTCGAAATCGAAGACGCCTACCGGCAGGTGATCATCGCGCAGACCGACGTGCAATCGCGCGACGAAGCCGTGCGCATCACGACGGAATGGCTCCGCACCGAGCAGATCAACTTCGACCTTGGGTTTGGAGACACCGAAAACCTGGTCAAAGCTGTGCGCGCGAACCTTGAAGCTGAAGCCCGATATTACGAAGCCGTGCAGCGCTTCAACGTGGCTGTCCTGCGACTCTGGCGCGCGACCGGCGTGCTGGCCGACCGCGCACAAAACGGTACGCTTATTGACTAATGCGTACACGCTGATAGATACCCGTTGAATGGGCATGCGCCCCTCTCTCACTGCCTGACGAGCAACCCGCTGTATACCATGACATACACTCCGCTGCGAAACTACCTCCCCGTCGGACTCGCCGTGCTCCTGCTGGCCGTGTGCATGGCGGCGCCCGTCCATGCGCAGAGCGCTGCCCAGCAAGACATCCGGCAGATGCTGGAGCAGCGCGACCGGCAAATCAAAAGCATCTTGCAGGGCGACACCACATTCACGTCGCAGCAGCGCGAAGAGCTGAAGACCCTCATCAACGGACTCATCGACTTCCGCGCGATGAGCCAGCAGGCCCTAGGGCCGTTCTGGAGCGACCTGAGCGGCGAGCAGCGCGATGAGTTTGTTAGCGTCTTCCAGGACATCGTCCGCGCCCAGTCGCTCGCCGATCTAGAGGTGTATAATTCCAAGGTCATGTATAACACGATTGAGGTGGAGGGCGACAGCGCCTTTGTGCGCACGGCCACCAACTACCGCGGCACCTCGGCGAACGTCGATTACGTGCTGAAGCGCCAGGACGGCACCTGGCTCGCTGAGGACATCATCGTGGACGACGTGAGCACGGCCGGGAGCTATGCGCGCTCCTTCCAGACGGTCGTCCGCAAGCGGGGCTTCGAGGCCCTCATGACCAGCCTGCGCAAGAAGCGCGACCAGGTCGCCGCCCGCAACTGACCCCTTTCCTCCCATGGCCGCGCCCACTGAAGGATACGTGCTCCACAGCTACGGCTCCGAGCGCTACGTGCGGCACGCCGTGGCCTCGGTGACGACCCTCCGCCGCTACGACGCGCACCGCCCGGTGGCGCTCTACTGCCCGCCCGCCCACCAAGCCGTGCTGGAAGAGCAGGGCCTCGACGACCGGTTCGCCCTAATCGGCGACCTGCCCCCGACTCACCGGTCGATCGTTGGATTCAAACATCACCTGCACGCGTTCAAGCCATTCGAGCGGTCGTTGTACGTCGATGCCGATATGATCTGGTGCCGCAACCCGGATCCGCTGTGGAAGCAACTGAGCGCGTTCCCGTTTACCGCGACCGGGCTGGAGCAGGCAGACTTCTTCTTCGGCGGCCCGAAAGGCATCGGCGTGGTGGTCGACATGCTGCTGAACCGCCGGCGCCGCACCCTGCGCCATCTGAGCATCACACATCTGCCGCGCGTGCAGGCCGGAATGATCTACGCGCAGGACGACGCCCTGCTGCGTAGGGTCTGCGAGCAGGCGCAGCACGACCTCGACCGGATCGACGAGACGCACTTCCGCAGCCGCCTCAACGAAGCAGGCCGCAGCGAAGAGTCGTGCGAGTGGAGCCTGGCCGTGGCCATGAGCCGCTTCGAACTGCCCATCTTTCCCTGGCTGCAAGGCTACAACAGCCCGCAACTCGACTTCATCGAAGGAATGACCACGCACGACGCGGACTTTCACGAGGTGACGTGTCGGTACTACAGCGATGACTTCATCTACAGCCTGCGCGGCCTGCCGTCGGCCCGTCTCCGCGATGCGCTCACCCACTTTCTGACGCGCCTCCCCGGCCGGGGCGACTACATGGACGTGACGCCCTACGCGCTCCACTTCGGCTGGCTCCATCACAAGCAGCCCTTCCACGACTTCGCGCAGCGCACCTGGAGGCGCCTCACCGCATCCCCCGATCCCTCGTCCGCTTCAGACGGCGCCCCGCCGTCAGCGCCCTCGGAGGCCGGCACGCCAACGTAGCTT
>CAYFRX010000133.1:0-8397 GCA_964345515.1 uncultured Rhodothermales bacterium
GGCGTGGGCGCGCGGCGCTACGAAGCGGGCCGGCGTGTGGGCGGCGAGGCCGGGGATGGCGGCCGGGTCGATGTGGTCGAGATGATCGTGGGTGCAGAGGACGAGGTCGATCGTTTCGGTCGCATCCTCTGGCGCAAAGAGGGGCGGCAGGGTGCGCTCCTCCATCTCCGTCAGAAACGGATCAATCAGGAACCGCGTCGTACCCAGCTTGAAGAGGAAGCTGTGCTGGCCGAGCCACCAAAAGGCGGCGTCTTCATCGCAGGCCTGGACGTCTTGGAACAGCGGTTTGCCTTGAAGCATGGGAGGCGCGTTGCAGTCAGAAAGTCACCAGGCGCCCTGCTCGGCCGGGTCGCGAGCGGCATCCTGCTCCGCGTGCTTGGCGGCAGGGAGGTCATCCGACGGAGTGAGCACGGCCTTGACGTACTGCTTGTCGTGCATCTTCTCGAAGCAGTCGTGCCAGGCGTCGAGGCCGGCCACGCGGTCGACGATCGGGGCCAAGTTGATCTGCCCGATCGACAGCATGCGGATCACGCGCTCCCACATGGGCCAGTTGTGCGAGAAGCTGCCCTGAATGGTCACGTTCTTCTGCACGGCCGGGTCGAGGCTGTATTCCATCGGCTGCGGGCCCCAGCCCACCTTGGTGATGTGGCCGGCCGGCCGCACGACGTCCATGGCCTGTTTGAGCGTGGCCGAGACGCCAGCCGCGTCGATGACGACGTCGACGCCCATCCCGTCGCCGAGCGCGCTCACAACGGCGGACACCTCGTCCGGGTCGTCCAGCGTCGTGTCGGCGCCGAGCTGGCGGGCGGCCTCCAAGCGGCGTGCATCAGAGGGCAGGCCCGAGACGATCACGTGGCTGGCGCCGCTCAAGGACGCCATGTGCGCGCAGAGCAGCCCAATCGGGCCCGGGCCCAGGACGAGCACGTGATCGCCGGGGCGGACCGTCGCGTTCTCGCAGACGGCGTTGAACGCCACGCAGCAGGGTTCGGTCAGTGCGGCGTGCTCGAAGGCCAGCGCATCGGGAATCGCGTGCAGGCAGCGCTCGGGGACCTTCACGTACGTCGCCATGGCCCCGTCGACGCCGTAGCCGAAGCCGAGCCGGTTCGGGTCGAGTTGATACTCGCCTTGGCGCGTAAACGGCGAGTCGGGATCGATGACGGCGGCCGTTTCGCTGACCACCCGGTCGCCGTCCACGAAGCGGTCCACCCGCGCGCCGGTCGCCGCGATGGTGCCGGCAAACTCGTGACCCAGTGTGCAGGGGTAGTTCACCGGCCAGCTGTGGCTGTTCTGCCACTGGTGGAGGTCGCTGCCACAGATGCCCACGGCCTCGACGGCAAGCAGCACGTCCTCTTCGCCAATCGCGGGCACGTCAACCTCCCGAAGCTCGACGCTCCCAGCCTCTGGGGCGTAGTTGACGAGGGCCGGCATCGTTTGGGGTAGGCTCATAGTGGCAGGGTCAAATAAGTCGTCAGGATGAGGAACGGGGGAGGGAGACGTCGCCGTACGCGTGGACTTCGTCGCAGATCGTGCGCAGCACCTCTTCCACGCCCGATGCCGTCTCGAACCGGTCGGCTTCGATGGCCAGGGGCGCGCCAATCACGACGAGGGGCGCGCCGTATTCGGGCGTCTGGATGGCCTGCTCGATGGAGAGACCGCCCACTGCTTGCACGGGGACGTCGACGGCCTCCACGATATCGGCGAGCTGGTCGAGCGGGGATGGCACCGACTCGCCACGCTCGGCGCGCAGATTGCGGTAGTCGTATCCGATGTGGTGGATGACGTAGTCGCAGCCGAGGTCGGCCAGGTAGCGGGCGCCGTCCACCGGATCGGGCATCGCCATGTTGTCGCCCATGACCTCGACGCCGAGGTCCTCGCCGGCTTGCACGACGAGCTCAATGGTTTCGCGGTGCGCCTGGCCCATGACGACCACGTGCGTCGCGCCGGCGCTGGCCATGACTTCGGCTTCCAGCCAGCCGCCGTCCATCGTCTTGAGGTCGGCCACGACAGGGGTGTCTGGATACCTGTCGCGCAGGGCACGCACTCCGTTCATGCCTTCGGCTAAGATGAGGGGCGTCCCCACCTCCAGCCAGTCAACCCCGGCGCGCATGGCCATCTCGGCGGTTTCCAGCGCTTCGGAAATGTCGGTGAGGTCGAGCGAAATCTGAACGATAGGGCGCATGAAAGAAGACGTTTTGGGAGAAAGCATTATGGTTTGCTGACGCTCACCGTTGTGTGCGCTTGCGACCCGTTATTGGTCACCCGTTATTGGCCACCCGTCAACGGAGGCTGCGGCGCGAACTGACAAGTGACTCACTGACGCGAGGCGACACGAGCCGCAGGCGACTGATGAGCGTAGCGAACTAAATCGAGCCCATGATGGCGAGCGATAGCGAGCCTATCAACCAATAATCAATTGTACTGCGCGCGGGTCAGCTTGAAGGCGTACGATGGGCTCGGGGTACCTTCCACGGCGTACGCATGCACCGTGTCGTCTGCTGGAAAAAGGACGAGCACGGTCTCGTCCGGGTCGTACGACTGGAACTGGTCGTCGAGCCACTGGCCGACCGGCCCCTTGGACCGCTCCAGGATCCAGTTGCTGTTTGCTGGGGCGTACGACAGACTGTGCGCTTCGAAGTCGTGCTCCACGTCGTCGGCCCGGCTGTCCCGCTCCTGGACGATGACGGCCCCGATGCCGTATCGCTTGAAGCCCAGATGCGAGGCCGCAGCGATGTCCTGCCAATGCCCCACGATCAGCTTGTGGTGGGCGGGCTCGTCCGTCGCGTCGTCGCCCAAGCCGCGGGGCGTGTGGACCACAAACTCGTTGTCGTCCTCGTCGACCAGAGTGGTAGTGCGAGACTCCATAGGATCCATCAGCAGGAATGAGAGAGAAGAGGCGTGAGGAAAAGCATCCACCTGTTGTCTTTCACCCGCGCCCCTACCCAAAAGTTCAGTCCATATTTTCGACGAGGGCCTCGGCGAACTCGCTGCACTTGAGGAGGGTCGCGTCCTCCATCTGGCGCTCGAAGTCGTACGTCACGCGCTTCTGCTCAATGGTGGTTTCCAGTCCGTCGATGATGAGGTCGGCGGCTTCGTCCCAGCCCATGTAGCGGAACATCATCTCGCCGGAGAGGATCAGCGAACTCGGGTTCACCTTGTCCATCCCGGCGTATTTGGGCGCGGTGCCGTGCGTGGCCTCGAAGAGGGCGCGGCCGTTGTTGTAATTGATGTTGGCCCCCGGCGCGATGCCGATGCCGCCCACCTGGGCCGCGAGCGCATCCGAGATGTAGTCGCCGTTTAGGTTCATCGTGGCAATGATATCGTACTCGTCAGGGCGCGTCAGAATCTGCTGTAGCATGGCGTCGGCGATCACGTCCTTGACGATGATCTCGCGCCCGTTATCGAGCGTGATGACTTGCCACGGACCGCCATCCAGATCTTCCGCGCCGAAGTCGTCCCTCGCTACCTCGTAGCCCCAGTCGCGGAAGGCGCCTTCGGTGAACTTCATGATGTTGCCCTTGTGGACGAGCGTGACGCTGTCGTGCCCGCGCTCGATGGCGTAGTTAATGGATGAGCGGACGAGCCGCTTCGTGCCTTCCTCGGAGATGGGCTTCACGCCGATGGCCGTCGTGTCCGGGAAGCGGATCGTGTCGGCGCCCATCTCGTCGATGAGGAAGCGCTTGACCTTCTCATTCTCGGGGGTGCCCTGCTTGTACTCGATGCCGGCGTAGATGTCCTCCGAGTTCTCGCGGAAGACGGTCATGTCGACGGGTTGCGGCTCCTTCACGGGGGAGGGCACACCGCTGAAGTGCCGCACGGGCCGGACGCAGGCGAAGAGGTCGAGCTGCTGGCGGAGTGCTACGTTCAGCGACCGGATGCCGCCGCCAACGGGTGTGGTGAGCGGGCCTTTGATGGCAACGAGGTACTCGTCGATCGCTTTCAGCGTGTCGTCGGGCAGCCACTCGTTGAATTGGTCCTGCGACTTACCACCGGCAAACACCTCGAACCAAACGATCTCCCGCGCGCCCTCGTACGCCCTCGCCACGGCACTGTCGAACACGTGCTGCGCCGCCGACCAGATGTCGGGTCCGATGCCGTCGCCCTCGATGAAGGGCAAGATGGGGTGATCGGGGACGTGCAGCGTGCCGTCGCGCATGGTCACTTTCTCGCCGTCGGCCGGCGGCGTGAGGTGGTCGTACGTCGGGGAAGCGGCGGAGGTCGCGTTGCTCATCACGGCGTGAATTCGTTCGAGGGAATGGAAGGAGCCCGGTCCAGCAGCGGTTCAATGGCTGAAGTGCGGAGCATTTAATATAGAAGGCCTGACCAAAAAATGTAGTCCGCTTATCGAAAGAAATGACAAAGCGTGGGGCAGGGGGGCACGCTTGAAGGGGCCATGCGCGGGCAGCGGGGTGTCGGCCTCACAGCCGGCCAACCAGGTCGAGGAAGCGCAGCTCCCACACTTTCCAGGCCGCCTCGCGCACGATGGCGCCGCTCATCTTGGACTGGCCTTCGGTGCGCTCGGTGAAGACGATGGGGGCCTCCTGGATGCGAAAGCCTTTGCGCCAGGTGCGATAGTGCATCTCGACTTGGAACGCGTAGCCGTTCGATTTGACGCGGTCGAGATCGATAGTCTCCAGCACGCGGCGGTGAAAGCACTTAAAGCCGGCCGTCACGTCGTAGATGGGCATGCGAGTGATAGCGCGCGTGTAGAGGCCCGCGCCATAGGAGAGAATCAGCCGTGACAGCGGCCAGTTCATGACCCGAACGCCGCCGATGTAGCGCGATCCGATGACGAGATCCGCCTCGTCCGCACGGACCGGAGCGATGAGGTCGCCCAGGTCATCGGGGTCGTGCGACAGGTCCGCGTCCATCTCGCAGATGTATGTAACGTCGCGCTCCAGGGCGTACCTAAACCCACGAATGTAGGCGGAGCCCAATCCCAGCTTGCCGGAGCGCTCGATCAGGTCGATGCGATCCGGGTAGCGGGACTGAACGGACCGCACACAGTCGGCCGTGCCATCGGGCGAGCCGTCGTCGATGACAAGCACGTGGAGGCCCTCCGGCCGATCCAGAACCCGGGTGAGGACCTCCGCGATGTTTTGCGCCTCGTTATAGGTGGGAATGATCACGAGAGCGCGCTTGGGGGCGGGGCTCGATGGCGAGAGACTCAAGGGGACGAGGGGGCGGTCCGGAAAAAGCGTAAGCGAAAAGGCTTTCGAAAATGAATCGTAATGCCTAAGCTAATTGGGGTATCAACAAACTGCAAAAGACAAGGGCGGCCCCCTGCCGCGGGAAACGTAGGAGGACGGTGGGGTAAGAAAAACCGCCGAATAGCGAAACCGACCGTCCTGCATTAGATACTATGGCGTGGCAACTGGCGAAGGGCTTCGGCTTAGCTTCGCCCGTGCGGCAGCCCCACAGGGTCCGCCTACGCTGCCCATCCTGCTCAATCACGAACCCATCTGTTATGGCCAACAAGACCAAGGAAAAGCAGAAGAAAGAGTCGTCGCAGGACAAAGTGGCCGCCAAGGCCTCGTCCAACGGCACGTCGACGGATCAGGCGCCTTGGACGTCGCAATCGGTCAACATTCCAGACACGTCCAGCGAGACGTACGAATTTCAGACGTATCCGGCCGGCGCGTTCACGCACGATGAACTGGACCTGTCGGACGACGACGTCATCGAGATGTACCGGAGCATGATGCTGCAGCGCCGCTTCGAAGAGCGCTGTCGGCAGATGTATCAGCGGCAGAAGATCTCCGGCTTCCTTCACCTGTACATCGGGGAAGAAGCGGTGTCCACCGGGTCCGTCTCGGCCATCCGACTGGGCGAGGACACGATCATCACCGCGTACCGCGACCACGGCATGGGCCTCGCCATGGGTATGGATCCGGGCGCGTGCATGGCTGAGCTGTTTGGCAAAGCCGACGGCTGCTCACGCGGAAAGGGCGGATCGATGCACTTCTTCGACGCCGAGAGGGGTATGTACGGCGGGCACGGCATCGTGGGCGCACAGATTCCGCTCGGTGTGGGTATCGCGTTCGCGCACAAGTACAAGGGCGAGGACAACGTCTGCCTCACCTACTTTGGCGACGGCGCGATCAATCAGGGCGCGTTCCACGAGGCGGCCAACCTCGCCAGTCTGTACGACCTCCCAGTCGTGCTCATCTGTGAGAACAACCAGTACGGGATGGGCACCTCCGTCGAGCGCGCCTCGGCCGAGCCCAACCTCTACAAGCGAGCCAGCAGCTACCGTATGCCCGGCGCCATCGCGAGTGGAATGGACGTCTTCAGCGTCCGCAAAGCTATCCAAGACGCCGTGAGCATGGCGCGCACCAACCAGCCCTCCCTGCTGGAGATCCGCACGTACCGCTACCAGGGCCACTCGATCAGTGACCCGGCTAAGTACCGGGCCGAGGGCGAGCTCGAAGATCGGAAGAGCGAGGACGCCATCGTGCGCCTGCAACGCTACATCGTTGGGCATGACGTCGCCAGCGACGACGACCTGGAGGCGATCGACGAGACGGCCAAGCAGGAGGTGCTCGACGCGATTGACTTTGCCGAGAACAGCCCTGAGCCGGCGCCCGAGACGATCTACGAAGACGTCTACGTCCAGAAAGACTATCCCTTCATCGCCTAGGGAATGACGGATGCCGAGTGGCGAATCGAGCATGGACTTCGTCGTTCGGTGCTCCGTCTTGGGCTACTAATCGACAATTGACAATCGAAACTCGACAATCAAAACATGGCAGAACTGCAATTCCGTGAAGCGATCCGTGCCGCCATGGTGGAAGAGATGGAGCGCGACGAGAACATCTTCCTCATGGGCGAAGAGGTCGCCGAATACGACGGGGCCTACAAAGTGAGCCAAGGCATGCTCGACCAGTTTGGGTCGGAGCGCGTCATCGATACGCCCATCAGCGAGCTCGGCTTCGCGGGGCTGGGCCTGGGCGCCGCCATGAACGGACTCCGCCCAATCATCGAGTTCATGACGTGGAACTTCTCGTTTGTGGCGTTCGACCAGGTCGTCAACAACGCGCCGAACATCCGCTACATGTCGGGCGGGCAGTTCAAGCTGCCCATCGTGTTTCGAGGGCCAAATGGTGCGGCCGGGCAGCTCGCCGCCACGCACAACAATGCGGTCGAGTCGATCTATTCCAATTTCCCGGGCCTCAAGGTCGTGTGCCCGTCCAACCCGGACGACGCCAAGGGGCTGCTCAAGACGTCCATCCGCGACGACGATCCCGTGCTGTTCCTGGAGAGCGAGCTCATGTATGGGATGAAAGGCGAGGTGTCGGACGCGGATGACTACACGATTCCGATCGGCACGGCCCGCGTCGCGCGCGAAGGCGGGGACGTGACCATCGTGGTGCATAGCAAGAGCTACTGGCGCGCCGTGGAAGCGGCCGAGGAGCTGGAGAAGGACGGCTACGACGCTGAAGTCATCGACCCGCGCACGATCAAACCGCTCGACATCGAGACCATCGTGCGCTCGGTGCAGAAGACGAACCGCTGCGTCGTGGTCGACGAGAGCAACCCGTTTGCGAGCTTCGCCTCCGAGATCGCCTTCCAGATTCAGGACCAGGCGTTCGACTGGCTCGATGCGCCGCTCGTCCGCGTCACCGCGCCGGATACGCCCGCGCCGTACGCCGGCAACCTCATGGACGAGTACATGCCGAGCACCGCGGAGATCGTCCAGGCCGCCAAACGCGTGATGTACGTCGACTAATCGACGAGTGACGAGGGGCGCGTGTCGAATGCCGACTCTGCCCGCTCGCCCGCCCATTCGACATACGACAATCTAAAATCGACAATCGAAACATGGCCGTAACCGTCGAAATGCCCAAGTTGAGTGACACCATGGAGGAGGGCGTGCTCTCCGCCTGGCTCGTCGAAGAAGGCGACGCGGTGTCCGCTGGCGACGTGGTCGCGCAGGTGGAGACTGACAAAGCCACCATGGACCTCGAGGTCTATGACGATGGTGTGTTGCTCGAGAAAGTGATTGACGAAGGCGACGCGGTGCCGATCGGGCAGCTGATTGCTGTCATTGGAGAGGAGGGCGAAGACATATCGGACATCCTGAGTGGGGCGGCGGCCGAGGGCGGAGCGGCCGAGGACACCGAGGAGCCAGCCGACGAGCCGTCGACCAAGGAGCAGCCGTCCGTCTCGGGCGATGGCACGGCGCGCGAGCCGCAGCCGGCCGGCGCCCCGGCGGGACGCGACGGCCACCGCATTAAGGCGTCGCCGCTGGCGCGTCGGATGGCGAGCGACCACGGCATCGAGCTCGCTTCGGTCGACGGCTCGGGGCCGCAGGGACGCATCATCAAGCGCGACATCGAGGCGCGCATTGAGGCCGAACCGGAGCCCACGCCGCAGCCCGCCGTCGCCGAAGCGCCGGCC
>CAYFRX010000134.1:0-8375 GCA_964345515.1 uncultured Rhodothermales bacterium
TTTGCAGGTTGAAGGTTTGCAGGTTGAAGGTTTGCAGGTTGAAGGTTTGCAGGTTGAAGGTTTGCAGGTTAACGTTGTGCATGCGTTGTACACGCCTTGAACTTTCCGACCTTCAACGTTGAACCTATTAATCCTGAACGGTCCAAACCTCAACCTGCTCGGCACGCGCGAGCCGGAAACCTACGGCCGCGGCACGCTGGACGAGTTGGCGCGCGATCTGCGGCAGGCCTTTCCGGACGTGGCCTTCGAGTTTGCGCAGAGCAACCACGAGGGCGCGCTGATCGAACGGCTGCACGCGGCCCACGAGGAGGCGGCGGACGGCGTCGTGTTCAACCCGGGCGGCTACACGCACACGTCCATCGCGCTGCACGACGCCGTGGCGGCCATCGATCCGCCGGTGGTGGAGGTGCACCTGTCGAACATCCACGCGCGGGAGGCTTTCCGTCACACCTCGCGGGTTGCTCCCGCTTGCGCCGGGCAGATCGCCGGCCTCGGGCGCGCCGGATACCACCTGGCCGTGCGATACGTCGTCGAGTTTCGGCTGACGAATGGCGAGTGACGAATGGCACGACCTTGGCGTGGTGCAAACCATAATCGACAATCGAAATTCGACAATCGAACCGATGGCTGGTTATCGCGGACATCTGGCCGGCGCTACGGTGTTTTTCCTCGGCTACTTGGCCCTTCTCGTCTACCTGTACTCGATGAACGCGGCGTACCAGCAGTTCACCACGCTGGAGCTGCTAGGCTACCCCGTGGCCATGTTCGCACTGACTATCATGTTCGGGCTGTGGCCCGACGTCGACACCAACTCGAAGGGGCAGGACGTCTTCTACGCCATCTTTCTGGTGGCCGACCTGTTTCTGATCGCGACGCGCAACTTTGAGGAGGCCGCCTACCTGGGCCTCTTCGCGCTGTTGCCCGTGGTGAGCCGACACCGAGGGTGGACGCACTCGTGGTGGGCGATGCTGCTCATCCCGTCGCCGCTGCTCGTGCTGCCGTACGTGCTCTTCCCGCAGCGCCCGTTGGCAGGACTGCCGTTCTATGGCGCGGCACTCGTCGGCTACTTCAGCCACCTCGTGCTCGACGGCGTCGTGTGGCGCACGCTGCGCCGCACCCGCTGATCTTTCTGGTTCTGTCCCCACATGGCTGACGACGAAACCTCCGGTCCGTCCTCTTCGGACGCACCAAACCAAAAGAGCGCGGCGGGCACCGTCGCCGCCGGCATCTTCGTGAGTCGGATCTTTGGCTTCGTGCGGGAGGGCGTCATCGCGTATTTCTTCGGCGTCGGTGCCCACACCGATGCGTTGCAGGCGGCCTTCCGCGGGCCGAATCTACTGCAGAACCTGCTCGGCGAGGGGACGATCTCAGCGGCCTTCATTCCCATCTACAGCCGCCTGCTGGATGAGGGCCGGCCGGAGGATGCTGGCCGTTTCGCCGGGGCCATCTTCGGACTGCTTCTGGCGCTGACCGCGGCGCTCGTGCTGCTGGGCATCGTCTTCGCCGAGCCGTTGGCGACGGTGATCGTGCCGGGCTACGTCGGCGATGGGACGAAAGTCGCCGCCGGCGAATTGGCCGTCAACCGCTTCGACCTCGTCGTTCGGGCGTTTCGGTTCGTGTTTCCGATGGCGGGGCTGCTCGTGCTCTCGGCCTGGGCGCTCGGCGTACTCAACAGCCATCGCCGCTTCTTCGTCCCGTACATCGCGCCAGTCCTGTGGAACGTCGCAATCATCGGCAGCTTGTTCCTGGCCGGGTTTGCGCTGGTCGGATCGCCGCTCGACGCGGCCGGGGATTTCTCCTTGAACGCGCTCGAAACGCTCTTCTTTGCGGCTTTCTGGGGGGCCCTAATCGGCGGTGCGCTGCAGTTCCTGGTGCAGCTCCCGCTGGTGCTTCGCATGATGAAGGGGTTCCGCGTCCGCCTCTCGACGCGGGTAGACGGCGTGCGGGAAGCGATTGCAGCGTTCGGCCCCGTCGTGGCCGGGCGTGGAGTGTACCAGCTCTCCGCATACGTCGACACCATCTTGGCCTCGCTGCTCGCCGCGGGGGCGCTGGCCTCCCTGCGCCCCGCGCTCATGCTGTACATTTTGCCCGTCAGCCTCTTTGGGCTGTCGGTCGCCGCCTCCGAGCTGCCCGAGCTGTCGCGCCTGCGCACGGCCGACCTGTCGCCGTTTCTGCGCCGCCTGCGCCGCTCGATGCGCCAGACGCTGTTTCTGACCGTGCCCACCATGATGGGCTATCTGGCATTTGGCTTCCTCATCGTGGGCGCGCTCTTCCGGCGGGGCGAGTTCGGGATCGGCGACAACGTGCTCGTGTATGCCGTGCTGGGCGGCTACGCGCTGGGCCTCGTGGCCACGACGATCTCGCGGCTGCTCCAGAACGCGTTCTACGCCATCCAGGATACCAAGACACCCGCCAAGATCGCCGTTGTGCGTCTGGTTGTCTCCGCGGCCGTGGCCGTGCCGCTCATGTTTCCGCTCGACACAGTCGCCGTGAGCACCCTGCCGTGGGAGTCGAATCTGGGGGCCCCAACCTACTTGGGCGCTGTTGGGCTGGCAGTGGGCGCCTCGGCCGGAGCCTGGGTCGAGCTGGGGAGCCTGCTCCGCGCGCTCCGGTCGCGGCTGGAGGCGCCGGTCCGCCTGCCGTGGCGCCGGATTGCGCAGATGGTAGGACTGGCGCTGGCGGCGGCGGCGCTGGCGGCTGGGCTGTGGTGGATGTTGCCACTGTGGCCCGTGGTCGCCACGGCCGTGCTCGTCGTAGGCACGTACGCCGCCGTCTACTTGGGTCTCGCGGCCTTCGCCGGCTTCGACGAGCTCGATGCGTGGACGGGCCGCCTCCTCAATCGCTTCCGCTCGTGATGCGCCCAAGAACCCCCACGCCCTCGCTGCATTCTACGTGTCCTGGCCTTCCCCCACGTCCCCCGATCCGATGAGCCGTATCGTCAACACCGGGCAGACGCCGGCCAAGCGTCGCCATGCCCATCGCCGCTCCTGTGCCGAAGTGCTGCGCCTGCTGGCCGAAAAGCGCCTCACCGACCACTTCGATGCCGAGGCGAAGGACATGGTCGCCTTCCTCGTCTTCAACCTGCGCGGCATCTACCAGACCATCGACGAGAGCGCGCAGGCCTGGGACGAGAAAAACTACTGGAAGAAGGCCGAGGCGCTGCGCGAACGCTGGCGGTGGAGCCGGACGGCCGCGCGCGAGCTGGAGGCGCTCGTCCTGGACGACGACTGGAGCGCCATTCCGATCGAGCTCATCAGCCTCACCGAGCGTTTTCAGGACGTCACCGTGCGCTCCATTACCCGCAACGCCGACTGGTGGTGCGGTGCGCTCCGGGCCCTCCGCCGCGAGACCGATGCATGAAATGCGGCATCCGATGGATACAACGAAACTAAGCCGTATGCTCAACCAACACCCACCACGAGTCACCTTTCTTCTCCCGCGCTGTAAGCGTTCATAATTTCCCTACACGGACGTATCCGGCGAATTACCCCGACCCGCTCATGGCCGACTCCGAGCTCACACCGCGCCCCGGCATTCTACTCATCGCGCCTCCCGTGCTGGAGGATCCCAATTTCCGGCGCACCGTGGTGCTTTTGTGCGAGCATGGCAATGAGGGGAGCTTCGGTCTCATCCTGAACCGTCCGCTTGACCTGCAGCTCAGCGACGTGATGGAGGAGGTGGTAGTATACGACGACACGATCAACCTCGGCGGGCCCGTGCACCGCAACACGCTCCACTTCCTGCACCGCTACGACGAGGCGCTGCCCGACGCCATCACGCTGCCCGACGGCGTGCAGTGGGGCGGCGACTTCGACACGCTCCACGCGCTCATGGAGAGCGGTGACATCGGCAGTGACGACCTCCGGTTCTTCGTGGGCTACGCCGGATGGTCGCCCGGCCAGCTGGAGAATGAGATCGAGGCCGGCGGCTGGATCTTGGCCGAGAGCAGTGAGGACGCCGTGTTCGCCGAGGAGCCGTCGAAGCTCTGGCGGACCGTGCTTCGGGAAATGGGCGGCCAGTATGCCGTGCTCGCCAACTTCCCCGACGACCCACGGATGAACTGATCAAGGGCGGGCCATGACCGGATCAGCAGGAATCCTGCGCCTATGCAGGGACTCCTTCACGCCCTGTTATTGCCCTGATCGTCTTGGGCTTCATGGTCATCCCGGTCGGGTTGGCGGTCGGGTTTGCGGCGGTGGCGTTTTTTCGGAGTTGGGGTGCTTGCGCATTCTTCTTGGCATTATGGGATGGGGCGCTGCTCTCATCAGTGGGCTCATCGCCGGCGGCTTGCTGGGCTCAATGCTGGGTAGGGGCCTCTCCTTTCTTGTTTGGACAAGCGTCATTGCATGCGGCATTGGCTATCCCGTTTTATTCGCGCGGGGCCGCAGGCGCATCAAGCAACTGCCGCGCGAGGAGTATCTGACGTGGAAGCACACGCTCACTGTGGGCACACTTATGGGCACGGGCGCCGCGTCGGCTGCCAGCCTGGCGCGTTCGGCCGGGGCGCTGCTCAAAGGGGGCAGTGGTAGCTTTGGCGGTGGAGGCGCCTTGGGCGCATTCGGCGGCGGTAGTGCGCAGGCAGCCGCGGCAGCGAAGGGCGCAGCGGCCCCCGGGGCAATAGCACTGGGCACCGTCGGCTCGCACGGCTCGTCGGCCGACGACGCGTCGGACCCCCGCCCGGAACCGGCTGCTACGGAAGCCGCTGCGAAGGCATTCGCCTCGTCCCCTGTCTCGCGCTGGCTCGCGTGGATGCGCGCGGCCACAGGGCAGCTACGACGCTTTCGGTGGTATCACGGCGTGGCGTTCGTGCTCATCGGCGTGATCTTCCTGCCCGTGGGCATGGGCGTCTCGGCGATTCTGCAGAGCGGTCGGCTCCTGCTGGGGCTTGCCCTCGTGGGGCTGTGCCTCTGGGGCTTCGTGCAGTTCATCGCCACCGAGCGGTACGGCGAGTTGCGCAGGATCGGCGTCATCGTGCTCCTGCCGCTCATCGCGGCGAGTGTTTGGCTGGCCAATCATTCGAGCGCTCCGTACTGGCACCTGGGCGGCGTACTGGCCGGTGCAGGCGCCGTGGCGCTCTACCGGTCCCGGACGCGCCGGGCCGCGCCGCCGGCGTCGCCGACGGGCCGCTCGTCGGATGCCAACTCTTCTTTCAGAGGAGGCCGCGCGTCGACAACGTGGAAATGACGTCGGCCGCTTACCGGCTGCGCGCCGCGCAGGATACGCAGTAGGGCGACTCGGGCATGATTTCGAGGCGCCCTTTCGGGATGTCCTGCCCGCATGATACACACGTGCCGTAGGTGCCCTTGTCGATGCGCTCCAGTGCGCGCTGGGCGCGCGCCAGCCGCCGCTGCTTCTCGCGCCGCGCCGCCGCGCTCATCGACTTGGCTTGGATGGCCTCCATGCGCGAGAGGCGGCCGATCGCATTATCGGGCGCCAGGCTGTCGTCCGACGAATCCGCCAAGGCCAGCTGGGCTTCGAGCTCGTCGATGAGGGTTTCCACTCGCTCCCGAAAAGCACGCTGTTCGTCCTTGTCCATACTGTTTGGCAGTCAGTAGGTGTAGTAACAGGCGAAGGGTCCCCTCAACGCGCTACGGCACCCTGCAGTTCGGCTGCATCGTCGTGGTGCCCGAGCTGCTCCGCGTCCCAGTCGAGCGCCTCCGCGGCGAACGCGGCGGCGGCCAGACCGTGCGCGCCATCAGACCTTCTTGCGTTCACTGTGAAGGGCGAAATGAAGGAGCCTTCCGTGATTGGACTCTACAAATATGTTGAGAAGACCAAGGGCAACTGGGACTTGAAGACACGCCGTTCGCGACGACCCCTCGGGCATTTGCGGTGGCCAAGGCGCAGTAGGGCCTCCACGGCGGAGCATGGGTCCGTATGTGCGTCTAGACACAAAGAAAGCCCGCTCCGGTTTGCAGCGACTGTGCTGCACCTGGAGCGGGCTTTCTGTATCTACGGAGAAGGGCCTCACCTCTTCAGGTTATCCGCTGCCCCTGTGCTGGAAGGAGCAGTCGGCACGCGGTCGGAGGTGATTCTGTCGCCGCGCACTCGCTCCGCGAGCTCCTGGAGGGTCGTCTCTCCGCCGAGGGCTTCGATTAAGGCCGAGAGCGCCAAGAGCCGGTGGCCTTCCTCCGCGTCGCTTTCGTAGATTCTGAGGAGGGCCGGTACCGCCGGACGGGAGTTAACTTGCAGGTCCGGCTGCCGCTCGTACCGCAGAATGAGTCGCATCGCGTTTTCTTCATTCCATTTGTCGCCCGACTCGAGGAGCTTCACCATCTGCTCTCCGAAGCCGCTCGCCCAGTGGGGCTGAACACGCTCTTCGCTGGCGGGTTCTGATGCCTGTTGTGCGACGCTCGAAACCGGTGCGAGCGCGAGAAGAAGCGCGATGGCACTGGCGATGAGGCGAGGACGTATAATCCAATTGCGGATAGTCATAACACGGTTGGGATTGGTTCAGGAGTGCATTCGAGCGCTGTGCCTGGTCGGGCACAGTGCATTGTTGCGCACATCGTTCACCTGAGCCAATCCCAATTCGCATACCTGGTTCACGCGGCACAGGGGAAAAGCCCTTTCCATCACGGTTTCTTCGCATCGCCGCTTGGGGGAGCGCTTCCATCCTCACGCCCGAATTGGGAGCACCTGCATTTTTGTCCACACCCCTCCGGAAAATAACGGTTTAGGATAGGCGTTTCAGACCGCTTCCGCCTCCGCCACGAGTTGCTCCGCGTCCCAATCAAACGCCTCCGCGGCGAACGCGGCAGCGGCCAGTCCCAATGGGAGCGGCGTGAGCAGCCATAGCACAGGCGCGTAGCTGCCGAACCAGTCGGGGCCCAGTGCCAAGAGCGGCGGCCCGATCGCCGTGCCGCCCACAAAGATGGTCGTCGCCAGGCCGCGGACGGCACCGTGGTGCGCCCGGCCGAAGTAGTAGGCGTAGGCGCTGCCCAGCACGACGCCCTGCATCCCCTGCGCCACGCCGAATACGATGCCGTACGCCCACACCCCCGCCGGCGTCGTGACGAGCGGGATGGCGGCCATCATGGCCCCAAAGAGGACAAGCAGTACGCCGAGTAGGCGCCGCGGCGAGAAGCGATCCACGAGCCAGCCGCTGCCCAGGTTGGAGGCGCCCGTCAGCACGCCGAGCGGAACGAACAGCAACGCCGCCATCTCGCGCCCGATGCCGTTGCCCTCCAGGATTGAAAAGTGGTGAAAGAGCAGTCCCGTCCCGAGCCCGGCCGTGCACACGCCGCCCATCGTGATCACCCAGAACGTCCACGTGCGCCGCGCCTCACGGACGGTGAGGCCTTCGATGAACGCATGGCCCGTTTTTCCCGATTCGGTGTCGGACGAGGACGGGGATTCGGCCTCCGTTCCGTCGGGCTGCAGCCCGAAATGCTCCGGCGCGGCGCGGTAGAAGACGAGGCCCAGGGGGACCATCACGGCGGCCACGACCGCGCCCATGAGGAGAAATGTAGTGCGCCACCCCGAGTCGGCGATGAGATCGTTGATCAGCGGAGGGAATACAGCCGTCGCCCCAGCCATCCCAAGCCCCAAGATGCCGATGGCCACGCCGCGGCGCCGCTCGAACCACAGGTTCACCGCATGGTTGTTGACGAGGCCGAGCGCACCCTGCCCCAGCCCACGCAGCAGCACGAAACCCAGCAGCAGCGTCATCCAGCCGCTGACGTAGCCCATGCCGACGCAGGTCAGGGCCAGCAGCATCGTCACGGTAAGCACAGCGCGCTGCGGTCCAAACCGGTCCAGCAACCGCCCCACGAGCGGCAACGCCGAGGCGCCGATAACTGTCGCGACGGTGTACATCCACGACACCGCCGTGCGCGAGAGGCCGAGGTCGGCGATCATCGCGTCGATGAAGAGCGAGACGCCCGCCGTTTGCGCCGGCAGGGTAGCCGCCATGCCAATCGTGGCCGCCGCGAGGATGATCCAGCCATAAAAGAAGGGTACGCCGTGAACCAAGCGGTGCGCGAAGAGCGAGGGGGACGATGTTGCGTTGCTCACAGGGGAGGCGTTTCAGGTTCTTTTTCGACAAGCTATCGGTGTAGCGACCGAGTGCCCACCCCAAAGTTCGAGCCGTCCGTGCTCTTCCATTTTGAAAATGTGTTAATCCTGCTTCTGCATCGTACCAAGCGTTGAGCGGTCCATACACAGAGTCCATCCCGCTTGCGTATCATATAGCACGATCCGCTGCTGCCGGTTGCCGCTCGCGGCCCTGCCGATGACTTCTCGCTGATCCCTACCTCCGATGCCCACAGCTCCCACCGACACCCGCTCGCCGCTCTTCACCGACCTGTACCAGCTCACCATGCTCCAGGCGTATTTCCGCGAGGACATGGACGCGCCGGCTGTGTTCGACCTGT
>CAYFRX010000135.1:0-8290 GCA_964345515.1 uncultured Rhodothermales bacterium
GCCTACGCGGGATTGCCTACGCGGGATTGCCTACGCGGGATTGGTGCCAAGTCACTGGGAGTCGGGGACCTCCGTTCGAGGCGCCCCTCAAATGTCGAAGGTTGGCAACGGCCGACTCCGGCGAGCGATGTACTTTCCAGCGATGACGGCACTTCGGTTCAACGCAGCGGTGAAGGCCTTCGGGGATCGGCTCAAGGAGCGAGGAAAGGGGAAGATGGTCGTAATCGGAGCGGCGATGCGGAAGCTCCTGCATATTTGCTACGGGGTGCTCAAATCTGGCCGTCCCTTCGATCCATCGCTGCATCCTGGGACCTGAAACGCTTGACATCCACCACAGCATCTTCTCTGACCGCTGGTAGCGCCCGAAGGGGCTCGTCTGGAAGGTGCCCTCCCGGTCGCGGGGTACCTCCGGCGTGAGATGTCCGACACGCGGGGTCAGCCCTCGCCGGTACGAACCGTTGTGGTAGCCGCGGCGCCGGTCAGTCTGCGCGCCGGGTTCGGCCTGGAGATGATCGGTCATCTCTGCCTGCAAAATCTCGTTCATAACGGTCTGCAGGAGCACTTCCGCGCCCCGATCACCAAAGAAAACTTCGCAGAGGGTCGCTTCGTCGAAGCTAACTTGAAGTCGGGTCATCGTTGTCAGAGGGTTGATTCGACTTTAGCGGGTCCAATCAACCCAACCGGCGACGGTGGCCCTTTTCTATTCGTCTATTCGAGTCGGGCCACAACCAGCTTTACACAACCTCCCTGACACAACCTGTTGAATCTACGACCTTGACAGTATGATGGGTAGGCTTTACGTTTTGGGCGTTCGTACCTCACTTCTTTGAAACGCAGCAGCATGCATCGGTTTTTTCGAAGCACCCGATTGGCAGTCGCTATTACTCTGTCGATCGCACTATGCCTCTTCATTAATCAGGATCTGCACGCCGCGAGTCACGCGGGAGACGAGGCTGCCGAGCACCAAGCAGGTGCCCTGGTCGAGGTGCCAATGCCCATCGTGACTGGCACTGTCACTGACGCAGAGACGAGCGATCCGCTTCCCGGGGTCAACGTTGTCGTGAAAAACACGACCATCGGTACGTCCACCGATCGAGATGGCCGCTTCGAGCTAGACGCGCCCTCATTGCAAGATACCCTCGTGGTTTCTTTTGTCGGGTATCGAACCGAAGAGGTCCCGCTGCAGGGCCGGACCGAAGTCGACATTGCTCTCGAGTCGGAGACGCTCATAGGGGAGGGCGTAGTTGTGACCGCGCTCAACATCGAGCGCACGGAGGAATCGGTCGGGTACGCGACGCAACAGATCGAGGGTGAGTCGCTGATCCAGGTCGAGCAGCCCAACGTCATCAACAGTTTGAACGGCAAGGTGGCCGGGCTCACCGTGTTCAACAACACGGACTTCTTTGGCAACTCGGCCATTGAGCTTCGAGGCGAGAATCCGCTCATCGTGATCGACGGGATTCCCAACGAGAATGCCAACCTGTGGGCCCTCGACGCGACCAACATCCAGAGCGTAGACGTCCTGAAGGGCCCCTCTGCGTCAGCGCTTTACGGGTCGCTCGGGCGCAACGGGGCCATCCTGATCACCACGAAGCGCGGCGAAGGAGAGGGCATCACGGTCGAGGTCAGCTCGTCGACGACCTTTCAGCTCGACTTTCTGCGCGTGCCGGACAAGCAGACCCAATACGGCTCGGGTCGAAACGGCGAGTACCGCTTCATTGACGGCTCGGGCAATGGGATCGAAGGCTTCGGCTTCACGTGGGGCCCGCCGCTCAACCAGCCCGATCCAACCACCGAGAGCGGCTTCGTCGAGATCGCGCAGTACAACAGTCCCATTGACCCAGAGACGGGCGAGCGCGTCCCCATCCCCTGGATCTCGCGCGGGGAGGACAACATCGACAACTTTTACCGCACAGGCATCGTCAGCAATAACGATGTCGCCGTCAGTTCCAGCACGGAGAATCGCAGTATCCGCCTTGCGGTATCGAATAAGCTGCAACGCGGCATCGTCCCAAACACGGCTCTGCAGGCCAACACCATCAATCTGTCGGGGAATTACATCTACAACGACCTGACGGTCGACGCCTCGATCAATTACAACCGGCAGGAGTCGGACAACGTCCCGGAAGTCACATCGAGCTCCGAGAGCTTGTTCTACAACATCACCCAGTGGATGGGTGCGAACATCGACGTGCGCGACCTGCAGGACTACTGGGTCGATGGGCAGGTCGGGTTTCAGCAGCGGCACTACAGCCGGGCGTTCTACAACAACCCGCACTTCGTTGCCAACGAGTACAACCGCGGGTTCTACCGTGATGTAACTAACGTCCAGGTCTCCGCCACGTACGACATTCTGAGCACGCTTTCGGTCGTGGCTCGGAGCGGCATCAACTACTTCTCGGAGAATCGCACGGAGGAGGAGCCCAAAAGCTTCGTGCGCAGCTTCCAGGTGCAGCAGGGGAATTACCGGGACAACACCCGCAACAACTTCAATACGACCACGGACGTCGTGGTCAACTACGAGAAGAGCCTAACGGACAATCTGTTTCTGACTTCTCGTGTGGGCGGGTCGAGCTACTACTTCCGCGACCGCAACGCCTTTGTAGGGACAGACGGTCTCGTCGTCCCCAACCTGTACAATATCTCCAACTCGCTCAACGCCGTGGACGGGTCGAACTTCTTTACGGAGTACAAGAAGAACAGCGTCTTCGGCATCCTCAACCTGAACTGGGGCGGCTACCTCTACCTGGAGGCCACGGGGCGAAACGACTGGGTGTCCACGCTCCCCGTCGACAACAACGCGTTCTTCTATCCATCGGTGAGCGGTAGCTTCGTCGTGTCAGAAGTCGTGGCTTTGCCGGAGTTCATCAGCCAGGCGCGCGTTCGCGCTTCCTGGGCGCAGGTGTCCAACGCCGACCTGGGGTCGAACTACCGCCACATCCCGACCTACGAGTCGGGGATCAACTGGCAGAACAACAGCTCGCTGCGCTTCCCGGGCACGCTCATCAGCCCGGATCTCGAACCGGAAACCTCCTCCTCATACGAAGCGGGCCTTGAACTGCGGCTCTTCAATGACCGGCTTCGGCTCGATGCCACCTACTTCACCTCGCGAGAGTTCAACAATATCGTCTCGGTGCCCGTCTCGGACGCGTCCGGCTTCAGCAGTCGGCTCGAAAACGCAAACGAGTATGAGAAGCGCGGCCTGGAGTTTGTGCTCCGCGCCACGCCGATTGCATACGACGATCTGGGCTGGCGATTCACGTTCAACGCCGGACGCAGCGCGACCTACATCACGCAGATCGACGACGGCGACCGGCTCGGCTTCCTCGAAGAAGGCGACCGGCTTGATACTATATACCGGACCGTGTGGCTCAAATCGCCCGATGGCCAGTTCATCCACGACGAGAATGGCTCCCGCATCCGCGACCCCTTCCAGCGCAATATTGGAACGGCTAATCCAGACTGGACGCTTGGTCTACAAAACAACGTCACCTACCGGAACTTCACGCTCAACGTCGGGATTGACGGGCGGATTGGCGGGCTGCTCCGCAGCAAGACCATCCGCGAGATGTACTGGAGCGGTACCCACCCGGATCTGGTAGGCGAAGACCGGTTCAACTCGACGCAGGGTGAGAGCACCTACGAGGCGCCCGGCGTGGTCGTCACCGGTGGCGACGTCGAGTACGACGAGGACGGAAACATTATCAGCGACACGCGGACGTTTGCGCCCAACGACAACGCGGTGAGCTACGAGGACTACTTCGTCAACGTTTTCAGCCGGTCGTACGGCAATGTCTTCTTCGATGAGAGCTTTGTGAAGCTGCGAGAGGTGAGCCTCGGCTATCAGCTCCCGGACTCGTTCATCAGCCGATCGCTGCTAAAGGGCGCCTCAATCTCGGTCGTCGGGCGCAATTTGCTCATGCTGTCTGACATCCGATTCCTCGATCCGGACGTAGGGGATGATCGCAACCAGTCGCCCTCAATGCGGTCCATCGGGTTGAATATCCAAGCACAATTCTGATTCGAGCCCGCGCGCTGTGCTCTCCTCTCCTGTTACGCTGACCCGTCTTATTTTATGTTGACTCGTACGATCAAAACCACCGGTATCGCGCTCCTGATGATCTTTCTGGCCGGGTGTGAGGCCCTGACTGGGTTCGAAGAGTTCCAAGAAAACCCGAATGAAACCACTAATGCGACGCCTGGGCTGTTGCTCACCAACTTGCAGATCTCGGCGCTGAACTCGATCGATCTGGGCGCTGGGTATGCGTCACGGCATGTTGTGCAAGTAAACAGGCCACTGGATCAGCAATACTACCGATGGGATCGTTTAAGCTTTGGCTCCTTCTTCGACGACCTGCGGCAAACTGAAAAAATGGCAGAAGAGGCCGAGCGGCTCGGAAATGGCACCATGATCGCTGTTGCCGAAGCCATGCAAGTGTACGTGTTCCATCAGTTGACGCGGCGCTTTGGTGACGTGCCGTACTCTGAAGCGCTCCGCGCGGAGGACGGAACCAACCGGCCTAGCTACACGCCGCAGGAAGAGATCTACGCCGATCTACTGGCGCGGCTTGATCAGGTCAATCAGGACTTGGCCGCCGCGAGCGAGCCCATAAACGGCGACGTGATCTTCTCCGGCGACCGTGCAAAGTGGCGGAAGTTTGCGAACTCGCTTCGCCTCCGGATTCTGATTAGCCTCTCCGAGAAAGAAAACACGAGCATCGACTACGAGGCGCAATTCCGACAGGTATTCAATAACCGCGGTCAGTATCCCGTGATGGAGTCACTGGACGATAACGCCCAGTTCACCTACAATGAGGCCACTGGGGATACCTACCCCTTCTTCAACGTAGCAGCGTTTTCGTCTCGCGTGATGGAAGAGACGCTCGTCGATCTCTACAAGGAAAAGGAGGATCCCCGCCTGTTCCGCTTGGGGGCGCCAGCCGATCCGTCGGTGCCGAACGCCGAGACGTCATTCGATGCCCACAGCGGCCTCATCGCCAGCGCCACGGTGCAGGAGAATAGCGAACTGCTGTCGGAGAACACCGGCTCGCTGCTCGACGAGCGGTACCGGAACGATCCGGAGGCCGAGCCGAACCTGGCTCTGGGCTACCCGGAGGTGGCCTTTACGATTGCCGAGGCGGCCCAGCGCGGCTGGATTAGCGCCGACCCCGAAACGTACTACAATCAGGGAATCCGCGCCTCGATGGGATTTTACGGCATCACGGGCTCAGCGGTGGACACGTACCTCGCTGGTGATGACGTGGCGTTCGATCCGGCGAATGGGCTGGAGATGATCCTCCTTCAAAAGTACATGTCCATGTTCTTAAACTCAGGCTGGGAGCCGTTCTTCAACCAGCGCCGCACCCAAGTCCCGGCGTTCGACGTCGGTCAGCGCGACGTGTTGAACGGGGGGCAGGTGCCCAAGCGCTGGATGTATCCCGAGAAGGAACTCAACACAAATCGTGAGAACGTGCTGGAAGCGGTGGATCGCCAGTTCGGGGGCGAAGACACCATCAACGAGACGATGTGGCTGATCCGCAACTGATGGCGAATCTCGTCACGGTCACCCCATCCTGTGGGGGCTTCCTGTGCGTAGGTGAGAGGGGCGTCCTCATCCAGTAGTTGGGAGGCGCCGGGTAGTCACGATCTATGCAGCGATGCGATCTAAGGCCTCCTGATCGGGCAACTGCTACCGTATGAGACCGACGTGACTAGTGAGTCATCGCGGCGCGTGCGAGAGTCTGAAAAATAAGCTAGCCTCCGCCCGGCCCTCCCATGCTGTGGAGTGTTTTATGCCGTGGCAGCGTCAGTGAGTAGGCGGCCTCAAGCCCGCATTTACAAGGAGCGGGCACCCTTAGCGGTCGGCTCTCTACATGGCCGCGCTGGTGGCCGTGCGTCACAACCAGCGGCCGCGCCGTTTTTACGAACGGCTTCTTGAACTCGGCAAATCCAACAAAGGTGGCTTTGGTTGCTTGCGCGCGCAAACTGCTGGCATGACTCAATGCAATCACGAAAACCGAAACGTCGTGGCCCCCTAATTATCAACCTTCCTCTGTTTGACATTCAAGACCGTCGCTTCTCGATTCTGAATTTCAACTAAGCCTGAATGTAGACCTTCCCAACAATGAAGAAGGCTCTCTTTCCCTTCATACTTCTCCTCATCAGTCTCCCTCATGCGTTGATCCACGCGCAGAGTGTGGAAACGACGATTGGTAATCTCGAGGGCATGACGACGTCCAGAGGGATTCAGGCGTTCAAGGGCATTCCCTACGCGAAGCCCCCGGTGCGTGACCGTCGGTGGAAGCCGCCCGAACCGGCTGGCGAGTGGGCCGGCATCCGCCAGGCCGACCGCTTTGGGCTGCGGTGCATGCAGCCCCGCTCGTTTGGGGACATGATCTTCCGAAGTGCAGGAATGAGTGAGGACTGTCTCTACCTTAACGTGTGGACTCCGTCAACCAACCCGGCTGAAGAGAGGCCTGTCTTCGTCTACTTTTACGGAGGGGGGTTTCTGGCCGGTGATGGTTCCGAGCCCCGCTACGACGGGGAAAGCATGGCCCTGGAAGGCATTGTGGTCGTCACGGTCAACTACCGGCTCGGCGTCTTCGGATTCATGGCCCACCCTGAGCTTACCGCCGAGTCTCCCGAAGAGGCCTCTGGTAACTACGGCCTGCTCGACCAGGCCCTGGCTCTCCGCTGGGTCCAGGAGAACATTCGAACCTTCGGTGGGGACCCTGAGCAGGTTACGATAGGCGGCGAATCGGCAGGCTCGATGTCTGTCAGTGCACACATGGCTTCTCCACGCTCGAAGAACCGGTTCGCTCGTGCCATTGGTGAAAGCGGTTCCGTCCTCGGTTACTTCACGCCCTCCTTCCTCACCGAAGCGGAAAAGCAGGGCGTTCGTTTCATGAAACAGGTCGGGGCCGAGTCCCTGTCGGAGATGCGAGGCCTTTCGTCAACGAGGTTATTGGAATGGGCCTCGAAGCCGAGTGCCCCCTACTTCGATGTGACCATCGATGGCTACTTCCTCGTTCGTCCTCCCGTTCAGACTTATACCAATGGCAAACAAGCGACGGTTCCCCTGATGGTCGGATGGAATTCCGAGGAGGGAAGCTACCGATCGATTCTCGACGACAAACCGCCCATCCCCGAAGTCTATGAGGCCGCCGTGCGTGAGATCTATGGGGAGCAGGCCGACCGGGCCCTCGAACTGTATCCAGCAGATACGTGGGAGGAGGTTATCCAGGTCGGTACGGCCCTTGCCAGCGACCGCTTCATGGGTTACTCGACTTGGAAGTGGGGCGACCTGCACCAACGGACGGAAGAGCCCGTCTACCGGTACTTCTACCCCCACCCGCGCCCGCCGATGATACCCGGTCGGGGAAATAACGTCCCTGGCCTAGCCGGTCCAGTCGACGAATCTCAGCCTTTACCGCCTCGCGGCGCGGTCCACTCTGCCGAGATCGAGTACGCGCTCGGTAACCTCGAGGCCAATGCCATCTACGCCTGGACGCCTGTCGACCACACGGTTTCCGCCTATATGAAGAGCTACTTCGCCAATTTCATCAAGACTGGCGACCCGAATGGTGCAGCGCTACCTTTCTGGCCTGCCATGAACGCTAGCGAGCACACAAGGGTGATGCACCTAAACACAGAGCCGCGTGCTGAACCCGTGGAGCACCGTGCCCGCTATCAGTTCCTCGATACAGTATCTCAGAAGTGAGTGAGAAACTGTCTGTGAAGTTTTTATGCGGGAGCAAGTCTGTTCAAAATCAGCCGAATCATCGTCACGTAAATGAAGCTCTCGACCGTCTCGCATACCCGCTCGAAGTCCCGGCTCAACCGACGCGCCTTGTAGAGCCACCCAAACGTGCGTTCGACCACCCACCGACGCGGCAGCGCCGTGAAGCCCTTGCCGATCTTGTGCACGCCCTCGATCGTCCAGTTTCCTGCCTGCTCGGCCCACTCCGAAAACGGGGCCCCATCGAAGCCTCCATCGACCCAAATCTTCTGCAGGCGCGGCAGTTCATCCTTCAGAGTCTGGTATGCGCTCCGGTGCAGCAAGAAGGCCACCTCTGAAGGAGAGGCCGCACTGCGGGCTTGGTACTGCAGCTTGCGTGCTCGAATCGAGAGCGTTTTCGCCTCCTTGGAAGATCATTTCCAAATTGAAGAGACCCGAGCCCGGTCGGTTTGGGGCGTGATGACGAGGGTAGTAGCGAAACTACTGGCCTACATGGTGGGCTTTGTGGCCAACGAAGTGCTTGACCGTCCCGGAACGGCCCTAAAGAGCCTT
>CAYFRX010000136.1:0-8267 GCA_964345515.1 uncultured Rhodothermales bacterium
GTTGCGGGTTGTGGGTTGGGCAAGACCAAACATCGAACGCAGAACGCACAACGCAGAACGCAAATCCCTACACATCCCCCTCTTGCGGGCGGAGGAGCATCTCCTCCATGACGGTGCGATCGGAGAGGTGATACGCGTCGACGACGGCACGGGCGATGTCGTCGGGTGGCATGAAGCGCTCGTCAGGGAGGTCGACGCCGTCCCATGTGGGCGTGCGGGTGGCGCCGGGAATGATGGTCGTGACGCGCACGCCTTCGTCTTTCGTCTCCTCGCGGACGACGCGCGCCAGCCCGCGCACGCCATGCTTGGCGGCGCAGTAGCCCGCATTGCCCGGATACGCCTGCAACGCGGCCACCGACGCCATGAAGAAAAGGTGGCCCGATCCCCGCGTGCGCATCGCGGGCAGAAAGGCTTGCGTGACGGCGAACGTGCCCGTTAGATTCACGTCAATCTGCTCGCGGAAGCCGTCGAGCGTCAACTCATCGAGCGGGGCGTACGTGAAGGCCCCTGCGTTGTTGACGAGCACATCGGGCGGGCCCCACCGCTCGGTGACCGTCTCGGCCAGCTGCTCGACCGCCGCCGCATCCGTCACGTCGGTGGGCACGACGAGCGCCTCGGCGCCCGCCGCGCGGCAGGCCTCGGCCACGGCATGGAGCGCATCCTTCGAGCGGGCGGCGAGGGCGATGCGGGCGTCGGGCTCCTGCGCAAACGCCTCGGCGAGGGCGCGACCAATCCCTTGGCTTGCGCCGGTGACAACGACGGTTGGCATGGTACGTTAAGCGATCGACAATCGGAAATTGACAATCTCAAACATCACGCATTAGCCTGAATGAGGCGCATGAACTCGGAGCGCGTGACCGACTTCTCGAACTCGCCGCTCATGGCGCTCGTCGTGGTCATCGAGTTCTGCTTTTCGGCACCGCGCATCATCATGCACAGGTGGCGCGCCTCAATGACGACGGCGGTGCCCAGCGGTTCAAGCACCTCGTCGATGGCCTCGCGCACCTGCACGGTGAGCCGCTCCTGCACCTGAAGCCGCCGCGCAAACACGTCGACCACGCGCGGAATTTTGCTGAGGCCGACGATCTTGCCGTCGGGGATGTACGCCACGTGGGCCTTGCCGTAGAACGGCAGCATGTGATGCTCGCACAGCGAGTAGATTTCGATGTCCTTCACGAGGATCATCTCGCTGTACGCCTCATCAAACAAGGCGCTCCCCAGGATATCGCGCGGGTCTTGGTTGTAGCCCTGCAGGAGAAATTGATACGCCTTGGCGACGCGCTCGGGCGTCTTGACCAGTCCCTCGCGCTCGGGATCTTCGCCGAGCGCACGCAGCATGTCGGTCACGTGATCCTGCAGCGTGCCGGTCGTCTCGGCGTCGTACAAATCTTGGCGCTCGTACATCTTCGAGCCGCCACGGACGGTGGCTCCGTTCTCGTTCAACTGATCGGTCACAATCTTCTTTTCAGCCATATGTTGGTCGTGCGTAATGCGCAGTGCGTGATGCGTGGTTCAGTTCCTCGTCGTCCTGCGCGGTGTCGTTGTGCCCCGCGACGAAGATTCGTGGTGGCCTATCAACGCCCGCGCTCCCGAACCCTCATTCTCCCGCGCTCATTCGCCGCGGTACTCGGCCATGTTGCGCTCCGTCTCGTACAGGCGCACGCAGTGCAGTCGCCCCGACGGCAACGCGTCCTCCAACTGATCCCAGATCGCGACGACGAAGTTCTCCGTGGAGGGCAACACGCCGTCCATGAAGCCGACCTCCAGGTTCAGGTTCTTGTGATCTACCTTGTCGACGACCCGCTCGTTGACAATCTGCTTGAGCACGCCGAGATCGATCACGTAGCCCGTTTCAGGATCGGGCTCGCCGGCGACAGTCACTTCCAGATTGTAGTTGTGTCCGTGATAGTTCGGGCTATTGCACTTGCCGAAGGTCTCCTGATTCCACGGGTCCGACTTGTCCGGATTGTGGAGCCGGTGGGCGGCATTGAAGTGCGTCTTGCGCGTGACGTACACCGTAGCCATGAAGCGGAGGAACCGATTGGTCCAGAGGGATTGATGTTATAGCAAGGTCTTAATGCAAACTACCCCCGGAATGTGCCTCGTTGGGGCAGGTCGCACCCACTTTGTTACACCGCGGACGGCCGCCGCGTCGGCCCGCAACGCCCGTTAACTGGACCGTAACAATTCACGTTGACGCCCGTGCCCCCCTCGCATATATTAGGGACCGATTATCGTCATCCTGATCCATCGGAGGACACGCGTCGCCCATGGCGAAGACCATCTTCCAGAAAATTATTGACGGCGAGATTCCGGCCGACATCGTGCACGAGGACGACCAGTGCGTCGCCTTCCGCGATGCCAACCCGCAGGCGCCGACGCACATCCTGATCGTGCCGCGCACGCCCATCCCGAGCCTCGACGATATCGAGGAGGACGACGAACCGCTCATCGGCCACCTGTTCACCGTGGCGCGCGACGTGGCTGCCGAGGAGGGGCTCGACACCGGCTACCGTACCGTCTTCAACTGCGGCGCCGACGGCGGCCAGTCCGTCGATCACCTCCACCTGCACCTGCTCGGCGGTCGCCAGCTCGACTGGCCGCCCGGATGAGCATTCGGGTCACGTGCTCACGCGTCGGGTGCGCCCTGCGGGTGAGCTACCAACCAGGATTGAGTGGACGAACCAACCCACGACGGCGAGCGATAGCAAGCCCTCTGACCCTATGACCACGACCGAAGAAAGTCCGCCCAAAACATTAGGGGTCACCGGCGGCATCGGAAGCGGGAAGACGACCGTGTGCCGGTTTTTGGAGGAGCAAGGTGCGAAAGTGTTCTACGCCGACGTCGAGGCGAAGCGGCTCATGCAAGAAGACCTGGCCATGCGCGCGGAGGTCGAGGCTGCCTTCGGAACGGACAGCTACACGGGCGATGGCGCCCTCAACCGCGCGTACTTGGCCGAGCAGGTCTTCGGCGACGCGGAGCAGCTAGAGCGCCTCAACGCCATTGTGCATCCGCGCGTGTTCGCATCGTTTGAGGCTGCAAAGGAGCGCGCCCGCGGCGACGACGTGCCGCTGCTCGTGCATGAGGCGGCGCTCCTCTTCGAAGCCGGCGGCGATGCCCACGTGGACGCCACCGCCGTCGTGGACGCGCCAGAAGCGGACCGCATTGCCCGCGTCGTGGAGCGTGACGATGCGACGCCCGAGCAGGTGCGCGCCCGGATGAGCCACCAGCTCTCGCCCGAGGAGCTACGGCGCCGCGCCGATTACGTCATCGACAACGACGGCTCGCTGGAGGAGCTGCGGCGGAAAACGGTGGTGCTGTACCGCACCGTCGTCGAAGGCAGCGAGCAGGCCGAACGCGAATGAGCGACACTGATTTCGCCGATCACTTCTCGGGCCACGCCGACGACTACGCGCGCTACCGGCCTGCGTATCCGCCCGCGCTGTTCACGTATCTGGCGGACCGCTGCGCGGCGCACGACCTCGCGTGGGACTGCGCGACGGGCAACGGACAGGCCGCCTGCGGTCTCGCCGAGCACTTTGCTCGCGTCGTCGCCACGGATGCCAGCGCGGAACAGATCGCCGCGGCGGAGCCTCATCCGCACGTGACGTACGAAGTGGCCCGCGCCCGCAAGAGCCCGCTGAGGGATACCACGGCCGATCTCGTGACCGTGGCCCAGGCGCTCCACTGGATCGATCCCACCCCGTTCTACGCCGAGGTCCGCCGCGTGCTGAAACCGGACGGCGTATTCGCTGCGTGGACGTACGGCCTCTTCCACCTCGCCCCCGACGACCCCGCTGCCGACGCCGTCGATCCGCTCATCGAGACGTTTTACCACGAACGCGTTGGATCGTACTGGCCGCCGGAGCGCCGCCACATTGAGGCCAAGTACCAGTCGCTGCCGTTTTCTTTCGACGAAGTGCCGACCCCCGATTTTACGCTGACGATGGACTGGACGTTGGAGGAGACGCTGGGTTACCTGCGCACGTGGTCGGCTGCGAAGCGGTGCCAGCGCGACCGCGGTCACGACCCGGTCGCCGCGATGGAATCCGACTTCGCATCCGCGTGGGGCGACCCGGCCACGCGGCGCACACTGCAGTGGCCGCTCCATCTGCGTGTGGGCTACCACGCTGTGAAAAAGTAGGCCCGCCCCCTGTCTTCATTAAAACTTTGCGGCGCGCTCCGCGTGTAGAGTAAACAACGTGTGATTCGCTGCACTACCGTCTCAGCCGCCATGTGCTCTGCCCGCGTTCGTCGCTCCATCCTGCTTCCGCTGGTCCTCGTGGGATGTGCTGCCCTGCTTGCGCTCGGGGCCGTTCCCGCCTCCGAGTCCGATCCTCATCCTGGTGCGCGCGCGTCAGATACGCTAGAGCAGGCCATCGCGGCCGGGGTGCACGCGCTCCGGAGCGACCAGCTCGCGCAGGCAGAGTCGCTGCTCACGGCGGCCATCGACGCGCAGCCCGGCTACGTCTCCTCGCAACACGGCGCCGCGGCGTACTGGCTCGGCGTCGCCCACGAGCGGCAGGAGCATATGGCGGCGGCCCGGACCGCGTGGATGGACGGCCAAAACGCGGTGGAGGCGCGCGGCGCCTTCGATCTCCGCTTGGCCGACGCGTATCTCCAGGCAGCCCCGAAACCCGATTCGGGATATGACCGGGCAGCGACCGTAGACGTGTACCACCACCTCCTGCGCTACGCTGACTCGTCCCTGGCGCGCCCGGAGGCAGCGATCGTCAAAAAGCATGCGGCCCAGGCCGCGCTACTGATGACGGAGGAGCATCGCCACCGGATCAGCGACAACGCCCCACACGACACGTCGTGGGCGCTCAAGCGCGGCGCCGGAACCCACCTCCTCGAATGGTGGCGCCAGCAGGATCCGGCACCGGCCACGCCTGAAAACGAACGGATGGAGGAGCACGTCCAGCGAGTAGCCACCGCCCAGGCCGAGTATCCGCACGCGACGCGCGTCTCCGGGCTGGACGACCGCGGGGAGACGTTCGTGCGCTACGGCCCGCCATTCTTGCAGCGCTCCATCACCTACAACGACGCGGGCTTCGTGCTGGACGTCTTCCGCTTCGGCGTGAATGTGTCGAGCTTTGAGTTTCCAGAGAACGAAATCTGGACGTATCCGCAGATCCACCACGCGGCCTACTTCATCTTTGTCGAAGACGAGGACCACTACGACATCGGCTCCTCGTCCGACCTGATGCCGAGTCGGCTTAGCAATACGTTCAGCACCAGCGATCGACACCTGAACCGGGCCGTCTCGGCACTCGCGGCCATGCGGTATATCTTCCGCGACTTGGCGCTGTACCACTCGGATTTCGGCACGCTGTACAACGAGATTGAAGATTACGCCTCGTGGCAGGAGATGAAGGCCAATGAGTATCAGATGACGGGGCGCGTTCCGCCCGGCACCCGGATGCGATCGGTAGGTGCAGGCATCAATCAGCAGCGGTTCGTGTTTTCATCGCCCGCCTTCGGCATCGAAATGCCCAGCCAGTTCGTCCAGAGCACCTCAATGGAGCAGCAAACGCTCGACTACCACGCGCAGCGTATCCGAAAGAAGGAGCTTCCGCCGCAGGCTACCGACATCTTCAGCGGCCTTGACTCCCTCTCGCTCACAGTGCGGACGGCGCGCTTCCTGGAGCCCGATGGCGCAACGCGCACGGAGGTGTACTGGGGCACCCTCGCCCGCCATCTCCAGATCAATGAAGAGCACGGAGACAAGGAGTCGCTCGTGAAGTTGACTGCCGTGGAGTACTCACCGGATTACAGCCGGCGCACGATGCGCGGCAAGTGGTACAACACGGCGTCGGCGTCGGGGCAGCAAGGGTTGGTCGTGCCCAGCGTGTTTAGCATCGAGAGCGGATCGGACACGTACCACCTCGGATTGCAGTGGGAGCAGTACACGGCCGATCTGGACGGAAACCGCATCCAGCTGGGCAATCAGCTGCGCATTGCCACGCGCCGCGTCGACACGCTGGCGGCGCTCAATGCGGCGCCGGACCGGTTGGAAATGAGCGATCTCAAGCCGCTGCTTTCCAATGGCGCGTACGAAGCGACCACATCAGCCGAAGACGCGTCGCCCTACCCCTTCGACCGGATTGGGGCGGAGGCCTCGCTGCTGCTCTACTTTGAACTCTACCACCTCGGCTTCAGCAGCGACGACCGGACGCGCTACACCGTGGAGTATGACGTGATGCGCCGCACCGAACGGGGGCGGCTGACGCGCCTCTTCCGGGGCGACAAGGAAGAGCGCACGACGGCCAGCACGACCTACGAAGGAGACAGCCGCACGGCCAAAGAGCAGATCCTGATCGATCTGAGCGACTGGGAAAACACGAATCCCGGTCAGCTCACGGTCACCGTGCGCGTCACCGATGAGGCCACCGGCCAGCAGGTGGAGCGCGCCATCGATTTTGAGATCACGCCGCGCCAGCCCGATTCTGATTCGTAGCAGGGCATCACGGCGATTCCGGCGACGAAGCGGCCGATGCGCGGGTCGTGTTCCAGGTGGGTTCATACTCCATATGCCGCGCCGTCGCTGTGGCATGATCCGTGCCGCACAGCCGCGCGACGACGTACAGTGCCGCGTCGATACCGGCCGAGATGCCCGCCGCCGTCACGATGGTCCCGTTGTCGATGAAGCGGCGATCGTGGACCACCTCGGCGTCAGGCGCCAGCGTCTCCAGCCGGTCCAGCCCGTCGTGATGTGTGGTCACGGTACACCCATCAAGCAGCCCGGCCCGCGCCAGGATGAAGGCGCCCGTGCAGACCGACAGCACGACCGTCGCCGTTTCCATACCCGTTCGCACCCAATCCAGCACGTGCTCGCGGTGCATGGCGGTGCGTGCGCCCTGCCCGCCCGGCACCACGAGCACGTCGGCGCTCGGCGCGTCCTCCAGCGTGGCATCGGGGGTCACCGTGAGGCCGCCACGTGTGCGGAGCGGCGCCGTCGTTTCCGCCACCGCCTGCACGGCGAAGGCCCCCTCGCGCCCGGCGACCGAAAACACCTCGAACGGTCCGGCGAAATCGAGCAGTTCAACGGCATCGAACAGCAAAATGGACACGGTGTGCGGCATATGGGGACTGGGTGTATGATCAGGTTGTGCGTTGGCGCGCTGGGGCATCTTCCGCAACAGATCGTGAAGTCAGCGCGTGTGGTAAGATGCGAAAACCAGAAGAGAACTTCCCACCGATGACGTCGTGAGGAACCGATGACTGGCATCGGCTTCCCGCTCGCAACCCAAGTACTCGCGCGCCTGCAGGCAGTCCGCGGTCCGGCATCGACGCGGCGCCCGATCCGGGCCGTCCCCGGCGCGGCATGCTGGCACGAATGTCGCCTGTTCATGGAGGGGCCCCTCAGAGACGGAGCTCGCCACGCGCTATTTTCATCCACCCGATCTGCTTCATGCCTGTGGACTGCTCGCCCTCCGCATCGCTTCGTCGACGGCTTCGGTCTGGGATCGGTGCCGTGCTGCTCGCGGGACTAGTGGCGTTTCTGGCCGCGAGGCCGTCCGCCGGGCAGGAGGCGTCGCCAGAACGTGAAGCGCGGCCGGCCGCGCTGCGTGACTCGATGGCGTTGCAATCGGCCTTTGAGACGACGGAGGCACTTCGCAGCCAGCGGCGCTTTCGCGACATGCTTGCCCTACTCCGTCGGCTGCAGGATGAGCATCCTGGCCATGTGGGCGTACTGTACCGGCTGGCGTTCACGTGGTCGGATCTGGGCAAGGCGGCCGAGCGTGAGCACCAGGCCGTCGACTGTTTCCGGCAGGCTGTGGCCGTGGCCGACGAGGCACTGGCCGCGGATTCAACCTCGGCCTGGGCCCACTTTGCCATGGCCGTCGCCCAAGGGCGCCTGGCGTTGCACGTGGACACACGCGAGCGGGTGAGGCATTCTCGCGCTGTCAAGGCACACGCCGAGCGCGCCATTGCTCTCGACGCGACGGTCGCCGGCGCGTACCACGTCCGCGGGCGCTGGCATCGCGAGGCCGCCGATCTCAACTTCTTCCAGCGCGCCATCGTCGCGACCATCTACGGCGGGCTGCCGGAGGCGTCGATCGACCAAGCCGTCGCGGATTTCAAGAAAGCCATCGCGTTGGAAGATCGGGCGTATCACCATCTGGAGCTGGGCAAAACGTATCTGGTGATGGATCGTCCCGATGCGGCGCGCACGCAGTTTCGCAAGGCGCTCGACGCCCCGGAGGCCGATCCCTTCGATCCGGTGTACAAGCGAGAGGCGCGCCAGCTTTTGAAAAAATTG
>CAYFRX010000137.1:0-8210 GCA_964345515.1 uncultured Rhodothermales bacterium
CCTTCTCCCACGTGGCGCCGCCGTCCGTCGAGCGGAAGACGCCGCGCTGCTCGTTGCGCCCAAACGGGCTGCCGAGCGCCGCAGCAAACACGTGATCCGGGTCTTCCGGGTGGACGACGAGGTTGCCGATCTGCCCAGCCTCTTCCAGGCCGATGGACGTCCAGGTCGCCCCGGCGTCCGTCGACTTGTACATGCCTTTTCCGGCGATCACGTTGCTCCGGATGCCGTCCGTGCCCGTGCCGGCGTAGACGACGTTCGTGTCCGACGGCGCCACGCGGATGGCGCCCATCGAGAGCGACTTGAAGCCGTGTCCGTCCGAGACGCTGTGCCACGTTGCGCCGTAGTCGGTTGTCTTCCACACGCCGCCGCCCGTCGAGCCCATGTAAAACGTGTGCGGATGCGCCGGATGGCCGGCCACGGCCGTGACGCGGCCGCCCCGCGCCGGGCCTACCATCCGGTAGTCCATGTCACTGAAAAGCGCCGGATCGACCGTGGTGTTGGCATCCCGGTCCTGTGCGACAACGGGGGCGTCCGGCAGGATGAGTGCAAAAGCGAAGAGGGCGGCGAGAGCGGCTCGTGCGGCGAGCCGGGGGAGCGTGTGCGTCATGACAGCGAGATTCCGAGTGAGGTGTAGCGCGTCAGGGGTAGCGCGTCGGGGAAAGTTCGCGCGCGAGCGCGACTATTCATCAAAGAACGAAAGCCGCGTGTAGGAATCAATGCGTGAAAAACCCGGCACAATGCCGTGGACGGATCGGCGGACGTGTTGTAGCACTTGACCGTCGCTTGTTATTTGCAGAGCCGGTACGTTGTGATGCCTCCCCGCTTGGTTTCCCCCTTCATGTTCCACTCCCTGCAAACGCCGCTTCGCTCCCGAGCTGGGCGCCTCCGCCTCTTTGGGCTCATCGTCGGACTCACGTTCGTCGTGTGGGTCACGTACATGCATGTCAGCCAGCAGTGGGCGCTGTTCGTCGACAACGGGTTCATGACGGCCACGATGGTGTTCGGCTCGTTCATGGCGGGCGCCAGCTCGGAGGGCGGTGGGGCCGTCGCGTATCCGGCGATGACGCTCGTCTTTGGCATCGCGCCTGATGTGGCCCGCAACTTCAGCCTGGCCATCCAAAGCATAGGCATGACGGCCGCCACGCTGTGGATCTTCCTGAACCGGATTCCCGTCGAGCGCACCTATCTGAAGCTCGGGCTCTTCGGGGGAACCGTGGGCATTGCGATCGGCACGTTTTTCATCGCGCCGTACGTGCCGGCAGCGTACAGCAAGATGCTGTTCGTCTCGTTCTGGCTGAGCTACGGCATCGCCCTGTTTCTGCTCAACCACGTTTGGCAGCGCACCACGCGGACCGCACTGCCCGACTTATCGGCGGGGCAGCGATGGGAGATCATCGGGGTGGCCGTCATCGGGGGCATCCTGAGTTCTATTCTGGGCAATGGGCTCGACATCTGCACCTTCGCGTTCGTAACGCTGAAGTACCGCATCTCGGAGAAGATTGCCACCCCCACGTCTGTCGTGCTGATGGCCTCGAACGCGGTCGTCGGCTTCTTTCTGCACAGCGCCGTGCTGCAGGACATGCAGCCGGAGGCGATCAACTACTGGCTCGTGTCGATCCCCGTCGTCATCTTCGGCGCGCCGTTCGGGGCGTACGTGGTGAGCAAGCTGCACCGGCTCGTTATCGCGACCCTGCTCTATCTGATCATCGGGGCGCAGTTTGTGGGCGCGCTGCTCATCGTCCAGCCGTCCGCGACGCTGCTCGCGTTTTCAGGCGGGGTCTTTTTGTTCGGCTGCGGCCTCTTCTTTTGGCTCACGCGCCAGGCCGACATCGCCCTCGCCGAGACGCCCTCATGATGCATGTCCTCGGTCCGAAAACCCCTCTCCGGCCCGCTCGTAGCACAGCCACTACATAGACCACTGAATTACGTTTGCACGTCATCCTGATGCGTAGTCACAGCGTGACAAAGCCGAAGGATCTCCTCCGACCGGAGTGATTTCAGCGCTGGGGCAGGGCTAACGTGGGGGATCCCTCGACAAGCTCGGGATGACGGTGTGGCTCCCGTTTTCCCTTCCACTTAACCACTATTCCTGCCGACGGATGGACTCCTCCAACGACCGCTCCATCGTGGGGCTTACGATGATTGCGCACGCCATGGTGCACACCTACGAGCTCTCGATCCCGATTCTAATGACGCTCTGGCTGGAGGAGTTTGCGCTCTCGAAAGCTGTGCTCGGCGGCATCGTGGCGGTGGGCTACGGACTGTTCGGTCTCGGCGCGGTGCCCGGCGGCGTGCTCTCCGACCGGTTCGGCTCGAAGCGGCTCATCATGGGATGCCTGGCCGGGATGGGCGGAGCGTTTCTGCTCTTGAGCACCGCGCAGGGGCTGTGGATGATCACTGCGGCCCTCGTGCTGTGGGGCGCGGCGGCCAGCGTGTACCACCCGGCCGGGCTCGCGCTCATCAGCAAGGGCGTGGTGCGGCGCGGGCGGGCCTTCGCGTGGCACGGGATGGCCGGCAACATCGGCATTGCGCTCGGCCCGCTGGCCACCACCGTGGCGCTCATCGCCTTCGACTGGCGTACGGTGAGCCTGCTGCTCGTCGCCCCGGCCGTCGTGGCGCTCGTCATCGGCGCACGGCTTCGGTTCGACGAACACGCCGGGCTCGACGCGCACGAGCAGGCCGCCGCCCAGGCCGCCGCCGACTGGTCGACGCTCCTCGCCCGGTTGCGCCGCCTCCTCGTGCCCAGCTTTCTCACCGTGTTCGGCATTGTGATGCTGTCGGGCCTCTACTACCGCGGCGCGCTCACCTTCCTGCCCGAGCTGCTCAGCACGATGGCGACGCTTCCCGCGATGGCGCTTGGCGACCTCACGCTGGAGTCGGGCCGCTACGTGTACGTGGGGCTGCTGCTGATCGGCGTGTTTGGCCAGTACGTGGGCGGCTGGCTGTCCGACAGGGTGTCGCTGGAGCGCGGCATCGGGTGGACGTTCGTGGCGCTGGCGCTCATCGCGGCGCTCTACTGGCCGGCGGCCAACGCAGGCCTCGCCCCGCTGCTGGCCATCAGCGCGCTGCTCGGGTTCTTCCTGTTTGTCGTCCAGCCCCTCTATCAGGCGACGGTTGCCGAGTACAGCCCGGCCGAGGCGCGCGGCCTCTCGTACGGATTCACGTACTTCGGCGTCTTCGGCGTCGGCGCGCTGGGGGCGGCCCTCACCGGCGCCGTGCTCGATCTCTTCTCCGAGGCCGTCATGTTCGGCGTGCTGGCGGCGCTGGCGGGCCTTGGAGCGCTCCTCGCCGTGCAGCTCACCCGGCAGGCTGCCGTGGCGCGTTCATGAACGCTCCCACGCTGGCAGGGGCCGGACCGGCTACCGGAAGAAGCCGAACTGGATGGGCTGGTTGAGGCCGAGGATGAAGCCGGTCTGCCGCTGGTTGACGAAGCCCCACAGGCTGAGGCGGCGGATGGAGAGGCCGACGAGCACGCCCGGAATGATGTCGTCGTCCGCGGCGCGCATGGCCCCCAGCCCCCCGCTAACGTTGAAGAGCGGCTCGCTGTACTGCTCGGCGTACAGATCGCTGAGGTCGCGGTACCCCTCGTACAGCGTCATCGTGCGCTGGACGAGCCCCTCCTGAAGCTGGAACGTCCGCTCGTAGGCGCTCACCGTGCTGTCCAGCGCCGCGATCATCGTGTCTTTAAGCGCGAGTTTTTGCTCCTGCTCCTGGATCGTCTGCTGCATTCGCGCGACGCGCGCTCGCAGGCGTCGCAGGATAGAGTCAGGGAGCGCCGTGTGCGCCGTGCCGTCGATGACGAGCTGAACGTTGCCGCCCGCCGTGCGCTGGACGAACTCGATGGTCGGCTCCTGCGCGTGAGCAGAACCGGCCAGCCCGATGAGGAGCGCAACGAGAAGCGAAAGAAAGCGAGTCATGGCGAGCGGCAGAATGCGTGCGATGGACCGTGAGGCGTTATACCGTTTCCAGATGATCATGTCGGAATTCCCCCGGACGTTCTCTCGTCGCGTGCCCGGTCCGAGGCGCAGATCCGTTCAACGTTGAACATTCAAACGTTGTACAGGCTGATTTCGACCTGCAACCGGCAAACCAGCCCCCCTGAAACCCCTCAGGGCGTGTCCTCTTCGAGAGCGAGTTCGGTGAGCTGATCGGCGAGTTCGCCGGGCGGCGTGTTCTCGATCTCGTTGAGTCGCCGGCGTAGCTCCTCGTCGTTGGCGGCTTCGATCTCGGCGAGGCGTTTCAGGTACAGGCGCCGCTGGTCGGCGAGGGCCTGCTTCTGGGCCTCCAGCTGCTCCTTGCTCTGCGCGTAGCGTTCCTGGAAGGCCTCCAGCTCCTTCTCCTGTTCTTCCAGTTTAGCCTGCTTGGCCTTGATTTCCTCGCGGATCCGCCGCTTCCGCGCGTTCTGGAAGAGGGACCATCCGAAGAGGGCGGCGATGCCCGCGATGAGCGCGATGAGGCCGCGCCCCTGCACGACGCCGAACTGCTGGAGGAAGCCGACGAAAATGACCAGGCCCAACACGATGAGCACCAGGCCTTCGATGTTCTGCATCAGGAAGCTCATGGCACGTGCGGGGGTCAGCCGGAAGAGGAGGGCGAGGAGGCGGTGTCGAGTTGGGTCTGTTCGAGGCGCTGGCGTTTGATGCGTCGTTCGCGGCGGCGCTCCAGGTTCTGGATGATGCGGTGCACGGGCTCGGTGCCAAGGCCGATGAGCACGCCGCTAATGACAATCTGCAGCCAGCCGGGGATGCCGCCGAGCAGCGTCGCGAACACCGTGCTCTCCTCGGTGGCCACGGCCCGGATGAGCTCGACGAAGTTGATCGAGGCGGTCCAGCACAGGAGGACCCCCAGCAGAGATGCGACGGCGCGGGCCCCAACGGTCACCGCCACGCGCCGGACGAGCGTGCCATCGATGATCACCAGGTTACCCCGGTGCAGCCCATCATCGGACCGCGTGAAGGCGCGGGCCTGCCGCGTGATGGGGGTCAGGCTCAGCACGCGGGTGAAGACGTTGCGGTGCGCCTGCGTCTCGAACTGCGTCTGCAGGCGCCGCGCGCGCCGATTCCAGAAGCGATGCATAGCCTGCTTCCATTCCGTGTATTCCCACGCGCTCATCAGCACTTCCATGACCCGCTCGACGAGGAGCGCGAGAAGGAGAATCTGCAGGTAGAGGACGACCAGTTCGCCAATCGAGCTAAATTCCATTAGGCGGCCTCCGAATAGATGAGCGATTTCTGCTTGAACAACGCAATTTCGTCCTGGGCGGCCTCATCGTCTTTCCACTCGTCGTGGAAGGTGCGGACCAGGTTCTCGAAGCGCTGGTACGGGAAGTTCGAGCCTGGGCACACCGTCGGCTTCACGACCTTGTGCGGGACGATGCCGGGAGCGACGTGGTCGTGAAAATCGACCGGAATGTCATAGAGGAAGGACCAGAGGGCCGCGACGCGCGCCGCCGACTCCAACTGCGCATCGGTCGGGGCGCGGAGCCCGAACTGGCCACGATCGTTGGCGCCGGGCGTGGACGGATTCGTCTCGAAGTTGCCGTTGAGCGTCACGCCGATGGAGCGGAAGTTGGCGCCTCGGGCGTGATTGCCCACGTAGTCCCACCGGCAGAAGGGGTGGATGCTGCCGTTGGCGAGGACGACGCAGTGATACGCCGTGGCCCAGCCGCGCTGCTCCTGGATGACACGCACCACGTCATCGAACGTCGTGTCGCTGTGCATCGCCGTGTGATGGAATACGATGAGGTCGGGTTGCGCCTCGCGCTTCGGCTGGCGGCCCGCCACGAGCTCCGGGTCGACGCCCCCCGCGTAGGGCACCCGGAGGCGTGGCTCCGGCTTCGACGGCGCGGGCGGCGCCTTCGCCTCGGGCTCCTCCGCGGTGTCAGTGTCCGCCGTGGGCAGCGCGGGCGCCTGCAGGTCCACGAGCCCGCGCTGATCCATGAACTTGATGAGCACGTGGATGGGCTGCGAGCCCGATCCGATCAATACGCCGGTAAGAGCGTAGTCGATCGCGTTCGGGACCTCCTGGAAGACCCCCAGCGCTTCAAAGAGCCCAAAGTCGGCGACGAAGCAGACCACGATGCCGGCAAACGTGCCGATCAACTGAAGCCAGAAGGCCTGGGCTGTCTTCTCGGCGTTAGGCGGCGCCACCGGGTCGAGGAGCACCGTGATGGGCGGATAAGACTCGGCCGCCTCGTGCGGGCGCGCCAGCCGGCCGGCCTGCAGCGCCTCCAGGTCGCCGAGCAGCGCGTCCCGACGCGATTGGAGATTGGGCGAGAGCGCCGCCGGGTCGATCGCGTCGAGCCGTTCTTTCAGGTCGGCCGCTACCGTCCGGGCGTGCTCGCGGGCGGCGTCGGGGTCGGTTGCCTCCTCGGGGGTTGCGGCGGATTCGTCCGAGTTGGACGAGATGTTCAATGCTTCAGCAAGCCGCGCTGAAGTTTGCTCGATAACGGCGTCGAATGCGTCCAGCCGGCGATCCTGGAACGTGTTCTCGATGGTGGTGGAACGAGCTTTCGCCGCCGGGCCCATCTGCAACCCGATGCGCTTGATGAGCCCATTGACCGCCTCCAGAAAGCGCTCAATGCCGAAGGAGAGCCCCAGGGCCGTGGTCAGCAGAAGAAGGGTTTCGGTGATCGTCATGGTGCCGGAACGGGGACGAGAAAGGGCAGTTGGTCACGCGTCAGACGGGCCGCGAATCGGCACGGAGAAGCGGAAAAGACACCGGGGCTCAATGAAAGAAATAAGCTATTATAAATCTCAACATTTTGTCTCCTATCAACAACGACGTTTTGTTGTTTGCGCCAAAAGATGATTGGGGGCGAAAGAAAAGGATGAGTCAAGGAGAAGCCGTGGCAGGTGCTAGCACCCGCAAGTCGCAGTGGTTGGTGTATCGAGAGAGTACCTCTGGTTGAATCCAACCGATCCGGCTAGGGGTTGCTTCCCCTCCGGGGGCGATCAAAAATGTGTGGCCAGCGGGAGTGCGAAGCAAAATCCCTGGCGGACCGGCGAAGTGCGAATTCCAAGAAGAGCAACCATGCCTACCCTCGATCAGCAGTTTGCCGACCACGTAGCCTGGACGAGCGATGAACCGCTCGGCCTCACCGTCGAGCGCGCCGAAGGGCCGTTTCTGCATCTGGACGACGGGCGGCGCGTGATCGACCTCATCAGCGGCATCGCCGTGTCGTCGCTCGGACACCGGCACCCGCGCGTCGTCGACGCCATCAAGCAGCAGGTCGACCGCCACCTGCACGTGATGGTGTATGGCGAGATGATCCAGCGCCCGCAGGTCGCGTTCGCATCGCTCTTGGCCGAGCAGCTCCCGCCCGCGCTTCAGGTCGCCTACTTCACGATGAGCGGCACGGAGGCGAACGAAGGGGCGCTCAAGCTCGCCAAAAAGTACACGGGCCGCTCCAAGCTCGTCGCCTTCGAGCATTCGTACCACGGCGACACGCACGGCTCGCTCTCCGTCACGGGCCGAAGCGTCTACCAAGATCCCTTCCGACCGCTGCTACCCGACGTGGAGTTCCTTCCGTTCAACGACATCGGCGCGCTCGGCGCCATCGACACCGACACGGCCGCCGTCATCACCGAACCGATCCAGGGCGAGGGCGGGATCCACGTGCCATCGGCGGCCTGGATGCAGGCGCTCCGCACGCGCTGCACCGAGACCGGGGCGCTCCTCCTCTTCGACGAGATCCAGACGGGCTTCGGGCGGACGGGCGACCTCTTCGCCTTCGAGGGCTTCGGCGTGGTGCCGGACATCATGAGCGTGGCTAAGGCCATGGGCGGCGGCATGCCGCTCGGCGCGTTCATTTCGAGTTCGGAGATCATGGACGTGCTCGGGCGCGACCCGCCGCTCAGTCACGTGACCACGTTTGGCGGGCATCCCGTGTCGTGCGCGGCGGCGTTCGCGACGCTGCAGGTGCTGCTGGAAGAGAACCTCCCTGCCCGCGCCGAAACGGTCGGCCAGCGGGTACGGGAGCGGCTCGATCATCCGCTCATCCGCGAGGTGCGCGGGCGCGGCGCCATGCTGGGGATGGAACTCGTCAGTCGCGACGTGACGCAGCAGGTCGTGGAGCGCTGCCTCGATGCCGGCGTGCTGCTCGGCTGGACGCTGCATTCGAACACGCTCGTCCGCATCGCCCCGCCGCTCAACCTCCCGCTCGACGTGCTGGACGCGGCCCTCGACACGATGCTGGAGGCGCTGGACGC
>CAYFRX010000138.1:0-8186 GCA_964345515.1 uncultured Rhodothermales bacterium
AGTCGGCAGAGGCGTGTAGTCGGACGATTCGACCCCGTGATGCATGGCCTCGCTCTCGATCCCTGTCATAGCCCGATCGACCCATGCTTACCCCATCTCGAACGCTCGGTGTGGTGCTTGTTGCCAGTCTTATCCTCGCCGGATGCAGCGACAATCTATTCAGTGGCCTTCAGGACGAGGGCACGAGTGATAATCCAAAGGTGCTACTCGCTGATGCCCAAGCGGCGCTCGCGAAGGGGGACACTGCCCGTGCAGTGGATTATCTCGAACGCGCCCATGACCTTGCGCCAGAGGATGCCGAAGTGCGGGTCATGCTAGTGGGCACGCGGTTCGAGATGAATGACGTCGATCTGCTCACGATTCGCGAGATCGGCGAGTACATTGCGAACGGCGGGAAGGCGGCGGTGGCAAAGGCCGACCCGAACTACATCTGCTCGTTCGACGAGGACCCGTCCAATTACGAGCCGTTTGATTTTGCCGCTGCCCCCGCGTTCCAGCGGCTGATGGGGTTGTCAGATCTCTTCAGCGAGGCGGAGACCCTACTCGGTGATCTCGGCGTCGCGGAGTCCGACCTTTCCGATAATCTCCAGGCGCGCATGCTCCTCATCCGTGCGTTCACGCGCGCCATTCAGACCGTCGGAGCCATCGATCAGGAAGTCAAGCGTCTCGGGATCCAGCCCTTCCGCCTGCCCGGGAACGACATTGGGGTGTGCGCTGATGCCAACCAGCTCAACAGTATCAGCGAGGCGCAGCAGCTTGTCGACGACATCCAGGAGGTCCTCAAGTGCACGCTGCTGCCCGGCTACGAGCAGGCCATGAGCGACCTTCAAGCGCGCAACGAGCTGTTGAACGGTAGCGCCGACAACATCATCCTCGAGGTCATGGGCGATGCGCTAGATGCGATACGCAACAACCTCGATGCCTCCTGCACGCCCAACTAACTACGCCGTGTGCCTCCGCGTCCTCTCTGGAATCAAGATCACGTCAAGCCCATGAAACGCCTCTCGATGTACCTCGTGCTCTGCCTGATGTTTGCCGCGACCCATCCGGCCCAGGCGCAGAATGACCTGCAGACCAATCGGTCGTTTGTGACTTCCCCGAAAGTGCTCGGGATGGGGGGCGCCGGGGTCGCGCTCGCTTCGAAGCAGACGTCGTTTTTCTACAACCCCGCTCATATCGGCCGCACAGCAAGCCTGATCAACATTAATTTCGCCGGCGTCCACGGCACCATCAGTAACTCGGTGGTCGATCAGGTGGAATTCTTCAACAACCGGCTCCAGCCCGCGCTCGATACGGGGATCGACAATCTCTCCGACAACGAACTGCGCAGCCTGTACGAAGAGGCCTTTGCATATGGGCAGAACCGGGCGACGGTCGACGGACAGTTCTTGCTGCCGTCGGTCATCATCGGGGGCAAGGGGATTGGCGTGGGCGCCGGACTCTTTGCGACGACCGGCTTGGACTATCGCATTCAGAACGCCGGGCTTGGGCTGCCTCAGCTCAACATGGTGAGCACCACGGATCTCATGGGTGTGGTCACCGCCGGGATCGACTTCGATAAGCTGATGGGAGTCGGCGGACTGGCCGTCGGCGTCACGGGAAAATACACGCGCCGGTTCCTGTCCATCAAGAACAAGCCGATTGACGCGTTTAGCACCGAAGAAACCATCTATGTGTTGGAGGGGCGCTCGCTGGGCTTCGACGTCGGCGTGCTGTACGACGTGGGACTCCTCCCGGGCACCTTCACGGTGGGCGCGACGGCGTATGACATTCGCGCCTCGGATTTTGACTACATCTTTTACGGCACGCCATCGGATCTTCCGGTTATTGGCGAGCAAATTGACGACGGGACGACCACGGTGGACCCGAACGAGGCGGTGCGCGAGGTGGCGCGGGCGAACGAGCAATTTGCGCTCTCGCCATCGTACCGGGTGGGCGTCGCCTACGAGCCGCCGAGTATCGGGCTCCTCGGGAGCCTCCGCCTGGCCGCCGATTACCTCGGGTATAAAAACCCGACGGTGGACCAGTCGTTCTTCACGCATCTGCACCTCGGCGCGCAGCTGCGGCTGATTCGCATCATCAAAGTTCGTGGCGGCCTCAGCCAGGGCTATCCCACGTTCGGCGCGGGCCTCGGGCTCGGCATCATCCACTTCGATTATGCCTTTCACGGCGTGGAGGACGGACGGATTCCCGGTCAGATTTACAATCAGCGCCACTCGGCCCAGGTGCGGATCGGCTTCTAGAGCGACCGCACTGTGCCATCCCACTGGGTGGGTGATACAAAAAGGCTGCTCGTTTGACATGCCGAGCAGCCTTTTTTGCAGGTTGCGTGTGGGGTGGCGTTGGAGGCCGTGTCAGTCGGTCACGACCGTCTCCTGCACGGTCGTCGTCTCGCCATTGGGTGTAGCTGAGGCCTTTTCCGCGTCGGACACGGCGAAAAGCGCCGCGGGGTCCGTGACGGCCTCATCCTCCAGCGCGTGCGTGATGACTTCTTCCATCCGCTCGACGAACTGCACGTCGAGCCCTTCCAGCGCATCGTCCTTAATCTCCTTGACGTCTTTCTCGTTTTTCTGGGGGAGAAGCACCGTCTCGATGCCGGCGCGCTTGGCGGCCAGCACTTTCTCTTTCACGCCGCCGATCGGCAGCACGAGGCCGCGGAGCGTGATCTCGCCCGTCATGGCGACGGTGTGCTTCACGCGGCGCTGCGTGAAGATGGAGACGAGCGCGGACAGGAGCGCCACGCCGGCCGAGGGGCCGTCCTTCGGGATGGCGCCGGCCGGGACGTGCACGTGCAGGTCCCAGTAGCGGAACGCTTCCTGCGGGATGTTGAGCTCCTCGGCGTGCGCCTTCACGTAGGAGAGCGCCGCCTGGGCCGATTCTTTCATCACGTCGCCGAGCTGACCCGTGAGCGACATGCGGCCCGACCCGCGAGAGACCGACGCCTCGATGAAGAGGATGTCGCCGCCGACGGCCGTATAGGCGAGTCCCGTAGCGACGCCCGGCACCTCGGTGCGCTCGGCGACTTCGGAGAAGTGCTTTCGCGCGCCGAGGTATTCTTCCATGTCATCCTCGTCGACGGTGACCGATTCGACTTCGCCGGTCGCCACCTTTTTCGCCACACCGCGGCACACCGAGCCGATCGTGCGCTCCAGCTGGCGGACACCGCTCTCGCGCGTGTACCCGTCGATCAGGTGCAGAAGGGCGTCGTCGGTAAGTGCCATCTTCTCGTCGGTCAGCCCGTTCCGCTCGATCTGACGCGGCACGAGGTACTGCTTGGCGATCTGGAGCTTCTCGTTCGGCGTGTAGCCGTTGATCTCGATCATCTCCATCCGGTCGCGCAGGGGCGCCGGGATGCGCTCAACGTAGTTCGCCGTCGCGATGAAGAGCACCTTCGACAGGTCGTAGTCAAGCTCCAGGTAGTGATCGTTGAAGTTGTCGTTCTGCTCAGGGTCGAGAACTTCCAGCAGCGCGCTCGACGGATCGCCCTGGAAGCCGGAGTCGAGCTTGTCCACCTCATCCAGCATGAAGACGGGGTTGTTCGTGCCTGCCTTCTTGAGGCCCTGGATGACGCGGCCTGGGAGGGCACCGACGTACGTGCGCCGGTGGCCGCGGATCTCGGCTTCGTCGCGCACGCCGCCGAGGCTCATCCGCACGAACTCGCGGTTGAGCGCGCGGGCGATGCTCTTTCCCAAGCTCGTCTTGCCGACGCCGGGTGGGCCGTGCAGGCACAAGATGGGCGCCTTCATGTCGCCCTTGAGCTGCAGCACAGCCAGGTACTCCAGGATGCGCTGCTTCACGTCTTCGAGGCCGTAGTGGTCCTCATCGAGGATCTCGGCAGCGGCGTCGACCTCCAGGTTGTCCTCGGAGTATTCGAGCCACGGCAGATCAAGAATCCAGTCGATGTAGTTGCGCGTGACCGCGTAATCCGGGGCCGCCGGGTTCGTGCGCTCCAGCCGCTTGAGTTGCTTGTCGAGCGTCTCCTGAGCGTGCTCAGGGAGGTCCTTCTCGTCGGCCCGCTGGCGTAGCTCCTCGATCTCGACGGTCACGTCGTCCGACTCGCCGAGCTCCTCCTGGATCGCCTTCATCTGCTGGCGGAGCAGGTACTCGCGCTGCTGCTGGTCCACGTCCGTCTTGACCCGCGAGCGGATTTCCTCGGACAGCTCCAGCACCTGCCGCTCTTCGTTGAGCTGGTCGAGCACCTTCTCAGCGCGGCCCACGATTGAGACCGTGCTCAAGAGGTCCTGCTTCGCCTCGACCTCCATCTGCAGGTTCGAGGCGATGAAGTGGATCAGGAAGGGCGGCGATTCGATGTTCTCGATCGCGTGGGCCGCCTCGCTCGGCAGGTTCGGCGCCATGTTCACGATCTGAATCGCTAGCTCCTTGATCGAGCGGATCCGCGCCTGCAGCTCAATCTCGCTAGCGTTCTCGTCCTCTTCAAGCGGTTCGACGCGGGCCGTGAAGTACGGCTGCGTCTGCATGAACTCGGTCGTGCGGAAGCGCCGCTGCCCTTGAATGACGATCGACTTCGAGCCGTCCGGCATCTTGATGAGCTTCAAGATCTCCGCGACGGTACCCACGTCGTACAGGTCCCCGGGATCGGGCGCCTCGATGTCACTGCTGCGCTGCGCGACGACGCCAATCAATTTGTCCTTGTTGTGCGCGTCGCGCACAAGTTCCAGTGACGTATCCCGGCCCACCGTGATGGGCAGCACGACGCCCGGAAACAACACGGTGTTGCGGAGGGCAAGAATCGGAAGTTCCTCCGGAAGCTCCGTGTTGCCCATCTCAATCTCTTCGTCGGGCGTGGGGAGCGGGATGCTCTGCTCGGGGTTCTCCTCGCTCATCCAGTTGAAGGTATTGTTGGTCATGTAGGGGATGCTCAATTCGGGAAGGCGCCAATCAAACTCGCCTTGCGGCACCCATGTGTAGGCGTCACAAGGACGGCCGTTTCACAGCCAAATAGATCACGGGTCAAGAACTAAGCCATTGCGCTTTTTCCCATGCAGGCGTGACAGAGTGGCAGAACACGCTGCGCATGCGTCCACCCTACTACTCTTGGGCACAGGAGTGAGCAGACAATAGGTTTTGGATGGCAGACTCAAGATCGTCGAGCTTAAACGGTTTGTCGATCACCGCGTCGACGAAGGGAGCGGCGTCGCGGGTCTCCGTATCGCCGCTGATGAGCACGATGGGCAACGAGGGTGCTTGTTCGCGCAGTTGCTTGGCGAGCTCGGCCCCGCTCATCTCGGGCATGCCATAATCCGTGAATATGATGTCAGGGCGATCGGTCGCGGTCATGTCGAGCGCTTCCGGCCCGGAGGTGGCCTGCTGCACCGTGTGGCCGTGCAAGGTCAGCAGCTTCGTGATGACGGTCCGCACCATCTCTTCGTCGTCCACCACCAGCACGCGCACCGGATTCACTTCGGCCGGCGGGGTCGTCTCGGCCACCGACGGAGGAAGCGACGCCTCATTCGGGGAAGAGGGGGGGAAGGTGAGGGTGAAGGTGGTGCCCACCTCCGGTGTGGAGTCGACCGTGATGGTACCGTCGTGTTCTTGCACGATGCCGTAGCTTACGGCGAGCCCCATGCCGGTACCGTCCTGCCCTTTCGTCGTGAAGAGCGGCTCGAAAATGTGCGCCTTAACGTCGTCCCGCATGCCGATGCCCGTGTCTTCGATCTGGATCTCCACGCCCTCCTCCGCGGTGGTACGGGCGGAAAAGGACAGCGTACCGCCTTGTGGCATGGCTTGGACGGCGTTCAGAATGAGGTTGACGAAGACTTCGCGCAACTCGGTGGGCGAGCCCATAATCGTCGGCACGTCGTCGGATGCTTTTTCCAGCTCGATGGTGATGCCCTGGCGACGCGGCTCGTTGTACCAGTAGGGCTGTGTGAGCGCGATGCAGTCCTCCAGCAAAGAGGTCAGGTCGATGGGTTCGAAGTGCGCCTCGGAGTCCTGGCGGATGTACTGCTGGAGCTTGCGGATGAGGGCGCCGCCGTCCTCGGCCACTTGCTCGATGGTCCGGAGCGAGTTGTGAAACCCGGTCGAGACGTCCGCGCGGGCCGCCTCCTCCTTCAGCAGCTCGACGTGGCCGAGCAGGCCGCTCAACAGGTTGTTGAAGTCGTGCGTGATCCCCATCGTCATGCGCCCCAGCGATTCCATGCGGTGCTGCTCGGTCTGGTTGACCGTCCACGACGCCGGTTCGGCCATGACCTCCCCGGTGATCGTGACGGCCTGCACGGCGTGGGGATCGGACGCCGAGGGCTCGTGCACGGGCAAGAAGTGAAGCAACACCGGGAGCGGCTCGTCGCGCTTCGTCGTGTGCGCCTGAACGACCTGGTTGGTCATCAGTGAACCGTCTGCCGCTTTGAGGACGGCCTCCTGCGCGCGCTGCTTGTCGTCGTCCGAGAGGCACATCCAGGGCGTTTTGGCCGGACCCAAAATGTGGCGCCACGCTGTATTGCAGGAGACGAATTCACCAGACGTCGCGGCGGTAGCTACGAGCAGCTCAGGCTCAATGTTGGGAACGAGATCGGTCACGGTAATCAAAACAGGAGCTGTGGCGTATAGTACACGAAATGCCCAGAAGGGCGCGGTGCGGATTTTGAGGCGTGCTCGGTCAGAGAGGCCGTACGCTTCATGGGCACCGCCCGCAGCCGCCCCGTCCGCATCCATCGTCTCATAGAGAAACGACCGTCATGTGGCACGAATCAGTTCTTGATACCATTGGGGATACGCCTCTCGTTCAGCTCAACCAGCTCGCCGAGGATCTGCCCTGCACGGTGCTGGCGAAGGTCGAGTTTTTTAATCCCGGCGGTTCGGTGAAGGACCGGATCGGGCGCAGCATGATCGAGGACGCCGAGGAGAAGGGGCTCATTGAGCCGGGCGGAACCATCATCGAGGGCACGAGCGGCAACACGGGCGCTGGGCTGGCCATCGCCGCGATCGCGAAGGGCTACCGCTGCATCTTCACGACGACCGACAAGCAGAGCCAGGAAAAGGTCGACGTGCTGCGCGCGCTGGGCGCCGAGGTGCTCGTGTGCCCGACGAACGTGGAGCCCGACGATCCGCGCTCGTACTACTCGGTGGCGCGCCGGCTCGCCGATGAAATCCCGAATTCCATCTATCTGAACCAGTACGATAATCCTTCCAACACGCAGGCCCATTACGAAACCACCGGGCCTGAGGTATGGGACGACACTGACGGCCGCATCACGCACTTCATTGCGGGCGCGGGCACGGGGGGCACCATTTCGGGAACGGCCAAGTATCTGAAAGAGCAAAACCCAGAGGTTCGTGTGATTGGCGTGGATCCGTACGGCTCGGTGTTTTACACCTACTTTCACGAGGGCGTCTTCGACGAGGACGAGATCTATCCGTACTTTACCGAAGGCGTCGGCGAAGACATCCTCCCGGAAAACATGGACTTCGACCTGGTCGATGACTTCGTGCGCGTCACAGACAAGGGAGCCATGCAAACGACGCGCCGACTTGCCCGCGAAGAGGGATTGTTCATCGGGCAGTCGTGCGGGATGGCCGTGTCGGGCGCGCTCCAATGGCTCCACGACCACCGCGATGCGCTCTCGGGGGACGACGTGGTCGTCATCATGCTGCCCGACTCGGGCTTCCGCTACCTCTCCAAGACGTACAATGACGAGTGGATGCGGAACCACGGGTTCCTGGAGAGCAAGCCCGACGTGACGGTGGACGAGGTACTCAAAATGCGTCCCCAGAACCAGTCGGTGATCGCACTGGGGCCAGAGGACGCGGTGGGCGATGCCATCGAGCGCATGACCGAGCGGGGCATCTCCCAGATGCCCATCATCGAGAACGGCGAGGTGGTGGGGAGCCTGACCGAGACGCGCATTCTCAACCACCTCATCGAGCGGCCCAGCGCCCGCGAGGATCCGGTGCACAGCATCATGGGGGATCCGCTGCCGGTGGTGCCTCCGTCGCTGCACCTGGAACATCTTTCGGGTTATCTAGAGCGCGACGCCGGCGCCGTCCTTGTCGACACCGATCAGCATGCGAACTATGCCGTCATCACGAAGAGCGACCTGATCAGCGCCCTGGCTCGCATGGGCCGCAACGGCAACAACGGGAATGGGTGAACGGAGCGAGGAGGAGCTAAAACGCAGGAACGATCGGATACGTAGCATCGTCCCTTCGCTTCGTTGCCTTTCCGATTC
>CAYFRX010000139.1:0-8183 GCA_964345515.1 uncultured Rhodothermales bacterium
TAATGAAGATCTATCGCCGGATGAACGTTCGCCTCAGGTATCTCTTCCCCTTCGTGTTGCTGGCGGGCGGACTGCTCGCGGCCTGTCAGCAAAATCACGTGCCGGATCCCGGCTCCCCGACCTACCGGGACGTGGTGTCGTCGTTTTACACCGGCGTCGTCGCCATCCAGGTGGGCGAAAACTTTCGGGCCGAGGGCCGGCTGACGGAGGTGACCGAGCAGGCACCGGGCGAGCCCGCGGCATGGGCCAACCTGGGCGTGCTGTCTCTGCGCCAGCAGCAGTACGAGGATGCGGCGGACCATCTGGAGCGCGCACGGTCTCTCCTGCCCGAGAACAGCACGATCCAGTACCTCTCCGGCGTGCTGGAACGCGAACGCGGCCGACTGGCGCAGGCCATCGACTACTTCCGGAGCGCCGTCGGCGCCGACTCTACCACCCACCGCGCGCTCTTTGCGCTGGCGCAGACCCTGGAGCAACAGGGCGCCGCCGAGACGACGGATGAGGCTCTCCAGCTCATGGGCCGGCTCCATCAACAGTTGCCGGCCAACCTCGCCGTTTTGTTGGAGCGGGCCCGCCTGGCCGCGAAACAGAGCGAGACCGGCGTACTTCAGGAAACCCTGGACCGCCTGGCGCCTATGGCGGACACGTGGCCTGCGGCCGTCGCAGAGCAGTTCGCCAGCGTGCAGGAGGCCGTCGCGCAGTCCGACCTCCAGGGCGCTGCGACGCAGATCGCCTTCCTGACGAACGAGGTGAAGCGCCTTCCCGCGTACCAGACCGACCGATCCGCCGTGCAGCCGCCGCCCGGTCAGGTGGGCGAGCTAGTCACCCGATTCCTGCGGATGCCAACTCCGCGCCCTCAACCGGCCCCGCCGGACTCGGCGCTCCGGTTCGAGCGCGATTCGCTCTCCATTCCCGCCGGCTCGTGGGACTGGGCGGGCCACATCTCGCTCACGAACGAAGGGCCGCCGGACGTGATGGTGGCCAACGGCCGCTCTGTGTGGATCCAGACGGGCTTCCAGCGATCCGAGACGGTATCCTTCCCCGGTGGCGCGGCCAACACTCCGCCGGCTCGACACGGTATCGCCAGCCTCGATTACGATTACGACTTCCGGATGGACCTCGCCATGGCCGGACAGGGCGGGGTGCGCCTCTATCGGCAGACCTCGCAGAGCACCTTCGAGGATGAGAGCGAGGACGCTCTTCCAGCGGCCGTCCGCAACCGGCCGTACGTCGGGGCGTGGACGGCCGATCTCGACATGGAAGGCGATCTCGACCTCGTGCTCGCCCCGACGTCTGGAGCCCCCGTCATCCTCCGAAACGATGGCGACGGTACCTTCTCCACCCAGCGCCTCTTCCCGGATGTCGACCGGCTGCGGCAGTTTGCCTGGGCCGACCTCGATGCCGACGGCGATCCGGACGCAATCACGCTCACCGCGGGCGGCCAGTTGCGCGTGTTCACCAACCAGCGGCAGGCTGAGCCCCGATTCGCCGACCGCGCTCTCCCCGACACGCTCGGACCGGTCCTTAGCCACGCCCCGGGCGATGTCGACAGCGACGGCACGCTCGACCTCGTGGCGCTCCTGGAGGACGGCACGCTGGTCCGCCTGACGAGCCAGGACGACGACTCATGGACAGCCACCACGCTGACCCGCTGGTCCGACCTGCCCGCCGGCGCGACGCCCGAGACCACCCGGCTGTTCGTGAAGGACTTCGACAACAACGGGGCGCTCGACGTGCTGACCTCCGCTCCGGAGCAGGGACAGCTGTGGATCGGGGACGAAGCGGGCGTTCTGGAGCCCCTTCCGGCACCGATTGACGGATATGCCTTCTCGGCCGCCGACGTGCGTGGCGAGGGCCGCCTCGATCTGCTGGCCCTCGCGGACGGCACGCCGGCTCGGCTCACGAATCTCGGCTCGCTCGGCTACCAGTCCAAGACGATCCGTCCGCGGGCCGCGCGCGTCCAAGGCGACCGCCGCATCAACCCGTTCGGGATCGGCGGTGAGATCGAGCTGCGCACGGGGCTGCTGTTCCAGAAGCAAATCATTGACGACCCCATCGTCCACTTCGGCCTCGGCGAAAACCAGGCGGCCGACGTGGCGCGCATCATCTGGCCGAATGGGACGGTGCAGGCCGAGTTCGACCTCCTGTCAACGCAGACCGCCCTCACACGCCAGCGCCTGAAGGGCTCGTGCCCGTGGGTCTACACGCACAACGGCGAGGGCGTCCAGTTCGTGACCGACTTCCTCTGGCGCACCGCGCTGGGCCTCCGGATCAATGCGCAAGGCACGGCGAAGGTGATCCACAGCGAGGACCGGATCAAGATCGACGGCGACGCGCTGGCCGAGCACGACGGCTACTATGACGTGCGCATCACGGGCGAGTTGTGGGAGACGCACTTCTTCGATCACGTCTCGCTCATGGCTGTCGACCACCCCGGAGACACCGAGATCTTTGTCGACGAGCGCTTCACGGTGCCGCCTTCGGTGCCCCCCATCCGCACGACGAGCGCCCTGCAATCCATCGCGAGCGCCCACGACCACGTAGGGCGCGACGTGACCGACCGTGTGCGCGAGCGCGACGGGCAGCGCCTCGACACGTTTGCGCTCGGCACGCACCAAGGCCTCACCGAAGAACACTTCGTGGAGGTTGACCTGGGCGAGAATGTGCCTGCCGACGGGCCGCTCTGGCTGGTGGCCTCGGGCTGGGTGTATCCCACCGACAGCTCCATCAACCTGGCCATCGCGCAGGGCGATCACCCCGTACCGCAAAGCCTCCAGCTCGAAGTGCCCGACGGCAATGGCGGCTGGACCGTGGTGCGGGAGGACCTCGGCTTCCCGGCTGGCAAGACGAAGACCATGCTGATCGACTTGACAGGCGTCTTCGAGCCGGGCATGCCGCACCGTATTCGCCTGCGTACCAACATGGAAATCTACTGGGACCGGCTGGCGTGGGCCACAGGTCAACCTGACGCCGACACGCAGACGCACCGCATCGACGCGGAAACGGCCAAGCTCCGATATCGCGGCTTTTCGGCGGTGCGGCAAGAAAGCCGCCGCGACCCGGAGATTCCGGTATACGACAGCCTCGCCGCCACGTCGCAAATCTGGCGCGATCTGGAGGGCTACCACACGCGATTCGGCGACGTACGCGAACTGACGCGGCAGACCGACGATCGCTATGTGATCATGAACGCCGGCGATGAGCTACGCTTCCGCTTCCCTGCGCCCCCGCCCCCGCCGGACGGCTGGACGCGCGACTTCGTGCTCGTCGGCGACGGCTGGGTGAAGGACGGCGACTACAACACGGGCTACTCGACGACCGTGCGCCCGCTCCCCTACCATGGCCAAACCGACTACGACCAGCCCCCGGGCCGCCTCGAAGACGATCCGGTTTATCAACGGCACAAAGAGGACTGGAAGACATATCATACGAGGTACGTTACGCCTCGCAGTTTTCAGCACGCCCTGGCCCCCATCAACAGGTAGCAGTACGTCATGCAGCGGTCTATCATCCGTATCATCTCGACCGTGGTTTTCGTGGGGCTGCTCGCCACGCCCCTCGTCATCAAGCAATGGTCCACCGCGGACGCGGGCAACTCGGGCTCGCTATCCGAGGAGGCCGCCCTGGAGCGGTACGGCTTCGCCTTTCAGGAGGTGAGCCAAGCGGTCGGCATTGACTTCACGCACCAGCCCCCGCAACTCGATGCGAAGCTCAACCACATCATGCCCGAGGTGGCGTCCACGGGTGCCGCCGTGTCGGTCGTCGACTACAACAACGACGGGTACCACGACCTGTACGTGACCAACAGCGCACACGACTCGCAGAACGCCCTCTACGAGAATCAGGGCGATGGCACGTTCGAGGATGTCGGGCCTGCGCTGGGTGTGGCAGCCATCAACGAGCGCGGCACGGGCACCTCGATGGGCGCCGTGTGGGGCGATTACGACAACGACGGCTACGAGGACCTCTTCATCTACAGATGGGGCCGGCCTGAGCTGTATCACAACGACCAGGGCGAAGGCTTCACGCGCGCGACCGACCAGGCCGGGCTCCCGGACTGGCTCAATGCGAACACGGCCGTCTGGTTTGATTACGATCGCGACGGCCTCCTCGATCTCTTCGTCGGCGGCTTCTACCGGGCCGACCTCAACCTATGGGATCTGGAGTCCACGCGCATCATGCGCGAGAGCTACGAGTACGCCACGAACGGCGGGCGCAACCTCCTCTTCCACAACCGGGGCGATGGCCGCTTCGAGGAAGTCGGCGAGCAGATGGGCCTGACCAGCACGCGCTGGTCGCTCGCTGCAACCGCTGCCGACCTCAACGGCGACCGCTATCCGGACCTCTTCATAGCCAATGACTTTGGCGCCGACGAGCTGTACGTGAACGAGGGCGGGGAGCGCTTCCGCGACGTCAGCCGCACCTCCAACATCAGCCGCACGCCGAAGAGCGGAATGAACGCCACGATGGCCGATGTGCTCAACCGCGGCCAGTGGTCGATCTATGTGAGCAACATCTCGGAAAGCGGCTTGCTGCTGCAAGGCAACAGCCTTTGGGTCCCAACCTCCTCATCGGGCGAAAGTCCTGAATTCCAGAACCTAGCCGATGCGCTCGGCGTGGAGCTTGCGGGCTGGAGTTACGGCGCGCAGTTCGGCGACCTGAACAACGACGGCTGGCTCGACCTCTTCGTCACCAACGGTCACGTCTCCGGCAAGAAGCGGGAAAGCTATTGGTACGACTTCTCGAAGGTCGCTGGCGGCCACGAAGGCATCATCGCAGACGCGTCCAACTGGCCGGCGATGGAAGGCCGCAGCCTTTCCGGCCATCAGGCGAACCGCGTCTGGATGAACGACGGCGCCGGGCGCTTCCAGGACGTGGGCCCCGCCGTGGGCGGCACCACCACGCTCGACGGCCGCGCCGTGGCCCTGGCGGACCTCTGGAATCGGGGCACGCTGGACGTGATCGTGGCACACCAGCGCGGCCCGCTCAAGGTCTATCGCAACACCGTCGCGCCATCGCACCACTGGATTGCCTTCAAGCTCGAAGGCACCCGCAGCAACCGCAGCGCCATCGGCGCCAAGGTCGAACTGTTCTGGGCCGATCAGCGGCAAATCCAGCGCGTGGCCGGCGGCAGCGGATTTGCCGCGCAAAACCAGCGCTCGCTTCACTTTGGACTCGGGAGCCACGATCGCATCGAGAAGGCCGTCATCCGCTGGCCCTCCGGCACCGAACAAACCCTCACTGACCTAGCCACCGACACCCTGCATACCATCCAGGAACCGCGATGAAGATTAATCTACGCTACGTGCCGCCGATCCTGATCTCGCTGATCCTGATCGCGGCGCACATCTCGTTCGGGATCCTCAAAAGCTACGAAGCGATCGCGCTTGCCATCGGCGCTAGTGTGGCAACGGAACTCGTGATGGGCCGCCTCTACTGGGGGGACTGGCCAAACATCGCGAGCGGCTACACCTCGGGCATCAGCGTGGCGATCCTTGTCCGCTCGCCCATGCTCTGGCCGTTCGCGCTGTGCAGCGTGATGTCGATCATGTCGAAGTACGTGCTCCGGGTGAAGGGACGGCATATCTGGAACCCCTCGAACTTCGGGCTCTGCGCGCTTTTCTTCCTGGCGCCGTTCGCCGTCGCGCCGCTCAACACGCAGTGGGGCAACAACATCTGGCCGATGCTCATCATCTGGGGGATCGGCCTCGTCACCATCTGGCGCGTCAAGCGGGCGCACATCACGCTCACGTACATCGCGGCCTTTTTGGTGCTGGCCTTCGTGCGTAGCTACTTCACGGGCGACTCGTTTCTCGCCGAGGCTGCGCCCATCACCGGCCCGATGTACCAGCTCTTCGCGCTGTTCATGATCACCGATCCGAAGACGACCGTGTCGTCCAAGACGGGCGAGATCGTGGTCACGGTGATCATCGCGATCGTGGAGCTGTTCCTGCGGCTGGGCGAGGTCGTCTATGCCCCCTTCTACGCGCTCTTCATCGTGGGTCCCATCGCCATGCTCGTTGACATCTACTGGACGGATCGTGACACGGCGCCCGCTGAAGACACCGAGGAGACTGCGCCGGCCGATGCTTCCACCGAGGCTGCTCCGGTAGCTGGCGCCGCCGCCTGATTCGTTATGGCCGAGGAAGGTTACACGCGCACACGGCGGTAAACCCACACGGCTCTCCTTACTCAGCCGCCGTTCAGTTTCACAGGCGCCTGTCTCTCCTGATCGCCCGTGAGAAAACGAGGCAACGGCGAGTCGCGCTCAGCCGAGAGGTGCTGCACGTGGAAGACGGATCCGCTGCGGATCCGCCATGCGTCGAGCAGGCGCGCCATGTTTGCCTCGGCATCCGGGTTGTTACGCGTGTCCCAACGCGGGGTCGTCAAACCCCTGCTGCACGTCGATGATGAGGAGCGCGGTGTGATCTGAAGGAAGAGTGTGTGTCATCACGGAATCGAGAAACAGGTGATGGTCTGCCGAACGATGTACCACCCGACCTCAGCCCCGTTGCAACGCCCAGGGTCGCACAGACGCTCCAGCTAGCGCGTGGCCATTATTTTGCAGCGTACCTCTGTCGACACACGCATTCCAGGTACAGTATCCGGGAGGTCGGCCCACACAGCACGTAGCCGACAAGCCATCCTCCGCCTTCTGTATGAGCGCCGCGAATCGGAAGGACGCCCTCTGTGCGCACGTGCGCAATCCGCACGCTATGGGGTGATGGAAGCAGAATCTTGTTTTTTCTGTCCGCACTCGGTCCTTTTTTACGTGTGTGTAATACAGCCACCAATCATGCACAATGGACTGCCCCATCTGCTCGATAGCACGGACTGTTCAAAAACACGGAGCCCTATGACTGCACAACGTCTTGTTATCTTCCTTCTTTTCGTCGGACTCACTTTCGCCGGGTGCACGAGCGTCGTCAACACGGCCGTGGATAGCACCGTCGACCGTGCGGCCGAGCGCACCGGCGAGGTCGTGGGCGCGCGCATCGGGGAAGCCGCCGGCGCCATGATCGTGGCCCGCTTCCCTGATACCTGGACGAATCAATGGATGAATCTCTACACAGGCTATCTCTTCAACGTCGCCTTCCACGCGGGCGGATATGCCGTCACCGAGGACGCTTACGCGCCTGGTGAGTGGACGCGCTGGCAGATACTGGAAAATGAGGAACCAACAGGGGCCTACATCCAGCGGGCCTTCCTAGCCCGCACCGAGGACGGCGACGAGTGGTGGCACGTCACCTACGAGAACGCAGATACCGACGAGGCCATTGTGCTCGAAGGACTGTTCAGCCCCGACCAGGAGGAGCTCCTGCGCCTCCGCGGCCAGTTCCCCGGTGAAGAGCCGAAGGAGATGCCGGTGCAAAAGGGCACGTACGGATACGCTGCGCCGCAGACACTGACGCCGGAAAGCCTGGAGGGCGCCACAGTGGGCACCGAGCAGGTGACCGTGCCAGCCGGCACCTTCGACGCCCAGCACGTACGCTACGGCACCCCCGGTGCCACGCTGGAGTGGTGGATGGATGACGACGTGCCCGGCGATCTGGTGAAGTACCTGCGCCGTGCCGATACCGCCTCCTCAGAAGACGACAGCGAGGCGTCTACCCCCGCGTCGTGGGTCGTCGAACTTGACGACCGTGGCGATGGCTTCCAGAGCCAGCTTGGTGTGCTCTAACGGCGCACTCCGACGCAACCGTGCCATCTGCTCGGCCGACGCCGCCTTCAGCGTGACAGCGTCTCGGCTGGAACAGCCGCCCCGACCTCCCCGGCGATAGCCTGCCCCCCGCCCCAGACCATCGGGGACGCCTCGGAGAGGGGGCGCGTGTGCCGGCGCCCGCTAATTGTCGAAGAGATCGTCGGAGTGATCGCTGGGGGGAACGAAGGGGCGGAGGTAGACGAGGTTGCCCCGCTCTGCCCACGCCTCCCGCCGGCGCTCCAGTGATTCCGGCGGAATTTGCGACTCGTGGCACGCCAGCGATTCCAGCGCCGTCTCGTAGTGCTCGTCGGAGTACGAGATGCGGGTCGTCAAGTACTCATCCTGCACGCCCCGCAGCATGCGGCTCTCCCCAGAGAGCTGGGATGCCGGCGTACCGTAATAGTACAGATCCGGGGTCTTTTCCCAGTCCTGGCTCACGAGCACGTGCGTGACCGTCGAGCCCACCAGCTGATGGTCCATG
>CAYFRX010000140.1:0-8152 GCA_964345515.1 uncultured Rhodothermales bacterium
GAGGAGGGTGGCGAGTTGTGCGCGTCCGGTAACAGATGCCATCCTCTGTGGAGTCGCCGCATCGCTCGTTGTCTTCGACCGCATCCATGATCGACATGAACCGACGCACGTTTCTACAAACAGGCGCCGCCACCCTCGGCGCGGTGAGTCTCCTTCCGTCTTCCGCTGCGTGGGCAATCGCCGAGCGGGATGCGCCTACCCCCTCCATGATGACCGTCACCGGGCCGATCGATCCGGCGGAGCTGGGGCGGACGCTTCCGCACGAGCATGTGATGGTGGATTTTGCAGGGGCCGAGACGGTCGGCCCCGAGCGCTACGATCGGAGCGAGGTCCAGTCGGTGGTTCAGCCTTACGTGGATGACTTGGTATCGGTGAGGGCCCAGTCGATGATGGAATGCACGCCGGCTTTCCTCGGCCGTGACCCTGTGCTGCTGCGGGCGCTCTCGACGGCCACCGGCCTCCAGATTATTACGAACACCGGCTACTATGGCGCGCGCAACGATCAGCATCTTCCGCGCCATGCCTTCACGGAGTCGGCTGACGCCCTGGCCGCACGGTGGAGCCGGGAGTGGCGTGAGGGCATCGGCGATACCGGCATCCGGCCCGGATTCATCAAGATCGGTGTCGATCCCGGCCCCCTCTCGGCCATCGACGAAAAGCTCGTGCGGGCGGCCTGCCGGGCGCATTTGCAGACGGGGCTGACCATTGCCGCGCACACGGGTCCTGCTACGCCGGCCTTCGATCAGCTCCGCGTGCTTGCCGAGGAGGGCGTCGATCCGAGCGCGTGGGTGTGGGTCCACGCCCAAAACGAGGAGGACATGGAGCGTCACGTGGAAGCTGCCCGGCGCGGGGCCTGGGTCGAGTTCGACGGCTACGAGCCCGACCGGACGCAGGCGTACGTCCAGCGCCTCCTCACGATGCGGGAGCGCGGGCTCCTCGACCGCGTGCTTGTCTCCCAGGACAACGGGTGGTACTCGGTGGGCGAGCCGGGAGGCGGCGACTTCCAACCGTACACCGCCCTCTTCACCGAGTTGCTTCCGGCGCTCCGGCGAGCGGGGTTCACGGCGGCGGAGGTCGACGCGCTCATCACGGTCCACCCTGCGGAGGCCTTTTCCATTCGGGTGCGCAGCCGGTAGCCGTCCCGCAAGGCGGCGCTCGGCGTCGCGCTCACCCTTTCGGCGGCCGGATCGCTGCTCGTCTTCATGGCCCTTGGGGCCGGCATAGCCACGCCCTACGTTGCGCTCTCGATGGTGCCCGTCCAGACGGCTCCACCAGACGGCTGCTCTGTGGAGTATGCGGCCCGGTAGCTTTACGCTGAATAGGTAGTACCTCCCTGACGCGTGGCCGGTCTCCCGGTTGGGAAATGAGGGCGTGGCTCGTTGCGGTGTTCCGCGTGCGCTCGGTGCATGCGCTGAAGCGGGTTTCGAAATCGGCTTGAAGTGCCTCGATCTCTTGCTGGAGCGTCTCGGCGTCTCGCCCTGCGCTCATGCCGTCGGCGCGGGTGAGCTGCGACATGTTAAGCTGCAGTTCACTGAGGGCGTCGTTGGCCTCCGAGAGTTGGATGAGCGGAACGAGGCGCATCTGGTGGATGCGTTGCGTTTGCGCATTAATCTGCTCGATGCCGTAGTAGCCCACGCCACCGATGATGAGCGCGGTGAGGACGAGCGGGGCGAAGCTAATTCAGAGCTTGGTCCGGAGGTTGAAATTGTAAAACCACTGCATGGGGAGAGGGGACCGATACGAAAGAATGCGAACAGACGGTCCCCCTAGGTTTCGGCGAGAGCCCCCCTTCCTCCCAGCCCCAAAGCCGATTTTGCGGTTGGCACCATTTCGTTGCAAGGCGCAAACTTCTTTCATGTACATGATGGAAGTTTGAGGGGCTACGCCCATCCGGATTGCGAGGACTCAGCGGGCCCGTCCGGCCGGTTTGCTCCGGGTGAGGCGAGCCCTCGGCATCGGCACGGAAAGCAGGCGTCAGAGGATGCCTTGCGATGATTGGGAGGCGGGCGGCCCCGCGAAAAAATTTCCGATTCGGATCGAGGCGGATGCGGAAGCGAAGAAAACCGAACCAGACCGAACACAAAGCGCTGGGCTGGATTAGGGCCCGGGACAGCAGGGCGAGGCCGAACCGGTCCCGTGCGTTGTCTCCCGAGCATAGGCCGGAATGTAAATTGCGCCGCTCACATCGCCCGGCAGTCCGCAGCCGGCGCGACGCGGTTTCGGAGCAAGGGCCCTTCATCACCTACTCATTGCGTATTTTCAGACCTCATGCACTCCTCCTCTTCGTGGGCATGCTTAATTACCCGGCGACTTTCGTTTCTCCTTTTCATTGGTGCACTCGCCAGCGTTGGGCTTCTGGCCTGTGAGGGGCCGGTCGGTCCGGAGGGGCCGCGGGGCGACCAAGGAGAACGGGGGCCGGAAGGCCCGCAGGGACTGGCGGGGCCGGGCGCCGAGATCATCAGCTTTGATTTGAGCAATCACGTTGGCGAGAGTGCGTTCGACCGCGGAACTAACACGCTCAGCGCAGAAGGCGACACCCTGTCGCTGGAGTGGGGCGCCGTGATGGACACCACGATCACGTCCGTGACGATCGAAGACACGATGTTCGTCCAGGTGTACGTCCGGGTTCCCGGCCTCGGATTTCAGCGGGCCCCTCTTCGCTTTGACTTCGACGGGGCGAAGACGACGGGGAATGTGAAGCACGACGTGGACGCGTTCTCGCAGGTGGGTTACGATCTCGTGGATGCGCTCCCGTCGGGGGTGGAAGACAGCCTGTTTGCGCCGGAAGCGGTCGGCGGACGCGATCGGCGCTTTTACACGGCCGTAACCGCTTCGGATGATATCCACGAGGCCATTGTGGAGCCGGGCCGCTTTACGGCCATGATACGCGCGTATGACGCGACGGCGGACTCGACGTACGAGAGCGGAATCGTCGAGACGACCTTCTCGTCGCCGCCGGCGGTTCCCTTCGATAGTGATTTGAGCGATGCCAGTGCCGGCACGTATCCCAACGCCGATTCGAATGGAGACGTCACGTACGAAGAGTCGACCACCGACCTCAGTGCCCTTCAAGGAGCGCTGGGGACCGGACTTCCGCTCGAAGAGAACGCGTTCCAGGCGTACAAAGATGGTGCGTTCGGGGTGACCGGTCGGCTTACGAACCTCGACGCCCCCAATCCGCGCCCGGGCCGGATCGCGGTTCGCTCGGCGTGGAACCGGGACAGCATCAACGTTGCCGGGTTGATCACGGGCACGAACCACGGCCGCGACCGAACGGTCTACACGAAGAAGATGCCGGTGGAGGTCCGCATCGCGATCGTCGGCGGCACGCTCGCCAAAAAGATGCAACGCGGGCAGACCGTCAGCTATGCCGAGGTTCGGGCCGTCGCCCAACGCTAGCGGGAGCAGGCATCGTTAAAAGAGGAGCACCCCCGCACGAGCCCGTCTGGATCACATGATCGTAACATTCTGTAGGGTAGAAGCGAGGCGGGGTTTTAATATTCTGACCCAAGTTGTGGAATAGCCCCAATGTGGCCCCGTGACCGCAGACCGTGGACGACAGACCGTTGGAATGAGCATGGTTTCGCGGGCCACCGTCTGCCGTCCGTCGTCTTGTACCGCTGTAAGTGAGGGGACACAACTTGAGTTATTTTAAAATCGTTGCAGCATGCAGCATCCCGTTCTGAATCCACCAACCCGCAGCATTCGCGCCCATGGACCGACGTCGCTTTCTCACCATCGGAAGCGTTTCCGCCGCGGCCCTCGCCGCGGCCGGAGGCTGGAGCTGGGCGCCCGCGCCGCTGAAATCGGAGGTGTGGGCACGTCCCGCACTGCGTTCGATGCTTGACGGGGTTGCATCCATCGATGCGTTGGGCCGCCGCTATCGGGCGGCACGGCCCGAAGAGAACAGCCGCGCGGCCCTGATTCGTGTGCTGCATACGGGGCTCGATCCCGGTGCTGCGCTCACGCGCGGTCGGCTCGACGAACGGATTCGCGCCGACTTCGCGCAGGGGCGCACCGTTCAGTTGGATGGCTGGATCGTGTCGGTGACCGAGGCGCGGCAGTGCGCACTCTATTCGCTGCGGCACGTCCGCGGCCGCTCCTGAATCCGAACGGACCCATGGGCCTATGCACGCTGACGCACGTGAGCTGGAGGATGGCACGCTGATCGAAGGCGATCTCTGCATCGTGGGGGCCGGTGCGGCGGGCATCAGCATGGCCCTGGAATGGGTCGACACGCCGCACGAGGTGGTTTTGCTGGAAGGGGGCGGCTTTGAGGTCGAGGCGCAGATGCAGGACCTCTACAGCGGCGAGATCGTCGGGCAGCCGTATTTCCCCCTGAACGCGGCCCGCCTGCATGCCTTCGGGGGGACGACCGGGCACTGGGCCGGGTTTTGCGCGCCCTACGACCCGATCGACTTCGAGGCCCGCGACTGGGTGCCCCACAGCGGCTGGCCGATCGGCCGGGAAGAGTTAGATCCCTTCTATCAGCGCGCCCACCGGCTCGTGGAGCTCGGCCCGTACGCGTACGATGCTGCGTACTGGATGCGGCAAGACCCGGAGCGCACGGAGTTGCCCCTGAGCAAGGAGGTGGTGCGCACGAAAATGTGGCAGTTCAGCCCGCCGACGCGATTCGGGTACGAATACCGCGATGCCATCACCGAGGCCGACAACATCCATCTCTACACGTACGCCAACGCGGTCGAGGTAGAGGCCAACGAGCCCGTTCGCGCCGTGGATGGGATCCGCGTGAAAACGCCGAACGGGAAGGAGCACCGCGTGGCGGCATCCCGCTACGTGCTGGCCTGCGGGGCCATCCAGAACGCCCGTCTGCTGCTGGCCTCCAACCGACAGGCGCCCGAGGGGTTGGGAAACGACCACGACCTCGTGGGGCGCTACTTCATGGAGCACATTGAGATGCCAGGCGCGCAGCTGGTTTTTGCTGAGTCGCAGCCCGTGAAGCTGTACATGCATACTTTTTTTGAGACGAAGGCACGGGGCGAGGTGGCCCTCACGCCGGAGGTGCAGCGCACGCGTGAAATCCTGAACGGCACGACCTCGCTCAGCCCCGGGGTGTACGACGAGCTCCGCGGGACCTTTCAGCAACTCACGCCGGAGTGGGTGGAGCAAAACTTGCAGCTCTCTCCGGAAGAAATGGAGCAGAGAAGAAACCGTTCACAGCACGATGCATCGAGGCACGCTTTCGCCTCGGAACAGCGGGCCTTCAAGCTGTTCACCCGCCAGGAGCAGGCACCCAACCCCCACTCGCGGGTCACCCTGGCCGATGAGACCGATGCGCTGGGGATGCCGCGCGTGACGCTCGACTGGCAGCTGACCGCGCTCGACAAGCGCTCGATGCGCCTCTTCTACGAGGTGCTGGGTCGCGAGATGGGACGAAGCGGCCTCGGACGGGTCCGCCTCCTGGAGTGGCTGCGCGCCGACGATACCTCGTGGCCCGATTTTGTGAGCGGCGGCTGGCACCACATGGGCACGACGCGCATGCACGAAGATCCCCGTCAGGGTGTGGTCGATCCCAACAGCAAAGTGCACGGGCTCGGCAACCTCTACATGGCAGGATCGGGGGTGTACCCCACAGCCGGCGCGGCCAACCCGACGCTCACCCTGATCGCCCTTACGCTCCGGCTGTCGGATCACCTCAAAACGACAGTGGACTGACCAGGCAGGACGGGGCGCTCCTGGCACGGTGCTCAGAGACGACCTGCCGCTGCGATGGAGGCTTTGCGACGAATTGGGCGGGGAAACCTCCGTCGCGGAACGGGCTCTAAGGGGCATAGGGCACCCCGACTGATCTTGAGGTGCCCCGCGACGGAGGCGCCGCAGGCGGCAAAAGGCCGGATGGTGCATCCCCACTGAACGCAGTCCTCTGACGAACTGAATAGGTCTCGATGAATGGCGTAGCCGTCAGCACCATGCTCATCTCGCTTGCTATCGTGGCGGCAGGCATGCTAGGAAGTTATCTGCTGCATCATGCCATTCGAGGCCTCGCCCGATGGGCCGATCGAGGCCGGTACCGTATCGATGGCATGCTGCTTCGAATTGTAGGGCCCCCGGCCAGCGTCTTGGTCGCGCTCGTCGCGGTCGGATACGCCCTGTACCGAATTCCGGCCGTTCAAGGCCAGTTTGGTCAGTGGGAAGGCGCGCAGCGGGCCGTCTTCGTCATCACGGGGACGTGGATCCTCGCCAGTCTCGTCAAGAACCTCATCCGCGAGTACGGGCTGCCGCTCGCCGAACGGACCGATACGGATGTCGACGAACGGATCATCCGCATTCTGGACCTGACAGCGATCTACGTGATCTGGGTGGCTGGCCTTCTCATCGCCTTGCGAGAGCTGGGCATTCAGGTGACGGCCTTTCTTGCCTCACTGGGCATCGCCGGACTGGCCGTTGCGTTGGCGGCCAAGACCATCCTGTCAAACGTGCTGACGGGCATTACCCTCACCGCCGATCGGAATTTCCGGGTCGGCGACCGGATTCAGGTGCAGGAGTACCTCGGCGACGTGCTGGAGATCAACCTGCACAAGACAGTCATCCGTACGCGCGACAACGAGATCGTGATGATTCCGAACGACGTGCTGGGGCGGGAGATCATTATCAACCACATGCTGCCCGAGCAGCGCACGCGCATCGAGATGGAGATGGGGATTGCCTACGACGCCGACCTGGCGCGTGCCACCGAGATCCTGCATGACATCGCCGCGCAGCAGCCCCGAGTGCTTCCGGAGCCAGCGCCGGAAGTGAACGTGCGGTCACTCGGCGACAACGCCATCTTGCTGCAGGTGCTGGTATGGATCGACGTGCCCCGCCGGAAGCGCGCGGTGCGCGATCAGGTCTACCGGGAGGCGCTCGTACGATTTCAGGCGGCGGGCATCGAGATCCCGTTTCCGCAGCGCGTCATCCACGTGCGCGACGGCGCCGCGGAGCGGGCGTCTTCAACGGGCAACGAATGGACGGCGGGCGACGGGGAGACAACAGGCCGCGCCTCCCACGACGAGTAGCGTCGCCACGGCCGTCGGGATGTTAGGGCGCACTCTGTGGAGCGTCGTCCGGCGGCAGCGGCCGGCCGCGCAGCATGGCCACGAACTGCCGCCGCTCGTGCGGCGAGAGCGAGCGGTCGGTGATGCGCTGCACGGGTGGCTCGGCAGAGGGATCCACCGCGAGGCCCCACATCGGGGTGAGCGTTGTTGGCAGCATCGAGAAGCGGGCGTCGCCGATGACGCGAGGCCGCGCCGGGTGGCGCACCACCACGCGGTCGGCGAAGCGCACGAACCGCTGCACATCGCGCTGGATCGCGGACGGCATCTCGGTCGAATCAGGGTCGTACAGAGGCGCCGACGTGCCCGGGTAGCCCCGGTGCGACCCCACGCCCACGCGGACGGCATCCGCGTAGACGCGCCCGTCGGTGAGGGTCAGCGCCCGCCACAGCACCAGATTGGCGATGGTCGGCTTGACGATGAGGCGCTCCATGGCGTGACCGCGCGTCCGGGCCAGGTCGCGCGCTACCGCCTTGGCGCGCTCGTGCTGCAGGGCGCCGAGCGCCAGGTAACCCGCCGCCAGCGCCAGCCCCCAGCGCACCACCCGCGGCTGCCGCCGGACCAGGCTGATCCCGAGCGGTACCCCCAGCAGCAGCGTGAACACCGGATCCAGGATCGAGATGATGCTCCACGCCACAGGCGCGTCGGTGAACGGCCACCACAGGTGTGTGCCGTAGCTCGTGCACGCATCGAGGAGTCCAGCCAAGCTCGCGCCGAGCAGCGCGTAGCCATAGATGCGTTTGAACGGCAGGCGGCTCCCAGGGGACAGGCGTCGCAAGATCAGCCAGAACACCGTCGCTGCCACGAGCGCTACGACCGGCACCATCACCAGTGCATGGGTGAAGTGGCGATGGTACTCCAGCACCAGCAACGGGTCGTCAGCGCTGCGGATGAGCGCGTCGACATCTGGCAGGAGCCCCGCCCCGAGTCCGATGAGGGCGGCCCGGCGGCTCTCTGAGGCCGGGGCTGCCGCTGACGCCATCGCAGCCCCCACGACGCCTTGCGTAACGAGATCCATGCGGCGGGTTCAAGATGGATACGTGAAGAGAGTGGACTGTGGTGGAGGCGGCACCTGGTTCATCGGGAGAACCGGCAGCCTG
>CAYFRX010000141.1:0-8119 GCA_964345515.1 uncultured Rhodothermales bacterium
ATGGGCCGAGTAGCTGTTCATCACCTCCACCTCGGCGCGCAGCGTGTGCGGCTCGCCGAAGATGTTCACCTCGGGCCGCCGCTCGATGAGGCGTTTGCCCAGCGTGTGATCGGCACAGTATCCGACCATGACGACGGTGTGTTTCGCATCCTCGATGTTGTTACGCAGGTGGTGGAGGATGCGCCCGCCCTCGCACATGCCCGAGGCCGACATGATCACCATGGGCACGCGGCTGCCATTGAGCCGCTTCGACTGCTCGACATCGCGGAGGTAGGTGAGCCGATCGAACCCGAACGGGTCACCGTCGCCCTGCTGCATGTAGTCGAGCATCGCGCGATCGAAGCACTCGGGATGCGCGAGATAGACGCCCGTCGCGTTCACGGCGAGCGGGCTGTCGACGAACACGGGTATCGACGGCAGCCGTCCCTCGGTCCACAGCTGATCGAGCGCGTATACGATCTCCTGCGTGCGCCCGACGGCGAAGGCCGGGATGATGATCTTGCCGCCCCGAGCGCTCGTGCGCTCGATGATCTCGGCGAGGACCTGCTTCGAGCGATCCGGCGGATCGTGCACGACGCCGCCGTACGTCGATTCAGTGATGAGCGCATCGCACGCGGGCATCGGCTGCGGGTCGCGCAGGATAGGCCGCCCGGGGTTGCCCACGTCGCCCGTAAAGCCGAGCCGCACGGTGCGCCCGTTCTGCTCGACCGTGAGCACCATCGATGCCGAGCCCAGGATGTGCCCGGCATCGCGATACTCGACGTGCACGCCCGACGCCGGCGAAAACGGCTGCCGGTACGAGACGCCGACGAAGTGCTCCATCACCCGCTCGGCCTCGGCCGTCGTGTACAGCGGATCGATGGGCGGTTTTCCCTTCCGGCGGTGGATTTTGTTGACGAACGCCACGTCGTTTTCCTGGATGTACGCGCTGTCGCGTAGCATCAGACTGCACAGGTCGTATGTGGCGTGCGTGGCGTAGATGCGTCCGCGGAAGCCATCCTTCCAGAGCCTGGGCAAAAGCCCGGCGTGGTCGATGTGGGCATGCGAGAGGAGCACGGCGTCGATGGCTGCCGCCTCGAAGCCAAAGTCGCTGTTGCGCTGGTGGGCCTCGGCGCGGCGCCCCTGGAAGAGCCCGCAGTCGAGCAGCAAGTTCGTGCCGTCGTCGAGCCGGAGCAGGTGCTTGGAGCCCGTGACGGTGCGGGCAGCGCCCCAAAAGGTGAGTTGCATGAGGAAAGCTGACGGTGGAGTGAGCGGAGCATCGGGCGAACTTCGCCAATCCCACCGCCAAATGAAAGAAGCGCACCAAGAATGCGCCTCGGGCGCACCCGATCGGGGTGCAGCGTTCGGGGTGCAGCGTTCGACGACATCCCCCCGGCTCAAAACCCTGAACTCAAAACTCCACCCTCAGCCGCTCTCGGACGAACGCCTCCAGGCCGCGAACGTGCGCCGCGGCCAGCCGATCGACGTAGGCGGGATTCCTCAGCGCGGCCTCCTGCTGCGGAAACATCATGAAAAGCGATTCGGTGAGGACGGCCGGCATCCAGGTAGGCCGTACGAGGGCCAAGCTGCGCTGCTTCGCGCCGAGGTTGGGAAGGCCCGTCACGCCGGCAATCTCGTCGACGAGCGACTGCGCCAGCGACCGGGCAAACGGGTGGAAGTAGTACACCTCCGAGCCCACGTTCTCAAAGGGGTTCGTCCCGTCGCCAAAGGCATTGTTGTGGATCGAGATGAGCACGTCCACGTTCTCGCGGATCGCCATGTCAGCGCGGGCCCACAGATCGTCGGGCGGCCACGTCGCGTTTTCGGGCGGGGCGGCCGTGGTGCGTGTCATCACCACATCAGCGCCGCGCGCCTGCAACTGCTCCCGAACTTGCAGCGCGATGGCCAGATTGGCCTCGGGCTCCAGCAGCCCCGTCGGACCCCGCGTGCCCGCCGGCGGATGGCCGGGATCGACGAGCACGCGCAGCCCGCGCAGTGGATCGGCCGGGTCCAGTTGGGGCGGACGACGCAGGCGCACGACGAGCGCGCCGGTGCTGTCGTAGAACGCCTTGAATCCCCAGAGGGGCTGCGCCAGGTCCAGCACGAGCCGGGCGCTTTCTCCTTCGGCGGTGCGCCAGCCGGCCCCGTCCACCATCGGGTTGGGCGACAGCGTGGGCGCCGTATTCGGTACCCGGCGGCCGTAGATTGTGACGCCGACTTGATCCGCTTCGGGCTGGATGTCGAACGGCGCGTGGTTCACGGGAATTCGGACGTCCACCCAGTCGTGCGTCGGCTGCACGCGCACCGCCCCGGCCCGTTGCACCACGGCCCCCAGCGGCGGGCCCAACTGCGTCGTGTTTTTGTGCACCCAGGCGACGTCGAAGGGCGTGAGCTGCACGCGATAGTGATTAGGCAGCGCGCCGGTGACGGGAAGGCGCGCGCCCCGCGGGAAGAACCAGCGTCGGTTGCCGTCCGGCGCGTCGCGGCCCGCGACGATTTGGGATGCAGCGTCCAGCGTGTCGCGCCCGCTGATGACGGTGCCGATGCGAGTGCGCGGCAGGGGCTGCACGTCGTCGGCCGTCACCGCCTGTCCGTAGACAAACGTCAGGCGGTCCGTCTGTTCGGGCGTCGTAGCCACCAACCGGTACTGTCCGTCGGACGGCACCGGCAGATACGCCAGGAAGGCGCCGTTGGACGCGACGGGCACGCGGATGTCGTTGATAACCAGCCGGGCCGTCCCGGTACCGACGGTGCCAAATAAGAACGTCGAGTCGGCATCCGGCTTAGCTGCCCCCGGCCTCGGGTAGGCCAGCTCGATGTCCGGCGGGCCCGTCTGACCGGGCACGGCGGGCAACGCCGCCACAGGCGCAGGCGCCTGCGCCCGCGGTAACGGCCCGGAGCAACCGCTCACGAGCGCGATGAGTACCAGCGCAGCGAGGGCAGGCAGCGGAATGGAACGACAGCGCGCCATACAGCTCGGAGCCGGCAGTCGGTGGGATGTGGCGAGGCAAAAAAGGGCGCCGCTACACGAAAGGGAGCATGCCCCATTCCGCACAGCGCCGCCGCCTTGATCGTGCGCTTATCACGCATCGCCCGACTCGGCCGTCGGCTCGGCCGGCGAGGCCGTGCGGTTGAGCGTCGTCACGCCGGGCTCGGCGACCTCCGGGAAGGGCATTGGGCCGAACTCGTACGCGTCGGGCGACAGGTCGAGCGTGGAGCTCATCATCTCCTCCCACGTGATCTCTTGGCCTGTGTACGCGGCCTCGCGGGCCATGATGGCCGTCATCACGCTCTCCGCGATGCGCTGGCCTTCGTTGATCGGCTCGCCCTCACGGATGCTCGCAATCAGGTTGGTGTGCTCCTGTACGTACGGGTTCACGTCCTCGCCGTCGTACGTCCAGTTGGTGGCCCCCTGAATCATCGAGTGGCCGTCGGAGGTGCCCCGCGTGCCGGTGATGTGTTCGGCCACACGGCGCGGCGTGCCGTCCTGCTGGCGGCACATGCTGAGCACGTGGGCGCCGTTCGGATACTCAAGCTCGATGGCAAAGTGGTCGTAGATGTGGCCGTACGACGGGTCGGTGCGCACCTGGCGGCCACCCACGCCAAGCGCCTTCACCGGGTGGCCCTGGAGCGCCCAGTTGGCCACATCGATGTTGTGGACGTGCTGCTCGACGATATGGTCGCCCGAGAGCCACGTGAAGTAGAGCCAGTTGCGGGCCTGCCACTCCATGTCGCTCATGCCCGGCTTGCGCTCGCGCAGCCACAGCCCGCCCTGGTTCCAGTAGACCCGTGCGGACTTGACCTCGCCGATGGCGCCGTCGTGGATGCGCTGCATCGCCTCGATGTACGCCGGATCGTGGCGGCGCTGTGTCCCGGCTACGATGGCAAGCCCCCGCTCTTCGGCCATGCGGGCCGACTCCATCACCGAGCGGATGCCTACGGGATCCACGGCCACCGGCTTCTCCATGAACACGTGCTTGCCCGCCTCGACGGCCGCGCGCAGGTGCTCGGGACGGAAGGCCGGCGGCGTGGCCAGCAGCACGATGTCGACGTCGCTGTCGATCACGTGCTGATACGCGTCGAAGCCGATGAAGCTGTGATCGGCGTCCACCTTGTAGCTGTCGCCCAGAGCCTCCTTCAGGGTCTCCTGCGACGCCTCCAGCCGATCCTCGAAGAGGTCGCCCATCGCGACGAGCTCCACGCCCTCCGACGACTGTACGGCGTCGTTGGCGGCGCCGGATCCGCGCCCGCCGCAGCCTATCAGTCCGATGCGTAAGGTGTCGGTGGCGCCCGCGTAGGCAAAGTTCCCCGAGGCCATCAGCCCGGCCGACAGTCCGGCCGTGGCGACGGTGGTGCGTTTGACGAAGTCACGACGCGAAATGCGGTCGAAATGTTGGGAGTCAGTGCTCATGGTCGTGGCTGGGCTTGATGAAGTATGCAAGCGAAGGCCGCCCCTCAGCGGCTGGATACCGTATCGGTCATTAAATATACGGCTTTTTCTTCCCGAAAGAAAAGCGCTTTCTATTGGTCACTCGCCGCCTCCGGCCTGCGACCCCGAAGATGGCACGCGCACGAGCCGGAAGCCGACGAAGGGCGCGTCCGAGAGCCACCATTGGCTCTTGGGCAACTGCGGGTCCGACCGCTGCCACGCGGAGGTCTTCTCGATGCGCGCGTCACAACTCACGGCTGACGCCTCCGTGCGGTACGAGCCGCCCTGTGCGACCGGCGGCGCATCATCATTGGGATTGGGATCCGCCACGAACTCGGCCGCGTTGCCGAGCATGTCGTGGAGGCCGAGGGCGTCGGCTGACGAGGATCCGATGGGATGGGTCTGTTTCTCAGCGTTCGAGGCCATCCACGCGCGCTTCTCCAGCGCCTCGGCGCCAGCCGCGAGGGCATCGGCCATCCCCAGCTGGCAGGCGTGCTTCCACTCGGCGCGCGTCGGCAGGCGATACGTTTGGTCCGTCTTCGCAGACAGCCAGCGTCCGTACTCGGCCGCCGCGCGGCGCGTCATGGCCAGCGCCGGGTAGCCTTTGTGGCCGAAGTCTTCCCCGGGCAGGACGTACGGCTTGCTCGGACGAGACACGGCGTCGACCTCCGCCTCGCTGAGCCCTTCGTTGTTCTTGTCGAGGCCGTACACGTACACGTCGTACGCGTCCCACACCACCTCGGTCTTGCCAATCCAAAATGGGCCGACCTCCACCTCCTCTGGGCCCGCTGGCGTTTCAATGGTGACGGAACCGGCGGGAACGGGTATCATTTCGAAGGTCACGAGCGTACCCGGAATGGTCTCTTCGAAGCGCGTCAGCGTGTCGCGCGCCGTGGTCGCAGATGCAGCAGCGGTGGAGGCCGTCTGCGACTGCGCCTGGGCCGTGCCCATCGTCACGAACAGCCCGAGAACAACAAGAGAAAGCACACGAGAGCGTAGCAAAAAACGGCGCATGAAAGTAACGTTTCGGAAGGTCTTGATGGACATGCGAGGATGGAGCCGCCACGCGATGGTGCTGCTTGTCGCCGGGCTCCTACTCAACGGCCCCGCCGCCGCGCAGCACGACGCGCTCGACCGGCACGTGTACCGCCAGATCCACATGGGGATGGAGGTGCGTATTGTGCTGTACGCGCCGCACAATGCAACGGTTCAGCGCGCGGCAGAAGCGGCGTTTCAGCGCATCGCTACGCTGGACAGCACGTTGAGCAGCTACCGCCGGTCGAGCGAGCTCAATCGCCTGAACGCCCGCGCAGGCGACCCGCCCGTCCCAGTCAGCAACCCGCTGTTTACCGTGCTACAGCGGGCGCAGCGGCTCGCGCGCCAGTCGGGCGGGGCATTCGACGTGACGGTGGGGCCGTACGTCGCGCTCTGGCGGCGCGCCCGCGACACCGGCCGGCTGCCGGCCGACGCCGCGCTGCATCAAGCGGACGCCCGCACGGGCTGGCAGAAGATTCGGCTGAACGAAACGGCCCAGACCGTCCAACTCCGCGCCGACAGCATGCAGCTCAACCTCGGCGGGCTGGCGAAGGGCTATATTCTCGACGAGGCACTGGCCACGCTGGCCGACGAAGGCGTCACGCGCGCCCTGGTCGAGGCGGGGGGGGACGTGGTCGTGAGCGGCCCACCGCCCGGCACCGACGGATGGCGCGTGCAGATCCCCGGGGCGGAGCCCGACGGCACGGCACGCACCGTCTCCCTCAAGCACGCGGCGATCTCCACCTCCGGCGGCACGGAGCAGTTCGTCACGATCGGCGGCACGCGCTACTCGCACGTCATCGACCCGCGAACGGGCCTCGGCCTCACGCACCGGCTGCTGGTGACCATCATCGCCGATGACGGCATGACGGCCGACGGGCTCGCCACGACGGTCGGCATCCTGGGCGCCGACGCTGGGCGCGCATTTCTGGCCGAGCACTATCCGGGCGTGACCGCGCACATCCGCCGCGCCGGCGCCACGAGCCCCGAGTAGCCCTGGCGCGCGCCGGCTACCGCCGCAGCAGCCCGCTCGGGAAGGCGACGGGGCTCTCGTTGCCATCGGTGGAGACGGCCGCCACGCCGAACAGGTAGTTGTCGATGATGATGTTCTCCAGCGTGTGCTCCGTCACGTCGGGTCCCACGAACACGTGCTTCTGCCACTGCGGCGCGTCCGTCTTGCGCCAGTAGAGCTTGTAGCCGGCCAGGTTCGGGTCGTCCACCGGGTCCCAGGCGAGCGTCGTCGACGGGCGAACGGCCCCGCCGATCTGCACATTCTGCGGCGCGGGCGGCGCCCAGGCCATCGCGGCCATCGTGGCGGCGTTCACCCCCGTCAGCTTGCGCGCGAAGTCGAAGTGGACTTCCTCAATCACGTCGCCGTACTCGATGCCATCCTCCATGCGGATGTCCTGGTGCTGCTCGGTGTAGTCCTCGTGCGCCTCCATGATGCGGACGGCCGCAAAGCCCGCGTCGTTGAACGGCCGGTGGTGGCCGCCGCGCCCGAAGCGGTCGAGCCGGTAGATCATCATCGCATCGAGGTTGCGCAGGTACCGGTCGGTGATGCGATCGACGTAGCGGGCGATCTGGCGCGAGGGACCGTCCACCTCGCCGCCAAAGAAGCGCATGCGGCGGATCTCCTCGGCGCTCATCGTCACGGGGAAGGGTTGCGAGAAGACGCGGAAGACGGTGTTGTCGATCACCCCGTCGCCGCCCTCGATGTTGCCAATCATGTCGTTGTTGAGGACGGCGGCGAGGTCCCAGCCCTCCTCCTGAGCCACCCCCGCCATGTGCTCGCCCCCGAAGAGACCCTGCTCCTCGCCCGAGAGACCGGCGTAAACGATCGTGCTGCCGAACTCATATTGCGAGAGGACGCGGGCGGCCTCGATGGTGCCGGCCAGGCCCGAGGCGTTGTCGTTGGCGCCCGGCGCGTCGATCTCGGCGTCCATCACGTCCGAGGCGCGCGAGTCGATGTCGCCCGACATGATGACGTAGCGGTTCGGGTGCGTCGTCCCGCGCTGGATGGCGAGCACGTTGACGATGGTCGTCTCGTTGGGGATGCGCCCCTCACCGCCCACCGTGAAGCGCTGCTCCACGACCTCCAGGCAGCCGCCGCAGTCGGCCGAAACGTGCTCGTACTGGTCCTTCAGCCAACGCCGCGCCGCGCCGATGCCGCGCGTGTCGGACGTCGTGTCCGACAGCGTGTGGCGCGTGCCGAAACCGGCCAGCGCGCGGATGTCGGCCTCCAGCCGCTCGGCCGAGACGGCCTCGACGATGGCGTGGATGCGCGGATCGTCGGGCGGAGGCGGCGCGGTCTCGGACTGTGCCTGCACCGAAAGAGGCCCGGCGACGAGCACGGTGGCAACAAGAACAAGGCACGTGATGGAATGGCGCATGATCATGGTGGGTGCGGACAGATGGATGGGGAACGACGTATCTCGGAAGATAGGAGCGCCCACGGAAAGTCGCACGCCCATTCAGCACGCAATCGAGGCGACGCAGTACCACGAAGGGCAGCGTCACGTCGCCGTATTCGTGGGACTTGAACGTGCCGCGGAGAATGTCATCGGCCACTTGCCAGATGAAGTTGGCCTTGTCCTGAAAGTGCGTCATGCGGGAAGGAGGCCGTCGAAGTGACAGAACATGAGATTACAAACTACGGGGAAGGGACTAAAAGCAAAA
>CAYFRX010000142.1:0-8111 GCA_964345515.1 uncultured Rhodothermales bacterium
TGGACATTAGCTACAACTGGCTCGCGCAGTACGTGGATCACGACCTCGCCCCAGAGGCCCTCGCCGAGGTGCTCACAATGGGCGGCTTGGAGGTTGAAGGCATCGACCGCATCGGGCAGTCGCTCGACGGCGTCGTGGTGGGCCACGTGGACGCTGTCCGCGCGCACCCGAACGCCGACAAGCTCGTGCTCTGCGACGTCGACTGCGGGGACGGCGAGCCCGTGCAGATCGCGTGCGGTGCCGACAATGTGGCCGCCGGACAGCGCGTCCCGGTCGCCACGCCGGGCACCACGCTGGAGCTACCGAGCCGCCAGAACCCCACCGTGTACGAGCCGGTGACCATCGAGGTGCGCACCCTCCGTGGCGAAAAATCGCACGGCATGATCTGCGCCGAGGACGAGCTTGACCTCTCCGACGACCACACCGGCATCATGGTGCTCGATGACGGCGCCGAGGTCGGCCAGCCGTTCGCTGACTATCTGGCCGAGCGCGGCCTGGAATCGACCGATGCCGTCTTCGACATCGGCCTCACGCCGAACCGGCCGGACGCGGCGAGCCACGTTGGCGTAGCCCGCGACGTGGCCGCCCTCACCGGCAGCACGCTGACCCGCCCGGACATAGACCACCCCGAGGAAGGCGGCGACACGGCCGAGGCCGTCCGCGTCGATATCCAGGTGCCGGAAGGGTGTCCGCGGTACGTCGCCCTGCTCGTGCGCGACGTGGCGGTCCAGGAGTCCCCCACGTGGCTGAAGCGGCGGCTCGCCTCGATCGGGCTGCGTCCACGCAACAACGTGGTCGACGTCACGAACTTTGTGCTGCACGAGATCGGCCAGCCGCTGCATGCGTTTGACGTCGACACGCTTACCGACCAAGAGATCGTCGTGCGCATGACGGAGGGCGAGGAGTCCTTCACCACGCTCGACGACGTGGAGCGCACGCTGCCGCCGGACACACTGCTCATCTGCGACGCCGAACGGCCCGTGGCCATCGCGGGCGTGATGGGGGGGGCGAACTCTGAGGTGAGCGAGACCACGACGAACGTGCTCATCGAGAGCGCCTACTTCGACCCGTCGACGATCCGAAAGACGGCGAAGGCGCTGGGCCTGCAGACGGACTCATCGTACCGCTTCGAGCGCGGCGTGGACCGCGACGGGCAGGTGTGGGCCGCTGCCCGTGCCGCCGAGCTCATCGCCGAACTGGGCGGCGGCACCATCGTGCCCGGCATGGTCGACGCGCATCCGGTACCGCCCGAGCCGCGCACCGTGGACCTTCGCCCGAGCCGGCTGAACGCGCTGCTGGGCGTCGACATTCCCGTGAACGAGGCCGTCTTCCTGCTAGAGCAGATCGGCTTTGCCGTGGCCCGCAGTGCAGACGACGTGCTGCGCTGTACGGTGCCCACCTTCCGCCCGGACGTCGAGCAGGAGGTCGACCTCATCGAGGAGGTGGCGCGCCTGTACGGCTACGATCGCATCCCCGAGCCCGAGCAGGTGCCCGTACCCAGCCACCTGCCGCGCGAGCTGCGCGCCGACCGGCTCCGCCAGCGGGTGAGCGAACTGCTCCGCGGCCGCGGCTTCCGCGAGATCCAGACGAACAGCATGCTCCCAGCCGACCGCGCCGAGCGGTTCAACCGGCCGGCCTTGGCGGCGGCCGAGGACGGGGCGTCGCTCCCCATCGTGGAAACGATGAACCCGATCTCGCAGGAGATGGCCACGTTACGCCCCACGCTGCTCCCGGGCGCGCTGGAGGTCATGCAGCACAACCGCAACCACGGCCAGGAGGCACTCCGCTTCTTCGAGTTTGGACACGTCTTCCACCGCAGTGGGCCGGACGCCGAATCCATCGTGCCCGGCTTCTTCGAGCAGGAAACGATGCTCATCGCGCTGAGTGGGCCCCAGGCGCCCACGCACTGGGATCGTGCGCCGCGCGAGGCTGACTTCTTCGACCTGAAGGGCACCGTGGCCGCCGTGCTCGACGCGCTCCAGATCGATGACGCCGAGATGGTGCCTGCGACGACGGACGACCCGCTCACCACGTACCAACTGGACGTGCTCCTCGCCGGCACGCGGGTAGGCACCGTGGCTCGCGTGGACGACGGTGTGGCCGACGACTTCGACCTCACCGCGCCCGCTTTCGTTGCGGAGCTCGACGGGGCCGCGCTCGTCGATGCCGCCGAGCTGCACGAGGAGCGGCGCTACACGCCCATCAGCCGCTTCCCGATCGTGGAGCGCGACCTCGCCATCCTCGTCGACGCCGATGCACCCGTCGGCCCGATGATGGAGACGCTTCGGGTCGAGGGTGAACCGCTCCTGCAAACCGTGAGCGTCTTCGACATCTACGAGGGTGAGGGCATCCCGGCCGGTCAGAAGAGCGTCGCCTTCGGGCTGCGCTTTGGGGCGGATCGGACGCTCACGGACCACGAGGTCGATGCACGCGTGCAGGCCATGCTGTCGGCTCTGGAGACGCATCATGGCGCCACGTTGCGCCAGTAGTATTGCGCCCACAGTTGAGTCCGACGCTGGTTGCTGCTACCTTACCCGTCCCCCTTTTGCTTCGCGCCGACTGCATGCCAACCCTGTCAGGTGCCATGGATACGTCGCCCATCACCCCGTCGCAGCACACGGCGGATGGCGAACCGCCCCCCCGTCCGGCCCTGAAGCGCCTGCAGCGTCAGGTCCGTCGCGCCGCTGAGGAGATCGACCGGCTGCAGGCGGAAAACCGGCGGTTGCGACAGCGCGTGCAGAAGCTCGAACAGCGCCCCGACGTTGGCGAGGACGATGCCTTCATCACACTCGACGATCCCGAGGCGCTGCGCACCCAGATCGAGGGCTTCATTGACGCGATCGACGCGTACCTCGGCGACCGCGACGGGACGCCCAATGATGACGCCCAATAACCGACCGACTATGAAGTCGATTCGCATAAACATTTTGGGACGCGACTACGCGCTACGCGTCCGCGAGGAGGCGGAGGAACAGACACGCGATTTGGCCCGCTTTGTCGAGGAGCGCATGCGTCAGTTCAAGAAGGCGCACCCCGAACAGGCCGAGCTGACCACGGCGGTCATCACGGCGCTGACGCTCGCCGAGGAACTGCACGATCTCCGTGCCGAACGCGACGACGCCGAGGCCCAGCTCGATGCCGAGTTGGACGCGCTCGCCGACCGCCTCGCCGGCGCCCTCGACCGCCCTGCCCACGACGGCGCCTCGACCGCCCGGCCCTCTATGAAACATGACGACGCCTGATCCATCTCATATTATTGCCTATGCAGAATCCACATAGGACGACATTCGGACTTGCAAGCGTCTGGAGATCACCGTGGCGATTCTGGAAAGAAGAATCCGCACCTTAACCCTAGGGAGCTTACCTCCAGGACCGGACGGCAGGCCTCACTCCTCGCCTTGCGGGGAGCTTCCCGTCCCGCCTTCGAGCGGTGAACGCGGGAAGGTAACAGTGGACGTCGAATGGCTCTGGGCGGCACCCACATTGTCTAAATAGGGGTTCTTCTACCTGTCCCCACGGCACGCTCCGCGCTTGCAGTTTCGCCCCGATGATCGGCTCCCGCTGGTCACCGGGGCTTTTTTGTGGAAGGATCTTGTGGAGGGGTCCGGGAGCTTTTGCCAGAGGCCGCGCCCGGTTCCAACGGGCAAGCAATAACGCGGCGGGGCCGATCGTTTTGCGTCTTGTATACCTCGCAGCTCCGCCCCCCGCGGCCTGTGTGAGATTTCCATCCATGGGGACCTCGACCCGACCTCAGAGGTTTGGTATACCGCTTTCCAGCGTCTTCTCCACGATCCGTTTCCCCTGCTCATGATTCAACTGCAAAACGTATCGCTCGCGTTCGGGGGCGAGCAAGTCCTCGACGGGCTGACGTGGACGATCGCGCCCCACGAGCAGCGGCGCATCGGGCTGATTGGTCCCAATGGCGCGGGCAAGACGACGCTGCTGCGCGTGATCGCGGGGGAGCACACGCCGGATGAGGGCACTGTGCAGGCGGGCCAGACCACCGTCGGCTACCTGAAGCAGTCGACGCAGGAGCAGACGATGGATCGCTCGGTGCGCGACGAAGCGCTCCAGGCGTTCGACGAGGTGCTTGCCCTGGAAGAGAGGGAAACGAAAATTACCGAACAGCTCGCCGATGCGGACGATTACGAGAGCGACCGCTACCAGAAGCTGCTCGACCGGCTGGAGCGCGTGCAGGCCCGGCTCAACGCCGAAGACGCGCACACCATCCGCGCCCGCGCCGAGGCCGCTCTCACGGGGCTCGGCTTCGACCCCGACGCGCTCGACCGCCCGCTGACGAGCTTTTCCGGCGGCTGGCGCATGCGCGTGGCCCTCGCTAAGCTGCTGCTCCAGCGCCCCGATGTGATGCTGCTCGACGAGCCCACCAACCACCTCGACATCGACAGCATCGACTGGCTGGAGGAGCATCTGAAGGGCTATCCCGGCACGGTCATTATCGTGAGCCACGACCGCTACTTCCTCGACCGGATGGTGACATCGATCGCGGAGATGAGCCACGGCCGCCTGGAGCATTACGACGGCAACTACAGCTACTACCTGGAGGAACGTGAGGAACGCCTCGCCCAGTGGCAGGCGAAGTACGAGAACCAGCAGCGCAAGATCAAAGAGATCCAGGCGTTCATCGACAAGTTTCGCTACAACGCCTCGAAGGCGGCACAGGTGCAGAGCCGCATCAAGAAGCTGGAGAAGATGGACCGCATCCCGCCACCGCCCTCCGAGCAGGAGCGCATCGCGTTCCGCTTCCCCGAGCCGCCGCGCTCCGGGCAGGTCGTGATGGAGCTGTCGGCGTTCTCGAAGACGTACGACGGCGCCGACGGGCCCGTGGAGGTGTTCGACGACGCCGATCCGCTCACCATCGCACGGGGCGACAAGATCGCGCTCATCGGGCCAAACGGCGCCGGGAAGTCGACGCTCGCGCGCATGTTGCGCAGCACTGAGCCGTTCGAGGGCACACGCGACGTGGGCCACAACGTGGAGCTCTCCTTCTTCGCCCAGCACCAGGCCGATACGCTGGACCCCGACCAGACGGCGCTGCAGGCCTTGCGCGCGAAGGCACCGCGCCGGACCGACACGGAGCTGCGCACGCTGCTCGGCACGTTTCTCTTCACCGGCGACGACGTGTTCAAGCCGGTGCGCGTCCTCTCCGGCGGTGAGAAGAGCCGACTGGCCCTCGCTCGCACGCTGTGCTCGCCCGCCAACTTCCTCATTCTCGACGAGCCGACGAATCACCTCGACATCGCCTCGCGCGAGGTGCTCATCGAAGCGCTGCAGCAGTACACGGGCGCCTTCGTGGTGGTGAGCCACGACCGGCACTTTCTCGACGAGATCGTGGAGCAGGTGTGGCGCGTGGGCCACGGTGGCGTGCGCACCTTCCACGGCAACTACTCGGACGCCCGCTGGCAGGTGGAGCATGGCACCGCTCGCGCCGTCGGCGTAACCGAGGAGGCCGCTACGTCACCCAATGGCACGGCCTCGAACGGTGCGGCGGAGCCTACCCCGACGGACACCGCGTCCACGTCCACCCGCGGTGGGCCGTTCGCCGATCTCAACTCGTACGAGTTGCAGCAGAAATTGGACGCCACCGAGGCGGCCATCCTGGAGAAGGAAGCCCGCCAAGAAGAGCTGGAGGCCGAGATGGCCGAACCCTCCTTCTACGACGACGCCGACACCATGAAAGAAAAAGCCGCCGCGTACCAGGCGATTGAGGAGGAGCTGGCCGAGCTGTACGAGACGTGGGAGGCCCTCGCCGACGCGCTGGAAGCATACGAAAAGGCCTGAGGATTTAGCCGTAGACACATCGACATGGTCGTCTCTTTTCGCTGGATCATTCTCGTTGGCCTGGCGGTGCTGCTGATGGGCAGGGCCGAGTCGGCACGCGCTCAAATCTACGCGCTGCCGCACGCGGATACGTCGCAGTCCAGCTCGTTCGGGATCGCCGTCGCGCTCGACACGAACCGGGCCGTCGTGGGCGCGAGCGGCGAGACGACCTGTGGGCCGAACGGCGGCGCGGCGTACGTCTACGAACGTAAAAATCATGCTGGCATGTGGAAGCCGACGGCGCGCCTCATCCCCCGCCGCGACCAGTGCCAGGAGGGGGCGTTTTTCGGGCAATCGCTGGACCTGAGTGGCGATCGGATCATCATCAGCGCATCGAGCGACTTTTTTGCCGAGCGCCGGTCAAACGCCGCGTATATCTTCGAGCGCGACAGCCTCGGCGACTGGAACCAAGTGGCACACCTCACAGCCGACGAGGGACCCGAAGAGGGATCATTCGCCGCCGACGTGGCCATCGACGGCAACCGCGCCCTCGTCACCACAGCCGGCAACCCGGACGGGCAGGATGGCGGTGCGGCGTACGTCTACGAGCGCAACGCCGAGACCGGCACCTGGCTGCAGGTCGCGCGACTCACGGCCCGCGACGGTGTGGATCACGGCGTGCTCGGCGGGGCTGGCGCCCTCGACGGCAACCACATCATCGTGGCGGCCTCCACGTACTTCAAGCGCAAACCGGGTTCGGCCTACATCTTCGAGCGTGACAGCACGGGAACGTGGCACGAGGCCACGCGCATCGACGGCGTCAACGACTTCTTTATCTCCGTGGCCCTCCACGAAGGCCGCGCGCTCATCGGCGAGGCGCAGGCCGGTGACAAGGAATCGGGCGCAGCCCGGGTGTTTCGGCACACAGCGTCCGGCACGTGGGTCCACGAATCCACCCTGCGCCCCTCCACCCTATACGCGTCCGGCGCGTTCGGGTCGACCGTTTCGATTTTTCAGGATCGGGCGCTCGTCACCGGCTACGACGAGCAGCTCGGCCAAGACTTCAACATCGACCGCGTGGTGTACGTCTTCAAACGAGACACGGCCGATAGCACGTGGTCGCAGCAACAGATTATCGACATCGGCGAGGTCGATTTTGGAACGGCGCTCGACCAGAATGCGTCGTTTGGGCTCATCAGCACGGTGCCCAACGACGAACCCGGCACGGTGTATGTTGTCAGGTTATTCTGAACGCTGCCCCTTGCCTCTTCGTCGCACGGTTATGTCGATGCCTTCCGCTCGTGCCGCGGAGCCGCGACGCGGTTTCCGCCTTTTGCCGTCTGCTCACTGCGTGGCGCTCGCAGCGTGTTGTGCAGCCAGTCTGCTCCTGAGCGCGTGTGGGAGCACCGAGGCGGTGCGCGCGGATGCCGACCCAACGACGGCCCCGTTGCCCAGCGCTACGCTCTCTGTCGAAGAGGCGGAGCGCGCGCCCGAGCCCACGGCCATTCCGGCGCCGCCCGCGCCTGCCGTGTCGCAGCTCATCCACGATGCGCTGCGCACTGACGGCAGCATCAGCGGTCCGGTCCTGCTCCGCCAACTGGGCCCGCCTGAGCACGTCACCATCGAGCCGATCCAGAACCAGTACGGCTCAGGCGCGACGGACACGATCCGTACGCTGACCTATCCCGGGCTGCGGGCTATGCTTTACGAAGCCACCCAGTCCACCCGTAGTTTTCTCATCCGCCTCGTGCTGATCGACGGGCGCTACGCCAGTCCGGAGGGGTTGCGCGTGGGCATGCGCCCGCCACAGGTCATCGCCGCCATCGGGCCGCCCACCGAACGCGACACCCCGGCCGGCGAGCTCATCTACGCCGAGCGCGAGAGCATGCCCACGGCGCTCATCCTCACCGTGCGTCGCGGCCGCGTCACCCAGATCGCGTGGGAGTTCTATTTCTCGTGAGCCGATGCCCCTCCGGGCGCCAGGCTGCCCAGCGCCAGCAGCAAATCCCCTATCGCCCGGCGCGTGGTGCAACGCAGGATGGCATCACGCATGATGGGATCAACGCATCGTCCCATACCAACTCCGCCAGCGAATTGGGTAGCCCAGGCCCCATCCTACCGGGGCGGGTCGCTCACAGGGCCACCCCATCGGCGGAGGCAGGCTCGGCCGTCAGCGTCTCCAGTACCGGATCGAGAGCCCCTTTCAGAAGCAGCCCGGTGTGCTGGTAGCGGATGCGCCCGCGCTTGTCGATGACGTAGGTGCGCGGGACGGCCGTCGTCTGCCCATACTTGCGATAGGCTACGCTCCGGCTGGCCACCTGCGGGTAGTTGAT
>CAYFRX010000143.1:0-1795 GCA_964345515.1 uncultured Rhodothermales bacterium
GCTGGGCTCGTCGAGGTTGAGCACGATCTGCGGCGCCCCGGCGACCGGTTCGGGAGCCTGGAGATGGATCCAGTGAGCATCAACGGGCGCGTGCAGCATGCCCTCCAGCTTCCCGGGGGCGTACAGGGCGAGGCCATGGTGGCCGCCCGAATGAGCGCGTGGGACGTGTACCGCGATCCGGCGCTGCACGAGTTGCTCACCGAGTGGAACACCGCCGATGCCTTCCTGGCCTCACGGCTCATTGGGCGCGAGGTGCAGGCCGCTGACCTGGAGCCGCACCAGAGCCAGATCGGCGTGTCGTTCTCCGACGTGCACGCCGCCACGCGGCTCCACCTGAGCCCGTTCCACGCGCTCTACGCCTCGCTCTACCGCGGCACCAACGAAATCGGGGCAAACTTCCAGTCGGCGTCCTTCGGGGCGGGCGATTCGGCGCGCGCCGTGCGTACGCGGGACCATTACGACTGGAGCAACCTCGGCGGGCAGATGCGGCTGGAGTGGCTCCTGGGCGCCCGGGCCATCGGGACGGTGCGCCTGCACGGCAGCCGGCACGCCTCGCGGTACGAGTACCTGGCCGGGACGACGGAGCCGGCGGCCCCCGAGGTGCCGGACGAGAACAATGAGGTCAACGAAATCGGCATCGAGACGGCGCTGGAGTACAGTCTCGCCGCGCAGCATCACGTGAGCGGCGCCCTGGAGGCCGTGCGCACCGATAGCCGCTTCCGGGCCGACAACGGGTTCATTCATCCGCTCGCGTACGCCAATCCGTCGTGGCATCTCGCCGGTCACGTCACCGGGGAGCACGCGCTTGGCATGCAGACGACACTGGAGTGGGGCACGCGCCTGACCTTCATCCCCGAGCGACGCACCCTCTACGCCGAGCCACGCGTAGCCCTGCGGTACGACCGGTCGGCGAGCGCCCTCGGTCCGTATGCCGCACGGATTGCGGGCGGGCTCTACCGGCAGTTCACGAATCGATTCGACCTGAGCAGCACGGGCCCGACCTCCGTCGTGCCGTCGATCCGCTTCTGGTTGCCGGTCGACCCCTCCATGGCGCCCCCGAGGGCCTATCACGCCGCGGCCGACCTGCTGTTGATGCCGGCCTCGCGCTGGACGATCAGTGCCGAAGGCTACTACAAGGGGCAGCCGCGCATCCTCACGCTCGACTACGCGACGCTGGTAGGAGAATCCGACGCTCCCGCGCTCCGGACTGAGGCGCAAAGCGCGTTCATCACGGCAAGCCGAGGATACGCGTACGGGGCCGGCTTGCGGGTCAAGTACGAAGGGCCGCGTCTCCACGGCACGCTGAGCTACACCGCCAACCGATCGCGCCGGCAGTTTCCCTCGCGCTTCGAGGACGCCCTGGTGCCCACGCCGTGGAATGAGCCTCATCGCCTGACGCTGGACCTGGATGCTCCGGTTGGGGGCGGGCTCGCCGCGCACGCGAGCTGGAGAGGCATCTGGGGGCGCCGTTGGGCCTTCCGCCGCGCGTACTACGACTACCTCACCGTGGGAGCGTCCGAGGTTGGAGACGGCGACTATGCGCTGGACGCGCCGTCGTCCCACGCGCTAGCTCCACTCTACCGGTTGGATGCGGGGCTGTCGTACGCGCGCCAGTGGGGCGGCGTCCGCGTGACAGCGCGCGTCCACGTCATCAACGTGCTCGACCGGGCCAACGCGTTCGATTGGCGGCTCAGTCCGACCGACGCCGGCCTGGCCCGCGCCGTGCGCACGTTGCCCGGGCGGCGTCCGGTCGTCTCGCTCACGGTCGGGTATTGAGCAGTTACCGCCGTGCTGC
>CAYFRX010000143.1:1895-3657 GCA_964345515.1 uncultured Rhodothermales bacterium
CCGATTCCCCCTGTCTCCGTCGGAGTAGTCACTCCGTGCCGCTCGCGTGTTGTACGGGTGCGAGCGTCACCAAGCGCGGTCACCATCTCCCCGAACCGAACGATACGCTACCATGCAACGTTTTCCTGTGGTTTCGAAGATCCTCGCTCTATTTACCCTCGCCCTCCTCGTCACGGTCGCTGTGGGATGTGACGGCAACGGAGGGATGGACGACGATCCCCCTCCCGGCGAGCAGCCCCCGCAGGGCAGCGTAGAGGACGTCCGGATCAACGAGGTTCATGAGGGCGATCAGTGGGTCGAGCTGCTGAATACGGGCGATGCTGAGGTCGACGTGTCCGGCCTGTGGCTGTGCGTGCGGCCGGAGTACAGCCAGGTAAGCGAGCTGAACGCGCTGTCGGGCAGCATGACGATCCCGGCCGGCGGGTATCTCGTGGTGGAGTGGAACGCCATCAAAGCCAGTACGGGCGAGGTCGGCCTCTACGAATCCAACACGTTCGAGAGCGCCGACGCCATGCTCGATTACGTGCAGTACGGCGCGGCCGGACAGGGCCGGGCCAGCGTGGCCGTTACCGCCGGGCTGTGGGATGAAGGCACGTACGCCACGGCCGCGGCCGACGGGCAGACGCTAGCCTTCCTGGGGGGAGGCGCTACGCCGGTCGAAAACTGGGGCTTTGGCATGCCGACACAAGGGGCCGAGAACCAAGCGAGTGATAAGCAGGCCGTGCAGTACGCCCTCTCCGCCAACACGAACAGCGGCGCCCTGCCCGACGGCGTGAGCGCGACGGCGACCTTTCAAGCGCTGAACGAGAGCCAGACGCTCGTCACGCTGGCCCTAGACGACGGGCCCACGGGTACGAATCTCGCCCATCCCGCGCACATCCATCTGAACACGGCCGAAGAGGGCGGCGGGATCGAAATCTACCTGACACCCATCGACGGGCTGAGCCAGCCGAACAACAATGCCACGAGTACGGAGGTCGTCGATCAACCCCTCAGCGACCTGCTGCGCTTTGGCGGCCACATCAACATCCACGAGAGTAACGCCAACCTGGGCAACGTGATTGCTCGGGGCGACATCGGCGCCAACGCCCGCGGGGTGGCCGTGGAGGCTGTGCCGCTCGTGGACAGTCCGCAGTCGGTGAGCTACGACCTGGCGCCGCAGTCCAACAACGGCGCCCTGCCCAACGGCGTCAGTGCGACGGCCGAGTTTCTGGAGCTGGGCGACAGCCAGACGCTCGTCACGATCCGCCTGCCGGACGGGCCCACGGACACGGCGCTCGGTCATCCGTCGCACATCCACGTGAACAGCGCATCCGAAGGAGGCGGCATCGAGATTTACATCGCGCCGATTGATGGCCTCGCGCACCCCAACAACGACGCCACGAGCAGCCAGGTCGTGGACCGGAGCTACGACGAGCTTGTGGGCTTCGATGGCCACATCAACGTCCACGAGAGCAATGCCAATCTGGGCAACGTGATCGCCCGGGGCGATATCGGTGCCAACGCCAGCAACTAGCGGGTGCCCCATCCGCTCGCAGGACGCATTCATCACCCAGCGAGGCCCCATGAACGACCAGCAGCGACCGTACCCATCGCCAGCCGACGAAAGAGAAGTGCGTGAAGCGTCGCGCGCCTCGCGTCGTGCCTTCCTGCGCACGGCGAGCGCGTCGGCCGTGATGGCCGTGTTGGGCCTCTCTGTGACGGGCTGCAGCGACGGCAATCCCACGGGGGTCGAACCGCCGGACGAGGAGCCGCCGGACGA